>JBBTDS010000533.1:0-2332 GCA_038060875.1 Acidobacteriota bacterium | reverse complement strand
GAGGTCTGGCTCATTCGGCAACTACCACCGTTTCGATGCCAAACAGGCGGGCGACTTTGCGCAACGGCGCGATCTGCCTCCCGAGGCCGAGGGCGAAGTGGTGGGTGGGACCGGCGAGGCTCCAGCGCTCGACGAAAGTGGGCATATCGGGCTTGAAGCGGCAGCGGGTGTTGGTGTTCCCGGTGGCCGGGATGGCCCCGGGCACGGATTCTCCTTCGGCGAGGATGATCTGGAACCTGCCGTCAGAGCCCTGGGTCAGGCCGGCGATCGTGACCGGGCCGTGCTTCACCATGAACTCAACGGAAACCCCGTGGCCGAACTTCCCGTGGTACAGGCTCAAGCCGCGCAGCGCGGGTTTCTCGTTGCTAATGGCGATGTGACCGGGGCCGTCATGGCCCACGAAGACAAAGTCTTCGTTGAAGTCAGCGGGGTGGAGCTCGGCGAACGAGCCGCCCGCCCCCAGCCGGTCCATTGCCATCATGGCGACGCAGTTCTTCAGGTCGCCTTCGCCGGCGACCGGGATGCCGCGGGCGGTAAGCAGGGAAGCGCCGACGATGATGCCGGCGATGATGCGCTCGTACTCGTTCCCATCGACGCCCCGATAGTAGTGCGCCAGGCCATCGAGGCCGAAGTCGGCCACCAGCCGCTCGAGGCCGACGGCGACGCGGGCCGACCACTCCATGGCCTCCGGCGTCACCGGCCCGGCGATGCGATCGGCGCCCGGCTCGGGGAAGCGGAAGAACTCCCGGATTCTCGCCTTCATCGCTTCGACCTCGCTGGCGGCGGCGTGGTCCACGCGCTTCTTGAGGTCGCACATCTCGATCATGTCGATGTGCATGCCGAAAGCGGCGGTGAGGGCGGTGGGATCGGTGTTCATGTCGAGCATCCCTTCGAAGGGATGGCCGAGCAGACCGATGCGCGCGTTGCGAAGATCGTGCGCGGCCCTGGCGGCCAGGGCCCACTCGCGGATCGCCGTCCAGGCGCGCTCGTCGTTGTGGAGCATGCCGAAGATGACATCGGCCTCCAGGCCGGCGCGCCGTAATGCGTAGACGATCTCCGGCAGCGAAGTGCAATTGTCGTGCGCCAGTTGCTCGGCGGTCGTCGCTGCCGCCGCATTCATCCCTGGCGTGGGCTGCAACCCGGCCAGCACCAGCGGCGCCTTGCTGCGCTGCACCACCGGCAGCACGTACGCCGATTGCACGTAGGTGCTCACGAAGCAATAGACGAGGTCCACGCTCCGGGAAGCAAAGAAGTCGCCGGCCCGGCGCCCGCTCTCGACGTCGTCCACCAGTCCCGCCGAGACGACTTCCACGCCGAAGCCGCGAAGGCGGTCTTCGAACTCCCGGCGGTAGCCGTCCAACCGCTCTCTAAGGCCTGGAAACTGGGGCCAGTAACGATGAAAGCCGACATTGAAAACACCGACCTTGGCGGCGCCGGGGCGCCGGCGATCCGCCTCGCCGGCGAGGCGACGCTCGTCTGTTATCGTTTCTTGCTCAAGCATTACGGGATCACCTCGAAACTGCCCCTCAGCCGGATCTCCTCCGACGCAGCTCCCACCATGACTTCGAACATGCCGGGCTCGACGACAGGTCTCAGGTTCTGGTCTGGGAGTGCGAGATCCTCGCGAGTGAGCGTGAATTCAACCTGTCTCTGCTCGCCCGGCAGCCACGCCTCCAGAACAGCCGGGATGTGCTCGGCCATGCCGAGGCCCTCGCCGAGCACCAATCCGCGGAAGTTGAGCTCCTCGCGCAGGATTCGCGTCAGCAGCTTTTCGGAGGCGCCCGCGGCCGCGGCGTAGATCCGCTGCAACTCGTTGAAGAACTCCGCCTGCTGGCGAGGGCCTTCCGGGAGGATGTTGTCGGCGAGCGTGAAGAAGCCGCCGCCCGGCCCGAGCCCTGCGAGGTGAGTGCCTTCGGCGAACTTGCGCCACGCCTGGGTCTTTAGGGCGACGTAACGCAAGACGTTGTCGCCAGTGTTGGTGGCGCCCCCGGCCATCTCCGCCCGGTACACGCAAGGCATGTTCATCTGCCCGACCTTCTCCTGGAGGGTCATCCGGCCGAGCAGGTCTTCGACCCGCTCTTCAATACTAGGCTGGCTGGCATCCGGATACGACGGCTTCTGCTGGGCCAATCCCGGAATCGACAGCGCAATCACCAGAACCCGGGCGGGCCCCTTGCCGGCCACGAAAGCAGTGTTCATAATGTGATCAACGGTGTTTAGCGCCGTCAACGTTTTATAGTCCGGCTGAACCCAAATGTCAAGGAAAACCTCGCCAGCCCAGCGATTCCGCTTCCAGCCCGGAAGAGCACAAGAAAGTTGTTGAGAGGACGGC
>JBBTDS010000532.1:0-4994 GCA_038060875.1 Acidobacteriota bacterium | reverse complement strand
TCTCCAACCGCACCGATTTCAACGTCACCGACAAGCTGCGGATGTACGCGCGCTACAGCCTGTTCCGCACCCGGCTGGACAATCCCAACTACGCCAACTCGCCGGCGGTGCCGTCCGACAACGGCGGGTTAATGGACACGCTCAACGGGGCGGCCGACGCGGTGTACACCATGGGCCCGACCACGGTGCTCAACGTCCGCTTCGGCGTCAGTTACCTGGAGGACGATTACGACTCGGAGTGGGCCAAGTGGGGCGAGGCGGGCCTGCAGAAGTTCTGGGCCAATAACCCCTGGTACAAGCCTTACATCGAAGGGATCCCGGCCATCTACTATCCGAACTTCTCGATCGGCAACGCCGGCTTCGGCAAGAGCAGCACCTGGTTCTACCGCCCGCGCAAGTACAACGTCCAGGCCACGCTGGCCAAGGACCGCGGCCGGCACTACTTGAAATGGGGGATGTCGCAGCGCCACTCTTACGGCACCAACGTCAACCCCAACCTGATGAACTTCAGCTTCGGCCCGGCGCACACGGCTTCCACATTCATCAGCCCGAACACACGGCTCAACGGCGACGCCTGGGCGACCTTTCTGCTGGGGGTGATCGACGGCTCCTCGGGCGCCCGCCGCAAGACGCCGCAGAACATTATCCGCGAGCAGTGGGGGGTCTTCTTCCAGGACGACCTCAAGCTGACCCGGCGCATCACGCTCAACCTTGGTATCCGCTACGAGTACGAAACCGCGCCGATCGAGGAAAAGGACCGCATGTCGCGCTACCTGGACCTGACCGACCCGATTTCGGAAATGCAGAAGAACCCGCCGAAGATCCCGGCCGAGATCGCGGCCATGAATACCGTGCCCTACAAGTTCACCGGCGCCTGGGTCTTCACCGACAGCGAGCACCGCGGGCTCTACCGCGCGCCCAAGAACACCATCCTGCCGCGGGCCGGCATCGCGCTGCGGCTGAACGACAAGACGGCGCTGCGTATCGGCTACGCCCGCTACGCCATCCCCATGCTCAACGTGATCGGCACGAGCTGGTACATCAACGCCGACGGCTATAACGTCAGCAGCACGGCGCTCGGGCCGCAGGAGGGCATTCCGCGGGCCGTGCTGAGCGATCCCTACCCGGCGTCCTCCAACCCGCTCATCCTGCCCGCCGGCAAGCAGTACGGGCGCTACACCAACCTCGGCGACGGCGCAAGCTGGATGCAGCAGAATCTCAAGGTCGGCATCAACGACCGGATCAACCTGACCCTTCAGCGGGAACTGCCGACCGGCATCCGCGCCGACGTCACCTACTTCGTCAACCTCGGGCACAACGTCCCGACTTCGGGCATCTGGGGAGGCTCGGGCTTCCGCTATGAGTTGAACTCGTCCGACCCGGCGCTCAGCTACAAGTACAAGGCCGAGCTGGCCCGCAGAATCACCAATCCCTTCTACCTGTACATGACCGCGGAGACCTTTCCCGGCCCGCTGCGCAACCAGCCCACCATCACGGTGGGAACGCTGCTGAAGCCCTATCCACACTATGGCGGCCTGGGCGAGACCATGGGCGACGGAATCGGCAACCGCTACCACGCCTTGCAGGTCAAGCTGGAGCGGGCCTTCGCCAAGGGCTACAGCTTCGTGGCCGGTTACAATTTCAACCGGGAATGGACCCAGGACTACTTCAACTCCGACGACCGGTACGCAGACCGGCTGACCTGGATCGGGAGCAACAATTCGCGGCACCGGCTGAGCGCGGCCTGGAGCGTTGACTTTCCGGTCGGCCGCGGGCGGCGCCGGCTGTCAAACGCGCACCCGGTGCTGAACGCGATCCTGGGCGGCTGGTCCACCAGCCACATCTACATGTGGAATTCGGGGACGTTCTTGCGCTTCGGCCAACTGGAGCTGAGCGGCAACCCGACCCTGAAGAACCCCACCCGCGACAAGTGGTTCGACACCAGCGTGTTCGCCATCGCCATCCCCTACACGCCGCGGGTCAACCCGATGCAGTACGAAGGGCTGACCGGGCCGGGCTACTGGAACCTGGACAGCACGCTGTCGAAGCACTTCAGCCTGAGCGAGCGTTACCGGCTGGAGTTCCGCTTCGAGGCCTACAACCTGAGCAACAGCTTCATGCTGGGCGGCCCGAACACCAGCGTCACCAGCTCGCTGTTCGGCCGCAGCACCGCGCAGGCCAACTACGGCCGCGAGATGCAGTACACCATGCGGCTGCATTTCTGATCATTAATTTCAGTGACAGGCTACACAACCTCGAAATAGTCACGACGGGTGCAGCGCCTTCGGGTTCTGTCGCTGGGGCGGCATGGGCGTGCGCCGGGCCGGAGCATCCCCAACACAATAGGCCCCCTGGCCCTGTAAGGGTCGGGCCTGCCCGACCCCTACCGCCGCATCCGCCGGTCGGCGAAGTTCAGGAACTGCTCCCAGTCGTAATCGGTCACGTCGTGCTTGCCGGCGCGGATGTGGTAGCCGATCGTGGTCATGACCGGCTGGTGGATGGGCGGCATCTCCTCGGCGCCGAAGCCGTCGGTGCCGAGCAGGCGGTATACGGGGCCGGCGTGGCGGGCGGCCAGGAACTCGCCGCGCGGGTCGGCCCACAGGTCTTCGGCCGCGCTGGCCACATAGACCGGCCGCGGCGCGATCAGTGCGATCAGCATGTGCTGGTCCACCGGCAGCGCGTCCTCGTGGTCGTTGTACTTCTTGTAGTTCGCGCAGAACCAGTGCGGGAACGCGGTGTTGATCCGCGCGGTCGTCTCGCCGAAGCGGCGTCGGCTCAAGGCGGCGCCGCCTTCGCCGGAATCATTCGAGATCACCAGCGCGAAGCGCGCGTCCTCGGCGCCGGCCCACAGCGCCGTCTTGCCCAGCCGCGAGTGGCCCATGACCGCCACCCGCCGCGCGTCGATAGCGCGGTCGGTCTCGAAGTAGTCGAGCGCCCGGCTCAGCCCCCACGCCCAGGCGGCGATCGATCCCCACTCGTCGGCCGCCGGCCGCGTCTGGCCCGGCTTGTAGAACAGCGGGTGCACGCCGTTCTGGAAGCCGTCGTCGTGATCCGGGTCGATGTCGCCGTAGTAGATGGTGGCCAGGCCGTAGCCGCGGGCGAGGATCTTCTCGACCTGCCATCGGCTCGCCGCCGCTCCCCGCGTCTTCTCGGTGGCGCGGTTACCGACCATGCCGGGCCCGGCGCGCATCCAGCTTGTCGAAAGCGCGATGCCGGGATCGGCATGAATGGCCTGGTTGCCGTTAAAATTCAGGCCGAGAAACAGGGGCGCGGGCCGGGTGGCGTTCTTCGGCAGGTAGATGAGGATGTCCATCTTCGGCCCGTCTTTCCGGGCGGAGAAGTAGACCGTGACCTCCTTTCGCACCGCCGTTCCGCCGAGCGCGTTTTGGTCGATCGACGTCTGCTGGAAGCTCATCCCGCGCGGCCGTCCCGGGCTGCGCCCATAGACGTGCGTCCGGAAGATCTCGAGGATTTCGGGCCGCCGCCGCTCGCGCCAGGCCCGGGCGTCGGCAACGCGCTCGCCGCTCGACGTCACCAGCGGCTCCGGCAGCGTGTACTTGGGGACTTTGGCTTCGTCGTAATTGGCGCCGGCGGGCTGGGCGCTGGCGATCAGCGGGCAGGCAAGCAGGAGAATGACGGAGGCGTGGTTCACGCGTTCCATCCTATCACTGCCCGGTCTCGTCCTCCTGGATGGCCTGGTCGAGCAGCAACTGGAACTCGCGGGTCTTACGATCGACGCGCTGCTTGAGCTCGGAGAGGTCGTGCTCGAGGGTGCGCAGACGGTCGGCAAGGTGCAGGCAGGCCAGCACAGCCACGCGGAGGTTGTCGGCCGAGGCCGAGCGGGCGGCGAGGGCTGACATGAGCTGGTTCACCGAATCGGCCAGCTCCTGGACTTCGCGGTCCTCGCCGGCCGCGAGCAGCGTGTAGGTCTGGTTGAGGATGGTGACCCGGACCGGATGCTTGTCGGGAGCGCCGGGGGGCATGGCCGTTAGCCGGCGGTCAGCGTGTCGATCTGCCCGAGCAGACGCTCGATGCGGCCGCGCACCTCGCGCCGCTCGTCGCGGAGCGACTCCAGTTCCTGGTTCAGGCGGGCGGCCTGCTGGCGCACTTCAACTGCCTCGCGCAACGCCGCGTCCCGCTGGGCCAGCGCCGCCTCCTTCTCCTGCCGCAGCCGTTCCACCAGCTCGATGGCGTGGCGAATGCGCTCCTCAAGAGCTTCCAGGGAGTCCGGTTCCATCTCGCGCAGAAGTTCCATCAGCTTGCCTTGGCTAACGCGGCCTTCGCCTTCTCGACCAGCGAGTGGAAAGCCGCTTCGTCGGTGGCGGCCAGATCGGCCAGCACCTTGCGGTTGAGCTCCACGCCGGCGGCCTTCAGCGCGCCGATGAACTTGCTATAGGAAATGTCGAGCTGCTTGCACGCCGCGTTGATGCGAATGATCCACAGGCCGCGGAAGTCGCGCTTGCGCTGCCGGCGCCCGCGATAGGCGAAGCGCAGCGACCTCTCGACCGCCTCCTGGGCCGCCCGGTGCAGCTTGCTCTTGGTGAGGAACTGTCCGGACGCCGCCTTGAGCACCTTGCGGCGGGCCGCCCGGCGTTTGATGCCTCGTTTGACTCTGGGCACGTTTTCCTCCTTCTGCTCACGGCGAGGCGGAACGGGCACGTGCCGCGCGCACCGTCCGCACTCTCAGCTCAGTATGGGAGCATCTGCTTGAGCGCGCTCTCGTTGGCTTCGCCGACGATCACGCTCTGGCCGAGCTTCCGCTTACGCGCGCGCGATTTAGACGTCAGGATGTGGCGGGCGAAGGCGTGCCGGCGAACCAGCTTGCCCGTGCCCGTCTTCCGGAAGCGCTTCGCCGCGCCTTTATGGGTCTTCAGTTTCGGCATGGAAAGAATCCCGAGACGGGGGTCTGCCGGTTGGCCGGCAAACGTCCACAGTATAGCACGTCGGGTGGGCCGCCGCGACAGTCACTCACCGTCCCAGCGCCCTCTTGCCCG
>JBBTDS010000531.1:0-1368 GCA_038060875.1 Acidobacteriota bacterium | reverse complement strand
GGTAATAGTGCCGGCCACGCCGTTCAGATGTTGGGTTCTGTACGCCCGGAGGGGGGCGGTGAGCTTATACCGGCCGGGCGGGAATTGAATGGTTGTCGCCTGTCCCGGGTAGGCGTCCAGAGCCGCTTGAATAGCGGCCGTGTCGTCGGCACGGCCGTTGCCGGCCGCTCCTAAGTCCCTGACGTTGATCGAAGCCGGCGCCTGCCATCCAAGGCCAGGCAGACACGCGGCCAGTACACAGCATGCCGTTCGCACGACGCTATCCCTCTCCAGCGCCCCGCCGCGCCAGCCATATCGACGCCAACACCACCAGCGCCGGTTCAGCCGCATAGGTGTAGCGTGGAGTAGCGTATAAAACGACGTGAACCACCGTAAGAACCAACGCCGGCAGCACCAGCGCCGCCTCCTCGAGCGACCTTACGAACCGTAAGGCGGCCAACACGGCCAGGCACAAGAGCGGAAACCTCAAACCGATCAGCAGCCGGTTCCGAAGCGGGCGGGCCCCCTCGGCGCTGCCCGGAAAGGGGCCCCAGAGCTCCCACAGGGCCGTGCCACGCTCCTTCAGGAAGAGCCACGGCCGTGATCCAACAGCGGCCAGATATACCCGCAAACCCGAGACGTCCCGCTCCGGAGCGGAAAAATCAATATTGGCTCCACCCGACTTACTCGCAATGAACATATTCAGTTGCACGTTTCCACCTAACCCCCACTCCCCAGTCCGCCACTTCAGAATTACAGAGGATACGATCAACGCCAGAAACGCGCCGGCGGCGATCCGAATCGCCGTTCGCCGCCGTCGACAAATGAGCCCAGCCGCCGCCAGTAAGAAGCACACCGGCAACAAGCTGGTGCGAATCACCCCGGCGCAGCCGGCGAGCAAGCCGAATAGAAACGGCCTTCCGAAGAGAAAGGCGAGAATGCCCGCAAGCAGGAAGAACGTCGCCGGCACTTCGGAGAGAATCTGGCGAACGTAGTTCAGTTGATTGGGCCACACCGCGGCCAACAACGACGCCAGGGCCGCACATAATCGATCGCCTGACGCCGCCAGGGCGGTGAAGTATACCACCGCAACCGTGGCCGTGGAGAGGAGAACGTTGAGCGCGACCAGTGCGCAGTCCAGCGGGGCGGAGGGAATGGGGAAGGGCATGGCGGCAATGATCAGTGGAAACCCGGGTGGAAAGTAATTGAGGTAAGCGCCGTTACGAATTGCCGCCGCTTGCTGGTAATAGACGTGGGTGTCGCTGCTGTGCCAAGGAAGGCCCAGGCCGAAGGACACGAACAGCCTTGCAACCAGAGCGATCCCGAGCGGGACCAGCCACGCCACCTGGGGGCGCCGGCCGAGCACGTCTTCGGCATACCGTCTCGAGA
>JBBTDS010000530.1:0-2750 GCA_038060875.1 Acidobacteriota bacterium | reverse complement strand
CCGTAAGCCGCCTGCACCTGCTTCTTGATGAACTCCAGGTCGCGGGCGATGGCGGCCTGCTCGTCGGGCGGGTCGTACTCGACGTGGAGCGAGATGGGGCCGGTGAAGCGGGCGGCGGCGAAGGCGGCAAACACCTTCGCCCAATCGACCATGCCCTCGCCCATCGGGCACCACTTGACGCGCCAGCGGCCGCCTTGCTTCTCCCAGTAGAAATCCTTGAGCGCGACCATCTTCAGGCGGGGCAGCACCAGGTTCAGCGTCACCTGCCAGCCGTAGAGGCCGCCCTCGACGACAGCGTGGGCGGGGTCGTAATAGTAGCCGATCCATTTCGGGTCGAGGCCGCCGATGATCTCGCGCGTGTCCCAGACCTCGGTGCCCAAGTAATCGCCGGAGTGGTTGTGGAAGCCGATTTCGACGCCGTGCTCCCTGGCCAGCGCGACCAGACCTTCCACGTCGCGCTTCACCTCGGCCAGCACCGTTTCGACGGCGCGGTTCTTATAGCGCCAGTAGCCCGGCTTGCAGTAAGGGACCTTCAGGCGGCCGGCGGCGGCGAGGATCGGGCGCGCGGTCGGGTGCGAGGCCGAGAGCAGCTCGGTGGTGATCATGGACACCTGGACGCCGTGGGAACGGATGGTCTCGACGGCGCGGGGCAGGTCCTCGGCGGCGCGTTCGGGCAGCACGTGGCCCTTGGCGCGGGTGGTGAGATCGACCCCGTCGAAGCCGAGCTCGCGCGAGGTCTTGCCGAGCTGCTCGTAGTTCAGGTTGGCCAGGTGCTTGGAGAAGATGCAGAGGATGGGGCGCGTTCGCGGGGCCAGGGGGAGGGCAGCGGTCATCAACAGTTCGCGTCGGGTCATGGTGTCATCCCAGCTTGTAGGGGGCGCGGTACTGGTAGTGCAGCAGGCGGTTGGCCGCCTGATTGTTCGTGAAGCGCTCCGCCTTGGGGTCCCACTCCAGGTAGCTCTTAGTCTTGTGGGCGATGTTGCCGATCAGCGTGGCCGCGGTCGAGAGATGGCCGGTGAGGATGTCGCAGTTGCACTTGGCGCGGCTCTTGACGCAGTCGAGGAAGTTGCGGGCGTGGAAGGCGGTGTCCTGGCTGCCTTTGGCGCTCCTGGGCGCCATGGCGGGCTTCCTGGAGGGGTTGTAGGAGCGCTCGCTCACCCGGTCCAGCGGAGTGCGCGCGAACCGGGCCAGGTCGGTGACTCTCTCCGGCGCCACCTCCCAGCGGCTGCTGTGAAGGTACATGGTGCCCTTGGTTCCGCGCAGCTCCATTTCCGCATCCTGGAGGTTGCCCGGCGCGGCGTTGGCGTTGTACTGGCAGAAGACCACCAGCGCCGGCCCGGGGAACTCCCACAGCACTTCCATGGTGTCGGGGATATCGCGGTTGTCCTCGACCGCGTACCTGCCGCCGATGGCGGTGACCGCGCGCGGGGCATCCTGGCCCAAGCACCAGCGGATCATGTCGGTGTAGTGGACGCCGAAGTTCGTCAACTGGCCGCCGGAGTGATTGTAGAACCAGCGGAAGTTGTAATAGGTCCGGTTCTTGTTGTAGGGGACCTTGGGAGCGGGGCCGAGCCACTGGTCCCACTCCGACTCGTTGGGGGGCGGCTCGTTGGGGGGATTGCCGATGCCCTTGGGCCACTCGTTCATGATGTGGTAGGACTTGGCTACAGTGACCTTGCCGATGCCGCCGGAGCGCACGAAGTCGGCGGCTTCCTTCAGGAAGGCTGACGAGCGGCGGTGGATGCCCACCTGCACCACGCGCTTAGTGCGTTCGGCCACTTCGACCATGCGGCGGCCCTCGACCACGGTGAGCGAGAGCGGCTTCTCGACGTAGACGTCCTTGCCCGCGTTGCAGGCGTCAATGAACATCAGCGCATGCCAGTGGTCGGGGGTGGCGATGGCCACGGCATCGACGTCCTTGTCGTCGAGGAGCTTGTGGTAGTCCTTGTACTTCTTCGGGGTGGCGCGCGACTTCTTGATGGCGAAGTCCATGTAGTCGTCGCGCAGGTCGCAGACGGCCACCGTCTGCTGATCGCCGTGCTCGAGGAACGCGTCGTGCACCTGGTCGCCGCGGTTGCCGAGGCCGATGTAGCCAACTCGGACGCGGTCGTTGGCGCCCAGGATGCGGGAGTAGCTCAGCGCGGTGGCCAGGCCGGCGCCGCGGGTGAAGTCCCGGCGGGTGAATGGATCCATGTCAGTGATTATGCCTCCGTTCCGAGATTCTATCGCGGATTGGGGCGGAGAGTGGCGGCGATGACTTTCTCCCGCTCGCCGCGCTCCCAGGCGGCGTGGATGTCCGGCTCGGGCAGACCGGCAAGGCGGCCGACGTCGGGTCCTTCACTGTCCACGAGCAGCACATTGAAAGCGGTCGGATGCTGCCGCAGCGCTTTCATGAAATCCCGGACTGCCTGGGCTCCGGCCGCTACCAGTTGAAACCGCACGCGGCTGCGCCGGGCGGCCTCGATGACTTCCGACAAGAAGGCGTGAAAGCCCGCGCGAAGGGCGGGAATCCCTTCGAACGGAAGGTTGGCCGCGGTCTCATCCAGAAAGTCGCTGGGCAGGTCCACCGGCTGTTGACGCCGAGGCGCTCCCCAGCGTCCCATATTCCACTCACGGTAGAGCCGGATCCCCCCGAATTGCTTGTGGTAATGGGTGATTTCCGGATACTGGACCTGGTCCCTCAACCCAGAGAACACAGATTGAGAATGAGCGATCTCCCCAAGTGAACAGTATTGCGCCTACACCGCTAG
>JBBTDS010000529.1:0-3086 GCA_038060875.1 Acidobacteriota bacterium | reverse complement strand
AGGAGTTGTTTTGCGCCTGATGATTGGGCACGGGATTCCCTCCCCGGAGGCGGCGCGCGGACGATCTTCGACCCGTTCTCCACCGTGTTCGACGCCGCTTCCGGCAAAGTCACCCGCGCCGCCAGCTACTGGAACTTCTCCGACCGCGCCGACTGGATCGTCAACGATCAGTGGCGCCTCTACGGGCGCTGCAGCCGCCTGCACACCATGGTTGACGCCACCGATCCCACGCCGAACAAGTCGGAAGCGCTGGTCACCCCGGGCGCGAGCGCCCGCCACGCGACAAGCTCAAGGAAGGCTGGGCCATGATCTGGCCTCACAGCCAAACGTCACCAACCGGCTCAACCGCACCAACCCCGACACCGGCGTGCTCAGCTCCAACTTCGGCCGCTCGCTCCGCCAGCGCACCACCACCGGCCGCCAACTGGAGTTCGTGCTGAAGATCATGTTTTAGCGGGCGCCTCCCATCTACTCTATTCCAAGAATAGCCAGCGAGTCCCGGTAGATGATTCCTTCGATCAGCTCGTCTGGGATGCGCGGATTGCCGCCTTGCGCGAACCGGTTCAGGCTGCGCAAGCCGGCGATGGTCTCGCGCGCGGTGGTGACCGGCCAGTCCGTGCCGAACAGAATCTTCTCCGTCTGCCCCCATTCCCAGGCCAACAGCAGGGCGTTGTAGAGTGACCAGGGGCGGTAGAAATTGGCCGAGAGGTCCATGTAGACGTTGGGGTGCTTGCGCGCCATCACCATGCACTCTCGCTGCCAGGGGTGCCCGAGATGCGCCAGGATGATCTTGAGGCGGGGGAAGGCGTAGGCCACATCATCGAAGGCGACGGGGTTGGCGTACCGGAGGGGAACTTCCGGCGCCTGCGCGGTGGCGGTGTGGAACATCAGCGGAATACCCCACTCCTGGGCCTGGGCGTAGATCCGGCAGGCGCCCGGGTCCATGGGCTCGAACTTCTGGTAGACCGGACTCAGCTTGAAGCCTCTCAGGCCGAGTTCTTTGACGCCGCGCTTGAACTCGTCCAGCGCGTCGCGGTAGGTGGGGTTCACCGAGCCGAACGGAATCAGCTTCTCCGGCCATTTCCTCGCGAAGCCGGCCATCTCGTCGTTTCCTTTCCTGCCGGCATCCTCGGCCACATGCAGGATGACCGCCTTGTCCACTGCGCTCACGTCGTATTGAAACTGCTCCCAACTGGCGTTGATCTGGAAATCGCCGTCCGGGCGGGCGCTGTTGTGGGTGCGTTCGGTGAACTTGGGGGCGGCTGGTTTTTCCATCTGGAACCAGGTGTGAACGTGGAGGTCCACGATGCGGGCGCCCTTGGGCGGAGCCGGCGGCGGCGCCGGGCGAAATTCCCGCCCCTGAGGCGCGGCCGCCGCAATGGCCGCTCCCAGCGAGCCTTGCTTGAGAAAATCTCTTCTGTTCATGGGACTCCTCCCTCGATACTCGGAGTTTAGCAGCGGGTTGCCATTGTCAACTTGAATGGGCCCCTTTCGATGGTCTGATTTGGCCCCACCTGTAAACCATGAACCGTGTATCTTGTTTCGGGCATGCGAGCCCGGAAGGGAGATGCGGTTTTGGAGAACAGGAGAGCCAAAGTGGAGTTATACGAGCAGATCCGGCGAGAGTACGAACATGGCGCCGGAACGATCCGAGCGGTGGCGCGGAAGTTGGGGGTGCAGCGGCGAGAAGTGCGTAAGGCGCTGGCCAGCGCGATGCCGGCCGAGCGGAAGATTCCGGAACGCGAACGGCCGAGATTGGCGGCGGCGATTCCATTTATTGATGCGGTACTGGAGGCCGACCGCAAGGCGCCCAGAAAGCAGCGGCACACGGCGCACCGGATTTGGATGCGGCTGCGCCGCAAGATGCCCGAGGTGGAAGTGGCGGAATCGACGGTGCGCCAGTACGTGCGCCAGGCAAAAGCCGCGATGGGTTGTTGGGACGGGAGACGTTCGTACCGCAGTCCTAGGCCTGGGGCGGCGAGGCACAGGTGGATTGGTATGAAGACGAGAGCCGCGTGATTCAGGGCCGCGCGCAATCGATCGGCGCGGCGATGCTCGTCGAGCGGGAACATCTGTTGCCGTTGGCTGAAGAAGGCTTCGACCTGGCCTCGCTGCACTTTGAACGGCATGGCAAGCACGAAGGGACGCGCGCGATGATCGACATTCTACTGCTCGGCCGGGAGCATGGTCCGACGCGAGTGCGACAAGCGGTGGAGGAGGCGCTGGAATGAGGACTATGACCGGTTGCGTCCGAATTGGCCGGCGACAGGCTTACATCCTGCTGGAACGCTGTCTTCGGTGCACGGATTCGAAGGTCGGCGTCGTTGGCCATCTCCAAGGCGTGGCGGCGCGCCCGCTCCGAGAGACTGCCCTCGGCGAGCGCCTGAATCCGCCAGGCGATGCGGCGGAACAGGAACTGCTTGTGATTCGAGCGCGTCTCCTCGCCGAACACTTCGACGTACTTCTGACGGAGTTGGCCGGCCGTCATGTGGCGCAGCGCTTCAATTTCCTTCCGGACTGCGATCTCCATGGCACTCTCCTTTCTCGGGGCCGTTAACCTCGTGTCCATGAGGGCTTGAAGTGGCCGGGTTATCAAGGGAATCTTCGCGCCGGATTCGACGGCGGTATCGCAGGTAGCCGGCGGCCAGGATGCTGGCGATGGATTGCAGTTCTTCGATCGGAACAGCCACGACGGATCACCTCGCTGTGGATTTGGCGCCCACAGCGTTGTCCGCCTCGCGGTCGTTCCGCTGTCTGGTGAGGTTGCGGGATCGGCTTGCGCTTCTCCCGCTGTACACATACGCGAAAAGTTCGAAAGTTGTGCACACCCACCTCGGTCGAGACGAACGGGGCTGTTAAATAAGGCGGGGGGCTCTGCGGAGAAACGGAGAGGTGGCCACGAGAACGGCGCCCGGGCACTCACCGGGATGCAAATGGAGAATCTCCGGACCCAGTTGGAGAGCGGCCAGCCTCACCGCAACCGCACGGCTATGTTGAGGAAAACGCGACGCGCCGAAGCGGGCACACGAAGGGCGATGACGTTAACAACAGGGGACTTGCTTTCCGAGGCGGGAAGGTTTGGCTCC
>JBBTDS010000528.1:0-3151 GCA_038060875.1 Acidobacteriota bacterium | reverse complement strand
ACGGGTTGGCAGGTCGGGAGACCTACGCTACGGGTTGGCAGGTCGGGAGACCTACGCTACGGGTTGGCAGGTCGGGAGACCTACCCTACAAGATCCATACCGAATCCTCAACAAGACTTGACCGAAACCTGACACAGAGACCGGTCATTCCCGGTTATTCTGGCATCACGAAGCTGTTCAAGGAGGGTGAGGAGCTATGGATTTCGCAATGCTGGATCAGGACACGTGGTTCCGGCTGCTGGAGTATCTGCTGTGGGTGGTCTGCCAGTTTTACGCTGCCGCCGTGCTGGTGGCGCTGGTGCTGATAGTGTTCCTGTTCGGTGGTGAGGCGCTGAACCGGCCGGCGGGCGGGCCGGCATAGCAGCGGGCGCGAGTGGCGCAACGTCCCAGCAGTTCGCTAAGCTGGAGGATCACGTCCGCATGCATATCACCCGACGTTTCCTCCCGCTCTGGCTGCTCGGCGCGATGGCGCTCAGCGGCGCGCCCCGGCCGAAGCTGGTGCTGGCGATCGCCATCGACCAGTTTCGCTATGACTACCTGACGCGCTTCCGATCCGAGTACACCGCGGGGCTTGACCGCCTGTTGAAGCGGGGCGCGGTCTTCACCAACGCCTTCTATGACCACTTCCCGACCGTGACCGCCATCGGACACGCGACCTTCCTGACCGGCGCCACTCCGTCGCTGAGCGGCATCGTCGGCAACGAGTGGTATGACCGCGGGACGGGCAAGCAGGTCACCAGCGTCTCGGACGAGACGGTGAGACTGCTGGGCGGCCGGGACGAGCCGGGCTACTCGCCGCGCCGGCTGCTGGTGAGCACCCTGGGCGACGAGATGAAGATGGCCGGCGGCGGCAGGCCGCGCGTCATCAGCGTCTCGCTCAAGGAACGCAGCGCCGTCCTGCCGGCGGGGCACATGGCCGACGGCGCCTACTGGTTTGACGTTCAGACCGGCAACTTCGTCAGCAGCACGTTCTACTTCCCGGATCTGCCCGCCTGGGTGAAGCAGATCAACGACCGCCGCCCCGCGGGGCGGCACCTGGGCGCGGAATGGAAGTCCCTCGACGGCGCCAGGGTGTTCCGCAAGCTCGCGGGCACGGCCGACGCCGCCTTCCACCGGTCGCTCGACGCCACGCCGTTCGGCAACGACATGGTGGAAGAGTTCGCCGAGCGGGCCATCGAGGCCGAGCAGCTCGGCCAGGACGGCGACACCGACCTGCTGGCGGTCAGCTTCTCGGCCAATGACTACCTCGGGCACGAGGTCGGTCCCGACGCGCCCGAGGTGCGGGACATCTCGGTCCGCACCGACCGCCTGCTGGAGAAGTTCTTCCAGTTCGTCGAGGCCAGGATCGGCCTGGCCAACGTGCTCGTAGTGCTCACCGCCGACCACGGCGTCGCGCCGCTGCCTGAGGTCCAGCAGGAGCGGCGGATGCCGGGCGGCCGGCTTTCCCAACCAGCCCTGCACCAGGCCATCGAGGCGGCGCTCTCGCGCAAGTACGGCGAGGGGAAGTGGATCGCCGGCGTCTCGGGGCCCACGCCGTACTTGAATCGCGACTTGGCCCGGCAGAACGGGCTGAACGAGGCCGAGGTGCGGGAGACGGCCGCGGCCGCCGTGTCCGAGATGCCGCACATCGCCAGGGTCTACACCCGCGACCAGCTCCTGGGAGGCGAGGTGGGCGGCGATCCGCTGGGCCGCCGCGTGCTGAACGGCTTCTACCCCCAGCGGGCCGGCGACCTGTTCATCCTTACCGAGCCTTACTGGTTCTTCGGCGCCCGCGGCGCCACTCACGGCTCACCGTACAGTTATGATACGCACGTGCCGGTGATCTTCATGGGACCGGGAGTCAAACCCGGCCGGTATCACCGCGCGATCAGACCGAATGACATTGCGCCCACGCTGGCCGCGCTCGTCGAAGTGGAGACGCCCAGCGGCTCGGTGGGACGCGTGCTGGAAGAGATGGTGGCGCTTGATGGCGCCCCTGCCTTTAAGGTAGAAAAGAAAGCAAGGAGATCCAGATGAAGATTCGTCCCCTTCACGATCGTGTGCTGGTCAAGCGCCTGGAAGAAGAGGGAACCACCGCCGGCGGCCTCATCGTTCCCGACAGCGCCAAGGAGAAGCCACAGCGGGCCGAGGTGATCGGCGTCGGCAACGGCAAGCTGCTGGAAAGCGGCGAGCGCGTCGCGGTGGACGTCAAGGCGGGTGACCGCATCCTGTTCGGCAAGTACTCGGGATCGGAGATCAAGATCGAAGGCGAGGAGTACCTGATCCTCCGGGAAGACGAGATCCTGGCGGTGCTGCCATGATTCGAAGCCTCTCCGCGCCCTTGTGGCTGGTGGCGCTGTCGCTGGCGGCCTCGGCGCAATCCAAGGTCGCGGTGGTCAACCTGCAGCGGGCCCTCCTGGAAACGGCCGAGATCAAGAAGGCCTCGGCGGCGCTGGAGGCCAAGTATAAACCGCGCCAGACCGAGATCGAGAAGATCCGGAAGGACCTGGAGGACATCCAGCAGAAACTCCAGACCATGGCCGGCAAGCTGACGCCGCAGGCCGAGTCGGAGATGACCGTCACCGGCCAGCGCAAGCAGCGCGACTTGCAGCGCAAGGACGAGGACTTGCGGGCCGAGGTGGACCAGGAGCGTAACGACATCCTCACCAAGAGCGGCCAGCGCATGCAGGAGGTTGTCAAGAAACTGGCCGAAGAGAAGGCGGTGGACGTGGTGATCGACGCCTCCAACACCGTTTACTTCAAGCCGGCGCTGGAGCTGACCCAGGAGGCGATCGCCGCCTACGACAAGGCCTATCCTGTGAAGTGACCCCCGATGGGCAGCTACCTGGAGGGTTACGGCGTCGAGCAAGCGCGACGCGGCCGGCTGGTGAGGCGGCTGGCGCTGGCGGGGCTTGTCTTCGTCGTGACTGCCGGGACCGTGTACCTGGCTCGGCGCTGCCGTCCCGCCCAGAGACAGGTCACTCTCTTCCTGGACAACTTGCGCCAGCAGGACTACCAGGCCGCCTACCGGCTCTGGGGTTGCACGGAGGCGTCGCCCTGCCGCGATTACACCTTCCAGATGTTCCTGGACGACTGGGGACCGAAGAGCGTCCGCGCCAACGCCGCCGCCGCCCAGATAAAGAAGATAAAGGCCCGGACCTGCCGGCCCGGC
>JBBTDS010000527.1:0-6959 GCA_038060875.1 Acidobacteriota bacterium | reverse complement strand
AGTTGGAGACGCTGTCCGTGGTCTAGATATTGATATATTATTTAGGAATCACTGTGCTAGAGAGCTGATCGCTCGCGAGATGGAGGAGCTACCCGATCCGGCGCTGGAGGAAATCCTGGACTTCGTTCGCTTCTTGCGAGTCAAAAGCGCCCGAGAGGTCCCCGACACGGCCGTGGCCAGCGAGCCCGTGCTTGCCAAAGAGTGGCTTCGCCCCGAGGAGGACCGGGCTTGGCAAGATTTGTGAGAGGAGACGTCGTAGTTGTTCCGAACCGCCTTTTCACCGGGGACCAGCACATCGTCCTGTACCGAGCCGGCCAGTTGACGGAGGAAAAGCTCGCGGAGATCGTCGCGAGCGTTGTGTTAATCCTGCGGCCGGGGAACTGACCTGGCCGCCTCGAAGCCCGCCTCGGCTGCCGGCAGGTGAAGCGCGCGGCGCCGCGGCTGCTGTGAGCCGGCGCCGGCTCCGTCCGCGGTATCGGGGTGCCCTTACGTGAGAAATCAAACGAGAGCGTCCAACTCCGGGTCGAGAGCTGGCATGCCCGCTGCTCGCGCGGCCTCGACCAGTTCACGGTCGGAGGCAACCAGCGTCGCCTGCTGCTGATCGGCGGCCAGCGATGCCTGGATCGAGAGAACCGACGCGAAATGAACTGCGTCGGCTCCGCGCAGAGCCAGTGTCGAGGCAATCCTCTCAGCATCCGCCATCAATCGTGCCGAAAGATCGATCTTCCAGAAGCTCTCCCAGTCCGCCTGGACCTTGCCGCGTAAGTTCTCAAACGTGTCGGGGGAAAGCGATCCGCTCTTGCGCTTTCTCGCGAGGGCCGCCACGACCTCGACCAGACCCAGCCGTGAACAAAGCAGTTGGCGACCGGAAGCGAACAGAGTTGTCACTCGGTCGCTGCCGGTCTCACGGCAGTACCGCTTCACCCAGGCGCTGGAATCGAGGTAGACCGGACTCACCGCCTGGCCTCAACCAGTTGCCGCGAGACCGGAGGTCCTTCGACCTCTATTGGCTCAACGGTGGGCCTGCAGCCCTCAGGCGCGACAGGAGGGTGAACATCCGGGTTCGCGGCGAGAGCATTGAGCAGCCCACTCCCCTGCTGTGTGGACCGGAGATGCCTGACGAGTTCAAGAGCACGCAACACCTCCGCGTCGTTCAGACTGTCGAGCGTCTCGCGAAGCATTTCGCGGGCGCTGGCCATGGGCTTATCCTCCCATTGCGATTCTACCATCCCGTCGAACGACGTTGCGGCGCGAGGTTGTGCGCGAAATTCCGGTTGATCGCGGCTGAGAACGACGCCCGCGATGGCTGCCGGGATTACGGATCACATCTGGAGCGTGCGCGAGCTACTGGAGGCCGCGTGAGCGGAGTCGTCGGCGTAAACCCTGGTTTGGCACCGACATTTGATGCTAGAATCCTGCTCAATGGCGAATGTTCCCGGACCATAGCTGGATGTGAAGTTCTGCCCGCGTTGTAAGGCTGATCTCCGCAATGTCCCCCGGAATGAGATGAAATCGCCGGGATACAAACGCAGGGATGGGAGTGTATCACCCGACACCCACACATATGAGTGCCTCGTTTGCAGGACGCGATTTGAGATCAATCAGGACCGGGACCAGTGGACTGAAGGAGAAGTCCGCGTCGACCTGGTGGGTGGCGGGAGCTCGGGTTGAGAGAAAGGCAGTCTGCAACGGGGATCAACCAACTTTTAGCGCACTACCCGGCACGACGCCCGCCTCGGCCGCCGGCTGGCGAAGCGCGCGGCGCCGCGGCTGCTCTGAACCGGCGCCGATCGCCGGACGGCCGTCTCACCCCGCGCGCCGCAGCTTCGCCGGGTCCACCCCCGGCGGGAGGGCCACGATCCGCTCCCCGCGCCGGGTGGGGAACCGCAGCAAGCTGCCGCGCAGGGTCTCTGATGCCTTTCCGTCGCGGTGGAGCGTCACCGGGCCTTCACCCCATGGGTTCCGCAAGCGGCATTCCGCGCCGGCCTGCGAGAGCAGCTCCACGAATTCGATCTGCCCCTGGCGCATGGAAGAGGTCACCAGAAAAGCGCCGCGCGCCGCCAGGGTGTACTGCGCATCCCACTCCCTCGGCCAGGCGGGAAAGACGTGGAGGACGGGATCGTCCCCGGGCCGGGGCGGGTTGCTCTGCAACAGCGCCAGGTGCAGGGCCTCGGCGGCCCGGCCGAGCCGTTGCGCGTCGAGCGCCTGCGGGCCCTCGCGGAGCGCCATCCTGTTGGCCAGCACGCCGCCGCCGCGATAAGCGGTGCTGCGCTCCCTCGTCAGGCCGCGGATCTGGTTGGCGATCAAAACGCGCGCGGCGTCCGCCCTGCCGAGGGCCGCGGCGGCAATGGCGATTTTCGACAGCACACCGACGGGAGTCTCCGCGTTCAACCCGCTTCGAAAATAGGCGTCAAACGTTCGCCGCGCCGTCTCGAACACCTCGCGGTCGGCCGCTTCCACCGCGCAGAGATCGAACCACCACATCGGCAGGCTGTTGGCATCGGGCAGGAAGCCGCCGGCCCTGACAGCGGGCTTGAGACCCCGGACGAATACGCGGGGACCACCATAGTCGGCGGGCCGCAGCGCGTCCGGGTGATCGCTCACGGGCAGCGGAGCCAGGTTATCGAGGAACTCCCGCCACAGGGGCCGCAGCGGCGCGTCCACGTCGAGAACCTCGGACGCCCGCAGCAACGCCGCGAAGACGCCGCGCATCGCGGAGAGGTCCTCGTCGGTGTCTCGCGCGCCCCAGACCGACTCGTTGCTGTTCACCTGGTGGATGTGGTGCTTGCCGTCCGGGCCTTTCCTGACGTTCGGGAAGTTCCGGTAGAACTCCGCCGCGCCCTTGAGCATGGGGTAGGCGCGGTTGCGGAGCCACTCCCGGTCCAGGGTGTACTCATAGCGGCGCCAGTAGAGGTAGGCGATCTTCGCGGTCGTGCCGAAGATGTGGTTGACGTTGCCGAAAGGTCCCGAGCCGCGCTCGGCCGTCACCCAGCGGCCGTTCACCCAGCTTCCTTTCTCGTTCCAGTTCCACCTGCTGGAGTGTGGGTGTTTGGTCTCGGCGTAGGCGCGAAAACGCTCCGACCGCTGATCCCACGGCTTGCGCAGCAGGTAGAGGTCGCGCATCTCGGAGGCGATGTCGTAGGGCAGTTTCTCCAGACCGTCAAAATACACCGTCTCGGGGATGTACAGGCCCTGGCTGTCCCATTGCTGCCGCGAAGCTGTCGCGCACGCTTCGTACATGCCGGAGTACATGTCGAAAACGGGCTCGAGCAGCTCCATGCGGTTGGTTGCGGGCACTGCCTCGTAGTAGCAGCTCAGGTTGGCGAACCAGTGCTGGGCGCCCCAGGTGCGCAGGTCGCCGCCGGTGTTCCAGAGCATGCCGTTGAACTTGGGCGGGAACTTCCCGCGGGAGGCCGCGGCCATCAGGTACAGGAAGTAGGTGTAGTTTTGTTCGATGAAGTCGGCTGTGCCATCCGCGCTGCGCAGTTGGACGAAGCCGCGCGACCAGAAGTCGTGCCACCACCGCGCGGTCTCGGCGGCCAGGGCCGGAAATCTCTTCTGGGCGGCGGATTCGAGCTGCCGCAGCGCGGCCTCCGCAACGTCCTCCTTCGGATCCATCGTGGCCGCGCTGGCGATCAGGATGGTGAACTTGTCCGGCCCCGGCGCGGCCGAAAGACGCAGCTCCGTCTCGTTCGCCAGGCGCGGCCGGCCCTCGCGGCCGGCGATCCCGATCGCCACCGCGGACTTCGCGCAGTAGCCGCCTTCGCGGAACTCCTGGGTGAGCACGATGCGTTCGCCGCGCACAATGAGGCGCGATGCGGCCACATGGCTGCGGGTGCGGACGGCTACGACATTGTCGCGGGCGAACTTCTCGAGCTCCTGGCCGAAGTACTGCGCGGCGTAGCGCAGCATTCGAAGCGACACCTCGATGGACGCCGGCGCCGGCCGCCGGTCTTCCACCGAAACGGCCATGACGTCGGCCGCGGGCGAGGCCAGGGCGCGCGCCGCCACATTCTTGCCCTCGATAGTCAGAAGGCCGTCGTAGAGGGACAGCCGCTGGGCGAAACCCGCGGCGGGGAACACGTCCTCACCGAACCCGGCGAAGTCGATGTCCACGAAGCCGCAGCCGCCGCAATAGTCGCCATGGCGCTCGGAGAAGCTGTTGGTGGCGCTGTTGTTGGCGTAGACATCCACGCGGTTGATCTGCATGCGCAGCGATGCCGGCGTGGTCCATACCAGTGTGCCCATGCGCCCGTTGCCGATGGGGATGCCCTCTTCGCTACGTTCGGCTGGTTTCTCGTAGACGAGGTCGGCCCGCGACACGAGCTTGCGGTGGTCGATCTCAACGAGCGTGCCGGGGGCGGCCACGTGGCCGGCGGCCAGCGGCGGAGCGATCCCGGTCGCGAGGAATGTCCGGCGCGAAAGAGGGCGATTGGCTTTCGGCATAGTCAGCACTGGATTCTGCCCGTTATCCGGAGGCGGCGGGCAGCCGGCGGCCAGTAGTGCTACAATTCGGAAACCGGATTTCGGAAATCAGATCCCGCTCGAACGGCTGGATAGCACGAACCGTCCAAGCCAACGCCGGGGACGAATTCGCCGGGGAAAGGAAGCGCCCAAGCCGCAGCAGTTTCGCCACGGACCATGAAAATCCTGCTCTACAATCCCGACAACGGTGTGACGCGGAACTTCATGCCGCACTTGTGGATGTTCCTGCTCCAGGCGCTGACCCCGCCATCTCACGAGGTGCTGCTGATCGACGGCAACACCAAGCCGATGAGCGACGCCGCCCTGGTGCGCTTCGTGCTCGCCAACGGCATCCGGCTGGTGGGAATCGGCGCCATGACCCGGATGATCGCCAAAGCCTACCGGGTGGCGGATGCGCTGCGCGCAGCGGGCGTGCTGGTGGTCATGGGCGGCCCGCACGTCACCGCGATGCCGGACGAGGCCCTGGGCCGCGACGGCGGTCCGCGCCATGCCGACGCCGTGGCGCTCGGCGAAGCCGACGCGACCTGGCCGTCGATCATGGAAGACGCCGCGCGGGGCGAATTGAAAGAAGTCTACGCGTCCGTGGACGCACTCGGCCAGCCGTCGAAGCCGGACCTTCGGCAGTACCCGCAGATCCCCTGGGATTCGCTCGACCTGGACCAGTTCAACCGCATCCCGGGTTTCCTGCGCCCGCTCATGGATCACTTCCGGACCGAGTGGGGGACTTTCCACATTGTCCCGATCGAGTCCGGACGTGGCTGCCCTTACGGCTGTGAGTTCTGCACCGTGACCGGGTTCTTCGGCGGTTCGATACGTTTCCGCTCCAACCAGAGCATCGTGGAGGAGATGCTGCGGCTGAAAGCGCGCGCCCGGAAGACGGGCGGGCAAATCGCGGTCTTCTTCGTGGACGACAATTTCGCCATCGACGTGAAGCGCGCCAAGGCGCTGCTGCGCGACATCATCGCCGCCGGGGCGCAGCTCTCCTGGGTCGGCCAGGTCAGCGCCAACCTGCTGCGGGATGAGGAACTCGTCGACTTGATCGCGAAATCCGGCGGCCGGTGGATATTCATCGGCCTGGAGTCGATCGACCCCGCCAACCTGGCCAGCGTGAACAAGAACTTCTGCAAGCCGTCCGAGTACGCCGCGGTGCTCGAACGCCTGGCGCGGCGCAACGTCTACGCGATCGCTTCCTTCATCTTCGGGCTGGACCACGACGTTCCAGGAGTGGCCGAGCGCACGCTGAAACAGATCGGCGAATGGCCGCCCGTGCTGCCCGTTTTTGGGCAGATCACGCCCTTCCCGTGTACTCCTCTGTACACCCGGCTGGAGCAGGCGGGCCGGCTGACGCGGCCCCGGCACTGGCTCGACTTCGCTCCGTTTCAGATGGCGCACACGCCTCTGCGGATGACCATTCCGGAGGTCCAGCGCGAGGTCGCTCAGGCCTGGCAGGGTTCCTACAGCCCGGCGGCCACACGGCGCGCCCTGGCCGCGCTCCAGCACGCTCCGGTTCCTTATCAGATCAGCCACCTGGTTGCCCGGCTGTTCTTCCGCGGCATCTACTTCCGGCAGAAGGGCGCCTGGGGTTGGCTCGGACTCATCGCGCGGAACTGGCGGGCCATCTTCCGCCTGACCCGGAATGCGCGCCGCAACTGGCCCGGCCCAGAAACCGGGGACAGACGGAACGTTCCCCAACCACTGGAACCGGCAGAAGGGGGGACGGTTCCGTCTGTCCCCGGGTTTTAGATGTTCTTCACCGGCCGGACCACGCCGCCGGGCTGGCCGTAGCGGTGGCGGCGGGCCGTCCAGCGGGCTTTGCCGTATTCCTCCAGATCCACTTCACCCTCCATGCCGTCGGCGGTGACCTTGCCGGCGAACTCGTAGCCGATGCGGGTGCCCTCGTACCTGTGCGAGCTGCGGAAGTAGATCTGGTTCCCCTCGACATAGCCGCGCAGGTCGCCGGCCAGCGTCTCGCCGCGGTCCGTGCCGAGCAGCTCCGTGCCCTGCTGCTCAAACAGGAAGACATGGTTGGCGCTGCCGGCGATGAATTCCAGGTGTGCCTCCCACTGGCCGGCCACGGCGGCGGGCGGCTCGGCGGGCGTCGCCGGCGGCTCCTGCTTGGGCGGGCGCGAGAGCAGCGCGTAGAGGCGCTCGCCCACGGCCTTCTCGTCGCCCGGGTTCATCATGTAGGGCATGATGGTGGCCGAGCTCGCGGCCGGATCGCGCGGCGTGCCGGTGGAGCCGGCCAGGATGATGCGCGGCTCGCCGTCGAGCGCCAGTTTCTCCAGCGCGCGTCCGCTGATGCCCAACTGCGCGCCGTCCCACTTGATCCGCAGGCGCGGCGACTTGTTGGAGAGGCCCTCGGGCTGGAGCACCTCGGTCGAGACGCCCTCGACGCGGCTGACGCGCAGGGCGATGTGGTCTAGCCAGTTCTCCCACTGCTTCCACTCGGCGTCGTGGTCGCGCTTGACCCACAT
>JBBTDS010000526.1:0-31348 GCA_038060875.1 Acidobacteriota bacterium | reverse complement strand
CGCGTACTGCGCCGCTGCGGTTAGCGGAACCATTGCGTGCCCGGCGCCAGGTGCGCTTTGGCCACGTCCTCGTTCAGTTCCACGCCGAAACCGGGCTTGCCGGAGAGCGTCAGGAAGCCGTCCCGGTAAAACTTCCCGCCGTCGTTGACGATGATGTCCTTCCACCAGGGGATCTCGATCGAGTCGCTCTCCAGCGCGACGAAGGAGCGGATGGCCGCGCAGGCGTGGCCGGCGGCGGTGGCCCCGACCGGGGTGCACATGTTGTGGCAGGCGAAAGTGATGTAGTAGAGATCGGCCAGGTCGGCGATGCGCTTGGCCTCCAGCAGGCCGCCGCAGCGCTGCGGATCGGGCTGCACGATGTCGCAGGCCTGTTTCTCGACATAGGGCCGGAACTGGCCGCGCGTGTCGAGGTTCTCGCCGGTGGCGATCGGCGTGCGTGTGGCGGCCGCCAGCCGGGCCATGGCGTCGGGGTTGTCGGGCGGAATGGGGTCCTCGAGAAACCAGAGATTCAGCGGCTCCAGCGCCTGGGCCAGCCGCAGCGCGTCGCGGGTGTTGTACTCCCAGTGGCAATCCACGGCCACGTCGTAGCCGGGGCCGAGCGCCTTGAGGATCTCCTCGATGATCCGCACCCACTGCCGCTGCTCCTGAGCGCTGATGCTGCGGTTCCACACTTCGCGGCGGTATTGATACGGCTTGCCGGCGACGCCCTGGCCGCGGCTCTCCCAGTCCAGGTCGAACTTCATCGCCTTGAAGCCGTAGTCTTTGGAGCGCAGCGCCTCCTCGACCCACGGTTTGGGATCGGCGGTGCGCGGCGAGCCGGTGTCGTGGTAGACCAGCAGCCGGTCGCGGAACTTGCCGCCGAGCAGCACGTAGACCGGCACGTTGAGGATTTTGCCGGCCAGGTCCCACAGCGCCGTCTCGATGCCCGAAACGGCCCGCATGTAGGCGCCGTGGTGTCCCGAGGTCCCCTCCAGCATGCGGTTGAGCAGGTAATCGACCTGAAGCGGGTCCTCGCCGATTACGTAGCGCTTCAGGCGACCGATGTTGTCGAGCACACCGGTGCCGTTGAAGGCTTCCCCTATTCCGAACGGCCCCTGCTCGGTGGTGATCTTGACCAGGTGCGCCGGGTAGTTCAACTGGATGGTGGCCGTCTGGACGTCGCGGATCTTCACCTTGCCGAGCATCGATTCGGCCTGCGGCATGGCCTTCAGCACCTGCGACTGCTCCAGCGTCCAGGCGGCGGCCGCCAACCCGGCGGAGCGCCCGAAGAATTCGCGGCGAGAAAGTTGCCTTTTGGTCCCGTGCAACATACAATAGCGAAGTTCCATAGAGATCAGAATATCCGATTCACCGCCCGGCGTGGCGGTGACGACTTGAGAGGACAATGCGGCAGCAGGTTACGCGTCTATCGATAGTTTTCGGGCTGATGATTGCGGGGCTGGTGGCGGCCCGCCATTTCCTGGTTCCGGCCACGTTCGGCGAGACCGGGCATTACCGGGCGGCGGCGGTGGCCGAGGTGGCGGCCCACAAGATCAAGTACGCCGGCCGCGAGGCCTGCACCGCCTGCCACGAGGACGTCGCCAAGGTGCACGGCGCGCGCCGGCACCGCAACGTGACCTGCGAGGTCTGCCATGGCCCGGCGGCGGCGCACGCGGAAGCGCCGACCGAGGTCAAGCCCATCGCGCCCCGACAACGGGGCGCCTGCCCGCTGTGCCACGGCTACCACCCCTCACGGCCCACCGGCTTTCCCCAGATCGATCCGGTCAGCCACAACCCGATGAAGCCGTGCATCGCTTGCCACGAGCCACACAGGCCCGAGCCGCCGCGCGCGCCGGAGGAGTGCGGCGCCTGCCACGGCGAGATCGCCCGCGTCAAGGCCGTCTCTTATCACGCGCTGCTGGAGTGCACGCGGTGCCATCAGGCCGACAAGCAGCACCGCGTCAACCCTCAGCTCAGCCGCCCCGGCAAGCCGGAGACGCGCGAGTTCTGCGGCGAGTGTCACGCCAAGGACGCCAAGAGCCCGAAGGAGATACCGCGGGTAGACATGGCCAGTCACGGCGAGCGCTATGTCTGCTGGCAGTGCCATTATCCGCACCATCCGGAGCTGAAGTGATGAGCCACCAAGAGTCTCCCCGGCCGGCCGCGCCGGCAACGGAACCCGAAGCGGGGCTGGACCGCCGCCGCTTCCTGGGCCTGCTGGTTTTCGGGCAGGCAGGCCCGCCGGCGGCCGCCGCGCCGGCCATCCCGGCCAACTACAAACCGACTGAGCACGACTACGCCATGGGCGTGGATCCCGGCCGCTGCATCGGCTGCGGCCGCTGCGTCGAGGCCTGCAAGACCGAAAACGACGTGCCGAGAGAACCCTTCTACTTCCGCACCTGGGTGGAACGTTACTCGGTGATGGCCGAGGGCCAGGCAGTGGTTACCAGCGTGAACGGCGGCGCCGGCGGCGTCCCACAGCCCCAGGAAACCGGCGTGCTGCGCACCTTCTTCGTGCCCAAGCTTTGCAACCAGTGCGCCAATCCGCCCTGCGTTCAGGTCTGTCCGGTCGGCGCTACCTTCAAAAGCCAGGACGGCGTCGTGCTGGTGGATAAGAACTACTGCCTCGGCTGCCGCTACTGCATCCAGGCCTGCCCCTACGGCGCCCGCTACCTGGACCCCCTCAGCCGCACCGCCGAGAAGTGCACCTTCTGCTACCACCGGCTGGTGAAGGGCCTGGTCCCCGTCTGCGTCGAGGTCTGCCCGACTCAGGCGAGAATTTTCGGGGAGGCGAAGCTCCGTAACAGCCCGCTGTCGCGCTTTCTGCGCCAGAACCACATTCAGGTGCTCAAGCCGCACCTGAACACCGAGCCCAAAGTCTATTACGCCAACCTGGACGGAGAAGTCAGATGATCCCCGCCGCCGAAGTCCAACGCCTGATGGAGGTCATGCAGCAGGTGAAGGGCTACATCTACCCCAACGAGATCGATCTGCATTGGGGTCTGTTGATCGTGGTCTACCCTTACCTGACCGGGCTGGTGGCCGGCGCCTTCATCCTCGCCTCGCTGGAGCGGGTATTCAACGTGCGCGAGATCCAGCCCACCTACCGGCTCTCGCTGCTGACGGCGCTGGCGTTCCTGATGGTGGCCCCGCTGCCGCTGCTGGCGCACCTGGGCCATCCCACTCGCTCCTTAGAGATCTTCCTGACTCCCAACCTGCGCTCGGCCATGGCCATGTTCGGCTTCGTGTACGCCTGGTACCTGGCGGTGGTGCTGCTGCTGGAGATCTGGTTCGATTACCGCAAGGACCTGGTGCTCTGGGCGCGCCAGGAGAAAGGGCCGCTGCGGTGGCTGCACTGGTTGTTGACGCTGGGCGCTACCGACCTTTCCGAGCGGGCGCTCGCATTTGACCGCAGCGCCGGGCGCATGATCACCCTGATCGGCATCCCCTCCGCCTTCCTGCTGCACGGCTATGTCGGCTTCATCTTCGGCTCGGTTAAGGCCAATCCCTGGTGGAGCAGCGTGCTCATCCCCATCGTGTTCCTGTTCTCGGCCATCGTCTCCGGCATCGCCCTGGTGATGATCCTGTTCCTCTGCTCCAGCCTGGTGCGCCGCAAGGAAGTGGACATGGCCTGCGCCGACAAGCTGGCCAACTTCCTGCTATACGCCATCATCCTGGACTTCTCGCTGGAGATGCTGGATTTCATCCACCGCCTTTACGAGGCCGAGGAGTCCATCAAGATCCTCTCGCAGATGATCTCCAGCCAGCTCTTCCTGAGCCTGGTGATTCTGCAAGTGCTGATGGGCACCGTGCTGCCGATGATCGCCCTGGCGCTGATCAGCCCGGCCTTCCATCACCGCGCGGTGATCGACGTGCCGGCCGAACTGCGGCGCCTGATCTACTTTGGCGCCGCCGTGCTCATTCAGATCGGCATCTTCAGCACCCGCTGGAACGTGGTCATCGGCGGCCAGTTGTTCTCCAAGAGCCTGCGCGGCCTGACCGTCTACAAGATGGAGTTGCAGGGGCTGGAGGGCTTCTTCGCCGGCGCCGGCATGCTGATCCTGCCCTTCATCGTCCTTTACATCTTGCTGCGCATCCTGCCGCCCTGGCCAGACGCGGAAGCGCGGCTGGAAAGCAAGCCAGCCGACGGCGGCCCCACCGGCGTATAATCGCGGCGGAGGCGCCTACGACCCGCCGGGATTTCCTGCACACCGGCGCGGCTGCCGCCGTGCCGCAGCCACGCCCCAACGTCCTGTTCATCATGACTGACCAGCAGCGCTACGACTGCCTGGGCGCCAATGGAAACGCGATCATCCGCACGCCGAACCTGGACCGGCTGGCCGCGGGCGCGGCGAGCTTCGCCTCCGCGTTCGTGCAAGCTCCCGTCTGCGTGCCCTCCCGCATCAGCTACTTCACCGGCCGCTACCCGCACAGCCACCAGAACCGGGTGAACTACACGCCCTGCGATCGGCGCGAGGTCCTGATGCAGAAGCTGTTCCAGGCGGCCGGCTACCAGACCGGCTCGGTGGGGAAGCTCCACTACTATCCGCCGACCTTGGAGCACGCCCGTTCCACCGGCTTTGACCGCGTCCTGCTGGACGACGGCGTGCCCCGCACCGACCCGCACTCGGACTACGTGAAGTGGCGGAAACGGAGCGATCCGAACGCCACCATCCACTACAACGCGACCGCGAAGAACATTGCCCCCGGGAAGAACCCCTTCCGCGGGGCGGTCTCTTACGAGTTCACCCCCACCGCCTGGACAGGCGCCGAGACGTGCGCTCTGCTGCGGGAGTTCACCCGCTCGTCCCGCCCGTTCTTCCTGTTCTCTTCCTTCTTCAAGCCGCATTCACCGTACACGGCGCCCCAGCCCTACGACTCCATGTACGACGCGGTCGAGATCCCGCTTCCCCGCCGGACCACGCTGGAGGATATCCGGACGCTCCCGCTGCCGGTCCAGAGGCAGATCCTGCGCGGCCGCCCCCAGTACGACATGGACCGCCAGCGCCTCCAGTGGATCTACCGCAGCTACTACGCCTCGGTCTCGATGATCGACCGCGAGGTGGGACGAATCCTGGACGAGCTGGAGCGGTCAGGCAAGGCGCAGGACACCGTGATCGTGTTCGCCAGCGATCACGGCGATCAATTGCTCGAGCACGGCCTGCTGGAGAAGAACGTCCTGTTCGAGGCCTCGATACACATTCCGCTGTTGATCTCGTTCCCGGAGCGCGTGCGCCCGGGCCGTTACCTGGAGCTGATCGAGACGGTGGATCTGATGCCCACCTTGCTCGACCTCTGCGGCCTGCCGATCCCGGTAAACGCGCAGGGCCGCAGCTTCGCGGCGCTGGTCTCGGGGCGGAACTACAAACCGCGGGAAGCGGTCTTCGCGGAAAACATCATCCCCGAGGTCATCACCGGGGGCGCACTCGATCTGCCGTTCGAGCCGGGCAAGGGCGTGGGCGGCATCCAGCACCCCGACGCCAAGATGGTGCGAACGAGCCGCTGGAAGCTGAATTACTACCCCGGTCAGGGCGGTGAGCTGTACGATCTCAAGGAAGATCCGCAGGAGACTTACAACCGCTACATCGATCAGCGGGAGTTAGTAAGTGAGCTGAAGGGGGCGATACTGGACTGGCTGATCACCGCCGGCGAAGCCGACCAGATCGCCCCGCGCTGGCTGCTGTGAGCGGAACCAGGCCGGGTTACTGTCCCGGTTTCGCGAGGCGCTGGACGGTCAGGAACTTGAGGCGCTTCTGGGCTTCGCTGCGGGCCATGGGCGAGTAGTAATACCAGAAGTCGGCCTTGACGCGGGCCTGAACGCCCTTGGGGACGGGGAACGAGAAGGTCTCGGTTCGCTTCTCTTCCGAGGCCAGGCGGGTATCGGAGAGCACCTTGGCGCCCTTGAGGATGGCGAGGTGCTCGCGCTCGAGCGGGTTGCCTTGCTGGTCGGCCACGCGGCGGCGGTAGACGCGCTCGCCGCGGAAGCGGCCGCCATCATAGGACTCGACGTTGACCTCGAGCACGATCTGGCGCAGCGCCGAGCCGGTGGGCACGAAATGACCGGCGATGCGGTTGGTGACCTCGACGGTCACCTTCAACTGGTCGCTCTCGCGAGCGGTCACCAGATTAGCGGAGATGGTCTTGATGAGCTGCTCCAGCGAATGGCTGCCGGGCATCTGGTGCAGGTTGACCTTGGCTTCGCCGGAGCGCTGGATGCGGGGGTCTACGACCTGGCCGGCCACGCGGTACATGTGGCAGGACTGGCAGGTCTTGCCCTCCCTGGCGGCGCGGCTCTCCTTCCATTCCGAGTAAGTAGTCAGCACCGGAAAGCCGAGCGAGTTCTTGTAGTCGTGACAGGGGGCGCAAGTCACCGAAGAAGAGTGCACCGGGGAGTAGACAGTGGCGTGGCCGGGCGAGCTGGCCAGCTTGGAAGGGCCGCTCTTGACCAGCGAGAACTCCACCTTAAACCGCGCGTTGCCGGGCGCCAGCGACACGTCCTGGATGGAGTGGCAGAAGTCGCAGGTAACGCCCTCCCAGCCCACTTTGGTGCGCAGCGCCAGGTCTCCCGTCCGCACGGCCACCGGCGCGTGGCAACCGAGGCAGAGCTTACGCGCCATGCCGTTGGATTCGCTTTCGGCCAGCTCGAGCGCGTCCTGGAACAGGCGGCTCTCCATCGCGCGGGCGTGGGCCGAGGTCTTCCAGGCCTCGTGGATGGCGCGGTGACACCGCCCGCAGGCCTCGGCGCTGGCCGGCGACTCCATGTCCGCGGGCGCCGCGGCCAGGACGCCGGCGGCCAGGACGACCGGCAGGAGCAGGAATAGGGACCGCAGCATCAGTCACCTCCTGAAGAGATTCGAGCTTCCCTCGACCTGCGTTCGATCGAGCGCAGGGCCAGCCACAGTCCGGCGATGGTGAGGGAGATGGCCGCCAGCGAGAACAGCAGCCCCAGCCGGCGGACGTCTCTTTCGCGGAGCGCAGCCTGGCCGGCGCGGTGGGTCTCGGCTGCGATCGCCAGCCCCTCCTTGGCCGGGGCAGCCACTGCCTCCAGTTGAGACACATGAACCGCGACCCTTGCTTTCACCAGCGCCTCGCGCCCTTCCTGCTGGCGCAAGACGGCCTCGGAGACTTCCATGCCGTCCCGGGCCGCCTGGGCGAGGATCCGATCCGAGCGATCGAGCGCCGCGTTCAGACCGGAGATCAATTTGGCCATCTCCGTAGCGGCTGCGCCGCCGGCCGAGGCGGCCTCGTGGCACTGCGCACAGACGGCGTTGGCGCCGGCCAGCAGCTCGATGGAAGTCCGGAGCACCTTGTGGTTGCCGTGGCAGACGGCGCATCCCCCCATGCCGGCCGCGGTGAAGATGGACTTGTGGGGGCTCTTCCGGATGAGATCTTCCAGCAGCGCGTGGCAGGAACCGCACACCGCGGCCACCGAGGTCACCTGCGGCGGGGTGGCGCCGTGATTGCCGTGGCAGGAAGCGCAACTGGGCGCCGAGAGGTCGCGCCGCTTGGCCAGCGCCTCCCAGTGGACGCTCTGGCGGTACTCCTCGAACTGCACGGTGGGCAGCTTGTACCTGGCCATAAGGGCCGCGTTGGCGTGGCAGCGCGCGCAGGTCTGGGGCAGGCGCAGCGGGTGCACCGGCGAAAGCGCGTCTTTGACCTCGCGGATGTCGTGCACGCCGTGGCAGTCCACGCAGTTGGCCACGGCCGTATCGCCGGCGGCCAGCCGCTTGCCGTGCATGCTGGTCCGATACTGGGCGAGCTGGTCCACCCGCTGCTGCGGCCTGAACTTGTGGATCAGGTTGGCGTCGCTGTGGCAGCGGGCGCACATTCGCGGCACCTCGGTGCGGGCAATCTTGCCGAGGTATCCGCGCGCCCGGCTCATGGCCGCAGCCGGGTCGTCCTGGGCGGGATCGCCGCCGTGGCAACTGGCGCAGCCAAAACCGCGGCGCGCGTGTACGTCATTCTTGAAGGCGGCCGCCGGAGCGGCCAGGTTGCCATCCAGGGCCGAATGGCACTCCAGGCAGGAGTCCTTGGCCGCCGGCGCGAGGGCGGGCGGCAGTAAGGCCGCGATCAGCAAGGCTGGCCAGCGTCTCATTTGAAGTACCCCAGGATGGAAAACGTCGAGTAGTAAGCGATCATCAGCACGCCGGCGCCGGTCACCAGCCGCGTGCGCTCCCGGCCCTGGCGGTTGTCGGCCCAGAAGGGTAACAGGCACCACCAGACCATCAGCAGGCCGAAGCCGAAGATCCCCAGCAACTCGCCCTCGACGAAGAAGACGTGGGCGGGAATCAGCTTCAGCGTATAGAAGGGCGCCAGGAAGTACCACTCGGGGCGGATCCCGGCCGGCGCGGCGGCAAAGGGGTCCGCTTTCTCGCCCAACTCCCAGGGGAACAGCGCCGCCAGCACGCCGAGCACGGCCAGCGCGCCGTACCAGGCCATCAGCTCACGCAGGAAGAAGTTGGGAGTGAACGGCATCTGCGGGACCTGCTGGCCGAGTTGGCGGTACTTCTCCTCCACCCGGGGCGGCGAGCTGATCCCATGCCGCTGCACCAGCGCCAGGTGAATGGCCAGCAGCACCGTGGTCAAGCCGGGCAGCACGGCCACGTGAAAACCGAAGAAGCGCGTCAGCGTGGCCCCGCCGACGTCGTCGCCGCCCCGCAGGAAGCGGGCCAGCGCCTCCCCGACCCAGGGAACGCTGGCGGCCATGTCGGTGCCCACCTTGGTGGCGAAAAAGGAGATAGTGTTCCAGGGCAGCAGGTAGCCGCTGAAACCGAAGCCCAGCGCCAGGCCGGCCAGCGCGATGCCGCTCAGCCAGGTCAGCTCGCGCGGCCGCCGGTAGCCGCGCAGGAACACCACGCTGAACATGTGAATGAAGACGGTGAGGATCATCAGATTGGACGACCAGCTATGGATGGAGCGGATCAGCCAGCCGAACTGCACGCGGGTAACGACGAACTGCACGCTTTCGAACGCCTCGGTGGCCGTCGGCCGGTAGTACAGCAGCAGCAGGATGCCGGTCAGCACCTGGATGACGAACAGGAACAGCGTGATCCCCCCGAACAGGTACCAGGTCGTCCCCGAGTGCACCGGCACCGTCTTGTGGGCGATGAACTCGATGATCGCAGCCAGCCCCAGCCGCTCCTCCAACCATCCGCCGATCCGGCTCTTGAGTGTCTTCAGTTGGGTAGCCACCGTGCCCGTCTCCTCAGCCGCGCCTGGAAATGACCAGATCGTTGCCGCGCACCCGCACCGCGAATTCCTCCAGCGGCCGGGGCGGCGGCCCGGAAACCACTTTCCCGTTCAGGTCATAGAAGCCATTATGGCAGGCGCACCAGATCTGCTGGCTGGCGGCTTGAAACTGCACCGTGCAGTTCAGGTGGGTGCAGATTCCCGTGTAGGCCCGCCACTCGGTCTCGTTGACCCGGATGAGCAGCACGGGTTTGCTGCCGAACTTCACCAGCTTGCCGCTGTTGGGGAGCAAGTCCTGGGTCTTGCCGGCAACCACCTCGTTCACCGTCGCCTCGGGCACCGCGGGCGGGTTCATGAACCTGATCACCGGGTAAAGGAAGGCGCCCAGCGAGGCGCTGATGCCACCACCGAGCAGCCACCGAACCAAGTTGCGACGATCTTGCGAAGTAGGTCCCACTGAGGAATCCTATCGTTGCGCTGTCCCACTGTCAAGCGGCCCCCGTGGACATCCAGCAGTTTCGGAAGTCTGGCGGGGCAGGGGGCGGCGGGCTCGGCGCTGAGGAATTCGAGAGGACCGCGTCGCCCGCGCCGCCGTTGAAGCGACGCGGGCCCCGGCTCAGTTCTTCCGGGCCCTCAGGTTGTCAAAGAGCAGCACCCCCGACAAATTTAGCCCAGCCTCAGCCTTCACTCTAACTGCTGTCAAGTCGGCCAGGCTGTCGACTATCCTACTGATTCTGCGCAGGAAGGCGTGAAATGGCGGTTCCAGTTTCTGGCTACAAGCCGAGAAGCTGAAGCGCACGGGCCTGCAGCGGCGTGGCTTCGGTCAACTACTGGAAGGCTGTACAGCTCGTGTCGGAAGGAATCCGGCCGGTGTTGCGGCAGCGCGTGGCCAAATGGTGGAGGAGCGTGGGGAAGCTTTGCACCGGCAGGCCGTCGGCGGTGAGGCGGGTGGCCTTCTTGTGCGGACCTGATCCGCATGAAGCTCACGAGCTTTCGGGCCAACGACGAAGCGCAGCTTAAGGATCTGGATGAGGCCGGGCTCATCACGCCGGAGATCGAAGCCGGTCTTTCGCCGCTCCTCGCGGAGAGATTGGCTCAGGTTCGCGCCCGCGGGTAGAGAGATCGGGGCACTCTCGCAAGATCGGCTGCCGCACGGATTGAAAGGCGCCGCTTGCGGGGTCCGTGCGACCTGTCCGGGAAGCCGACTGCGCGACCATGCGAGTGCTCACTCCAGCCGGAGGGCCGCGGCCGATAGCTTTCGAATGGGCGATCCGACCGGAACCGGCTCACTTTCCGGGAACGCAACTTCCCAAAAGCTGAGTCGCCCGCTATTTGTCCCGAGAGACCCGGAAGGCTTCGCCCTCGGCATTTTCGCGCACCAACATGCCCTCGTTCGGACCGGTGATCTTTAGCCGGAAGTTGACCGGCGGATCGTTTGCGGTTCGAGCGCCGTGCGAGCGGCGGTGACTTACGCGAAAGTCGAGCGCCTTGCCATCGAACTTCATGGCAAACAGGGGTTCGGGGATGCCTGGGGCGGAACGCGCCGGCTGCCCATCGCCGCGACGAATGAGATAGAAGAGGATCGCGCCGGTCAGATCGCCGCCTTCGTCCGAAATTGTCATTACAAGCGCAGGAACGCCGTCCATTTCGGCCCGCCAAACACCGGTCACGGCCGAGATCTTGTCGGCTGAGGACGCCGCCGAAGCGCAACTCAAAACCAATGTTAGCAGCAGCTTCATGGTTCTGCTTGAATTGTAGATCAAAGCTGGATGGAAATGGGAAACGGTGCTACCGGAACGTGACCGGAGCCATTACCGATCACCATTCTGGTTGTGCGCGGTTGACGGCGTACTCGCAAGCAATCCACTTAGCCGAAAGACGCCGTACTCGTACGGGCGCCTGTTCGACGGGGCCGCGCACCCAGGGAGGCAAACCCAAAGCCCTACAGGCGGGAGCGCAACATCGGGGGGCTGGTCCGTGTTCCATCTATAGAGCATGCTTGGAAGAAGAATCCTCACCGTCCTGCTGCTCGGCTGGCTGGGCTGGGCGGCGCACCCCGACTATTTCCCGCTCCACGTCGGCAACCAGTGGGTGTACCGCGGCGGGGGTACCCGCGGCGAGAGCACGCTGGTCCTGGAGATCACCCGCACCGGCGAGTTCAACGGCAAGATCTACTGGCTGCTGCACGGTCTTCCCGGCAGCGACTACTGGCTGCGCATGGATGATGCCGGCACGTTGTGGGCCTTCAACCCGGATCGCAACAGCGAGGAAGTCTGGTACGCTTTCCAGGCATCAGAAGGCCAACCCTACACGACGGCGGTGCCGGGCAACTGTTGCGGCCGCGGCATGATTTCATCCCGCAAGGCGACGTACAAAGGACCTATCGGCGAAGTTGATTACGCGCTGGAAGTGCGGTACCCCGGCGTCTTCCAGGTGGGCCTCGATCGCGAGCTGTTCCTGCCCTACATCGGGATGGTTCACCGCACTCAGGCCACCGGCGGGCCTTCTTATGCAACTTACGACCTGATCTACTCGCGCACCGGCGGGGTCACGGTGATCGCCGAGCCGGAGCTTAGTATCGGCCTCACGCTGGATCAGCACCTGTACACGGCCAACCTGATGCCTCCGATCGACCCGCAGCGCAGCGTGCCGCTGATGACGGCGCGGCTGACGCTGCGCAACACGACCCGGCAGCCGGTCGAGCTCACGTTCCCCACGGGGCAAACCTACGACCTGGTCATCAGGAACGAGAAAGGCGAGGTGGTGTACCGCTGGTCGGACGGAAAGTTCTTCACCATGGCCTTCCGTAGCGAGTCCTTCGCCGGCGAGAAGAACTGGGTGATCCCGGTGCGGCTGGGGGCCGAGGGCAAGCCCTGGCCACAGGGCAAGTACGTTGCCGAGGGCTCGCTTACCGCAACCGCGCCGCGCAGTTTCTCCGCCTCGGTGGGCTTCGAGATCCGGTACGTGTATTAAGCTGGGCGCGTGGGCAGGCGTCTCTGGCTCTGGCTGATTCCCGTCGCCGCCGGTGCGACCCTCCAGACTGCGGTCGAGCGAAGCATGGCGGGGCGAGCGGGCGTCGTGCTGGTGGCCGAGGCCAGCTCGGGGCGGCTGCTGGCGCATCATGGCCTGGAGGCGGCGGCAAAGCGGCTGGTCTCGCCCGGCTCCACGGTGAAGCCGTTCGTTCTGACGGCCCTGCTCGAATCCGGCAGGGCCGGCAGGCTGGCGTGCGAGGCGCGGGTGCGGCTGGCGGGGCGCAGGCTCGACTGCACCCATCCGGCGCCGGCGGCGCCGCTGGAGCCGGCGAGCGCGCTGGCGTACTCCTGCAACTCGTACTTCGTCCGGATGGCGGTGCGGCTGGATCCCGCCGGGTTGGCTGCCGCGCTCCGGCGCGCCGGGCTGGCCTCGCGGACCGGCCTGGCGGAAGCGGAGGCGGTTGGGACGGTGCGGAACGCCGCCAGTCTCGAAGAGCTGCAATTGCAGGCGCTGGGTGAAGCCGCTGTTGAAGTGACGCCCCTCGGGCTGCTGGCGGCATACCGGCAGCTTGCGCTGCGGCGGGCGAAGAACGATGCCCGGCTGGCCCCCGTGTTCGAAGGGCTGGAGGGCGCGACCGCTTACGGCAGCGGGCAGCTTGCGCGGCCACCGGGCCTGACGGTGGCGGGCAAGACGGGCACGTCGGCCAGCCGCGACCGCGGCTGGACCCACGCCTGGTTCGCCGGCTACGCGCCGGCGGCGGCGCCCGAGATCGTCGTGGTGGTGTTTCTCGAACAGGGACGCGGCGGGGCGGACGCGGCTCCGGTGGCCGGCGCGATCTTCGCGGAATGGGGTGAGAGCAGGACGGCACGGCGGGACAGGCGTGAGGTCACCGTGCGGCTGCACTGGCTGACGCCGTCTCCGGACGCTAAGGTGGTGTGCCTGCCGCTGGAGGAATACGTGGCCGCGGTGCTGGCCGGCGAGAGCAGCGTATTCGCCTCCGAGGAGGCGCAGAAAGCGATGGCGGTCGCCGCCCGAACTTACGCGGTGCGCCACCTCGGGCGCCATCGCGCCGAGGGCTTCGACTTCTGCGACACCACCCACTGCCAGGACCTGCGGCTGGCCGCATTGACGGACCGGCTGCGCGCGGCGACCGAGGCCACCGAGGGCGAGCTGCTCTGGTACGAAGGCTCGCCCGCCCTGACCTATTACCACCGCCACTGCGCGGGGACGACGGAAGCGGCGCACCGGGTGTGGCCCGGCATCCGTGCGCCGTACCTGGTCCAGCAGAGCGACACGTTTTGCACCGGCAGCGGCCGCGACGAGTGGCACTCGCGCGCCGGGAGAGAGGAGTTGCGGCAGGCGCTCCGGCTGGCGGGCATCAAGCTGGCGGCCGGGCCGTTGACGGTGGAGGTTATCCGCCGCACGCCGTCGGGCCGCGCCGAGGAACTCAGGGTGAGCGGGGCGCGGGTGAGCGCGGCCGCGTTCCATCTTGCCGTGGGAAGGGCGCTGGGCTGGGACGTGGTGCGCAGCAACCTTTACGAGGTCACGGAGTCGTCCGGCGGCCCGGCCTTCCGGGGCTACGGCTCGGGCCACGGCGTCGGGTTGTGCCAGGCCGGGGCGGCGCGGCGCGGCGAGCAGGGTCACAACTACCGCCAGATCCTCGCCTTCTACTATCCGGGCACGGCGCTCGGCGTCGGGGCGCGGGGGTTCGCCTGGACGCGGATGGGCGGCGAGCGGGTCGAGGTCTGGAGCACAAGGCCGCAAGAGGATCGATCGCTGGTGGCGCTGGCCGACCGCCTGACGAGCGAAGCCGAGCGCCGCGCGGGCTTCGCGATCGGCTTCCGGCCGCGCCTCAGGGTTTACCCGTCGGTGGCGGCATACCGCGATGCCACCGGCGAGCCGGGCTGGATCGCGGCCAGCACGTCGGGACAGACGGTCCGGCTCCAGCCGCTGCGGGTGCTGCGCTCCCGCGGCCCGCTGGAGGCGACGCTGCTGCACGAGATGCTGCACCTGGCGGTGGACAGCCGCGCGCACCCCAATACGCCGCCGTGGTTCCGCGAGGGCCTGGTGCTGTATCTCGCCAACCCGGCAGAGCGTGCCGCCAGTCCGGTCCGGGCGCCGGACCGGGCGCTGGCGCAGCCGGCCAGCGAGGCCGAGATGCGCCAGGCCTATCGCTCGGCACAGGCGCGCGTGCGAGCGCTGGTCGATCGGCACGGGCGCGACGCCGCGATGGTGTGGCTCGAACGGGGCCTACCCGGTTTCGCGGCGAGCCAGCCGCCCGATCAGCGCCGCCAGTGAGAACCAGGCGGTGACCGCCAGCACGTAGGCGAGGCCGAAACGCGCGGCTACGCTGGCCGCCTGGCCGCCGAAGCTCCCGAGCTCCGGTATCCACCAGATCAGCCGGTACGGAATATAGGCTCCGGCGAAGACGAGGATGACGACGCCGGGCCAGTAGCGCCATTGCCCGGGGATTCGCAGCGCCGCGCGCACTGAAAAGCCGCCACCGGCGGCCTGGCTGATCAGCGGCAACAGCGCCAGCGCCAGCGCCGCCACGCCGACTTGCGTGCTCCGGCGCCATGAGGCCAACCAGAGCAGCGCGACCGAGACGGCGGCCAACAGCAGCAGGCAGATCATGAACAACGGCAGGCGGCGCAGCGCCTTCCAGGCCAAACCGCCGGCCGGCGGCTGCGGATGAAAAGCGGCCAGCGCGGCGGCATGCAGCCAGAGGGCGGCGAAGATGATCACGAGCGCAACGAACACGGAGAGCGCAACCTGCCAGACGGTCCGGTCCGGCAGCGACAGCCACCAGTACCCCAGCAGCAACAGCAGGGCGTTGCCGGCAAGCTGCGCGGCCAGCAGCCCTTTGCGGGCCCACACGTCAGCGAGGGGTATCATCGCACCTCCAGGGTCCGGCCTTCAGTGGTCGCAAGCTGTTGCGGCTGATACATCGGCTCGACGCGCGCCGGGCTGACGCGGAACTGGCCGGGGTTGGTCACCTTCAGCAGGTAGAAGTACTGGCCCTGCCCGCCGTTGAAGAAAGTCTGGAAGATCGCGGCGCGGTCGTCGTGGAACTCGCGCCGGGTGTACCAGGAACTCCACCAGGGCGGTTTTTCCTTCAGTTCGTAGAGATCGTCGCGGGCGATGAACTCGGCGCCCGAAGGAATCGGATCTTCCAGCATCAGGTAGCGCCAGCGGCCGCCGCTGAGGGTAAGACGGACGGCGAGCACATCGCCGCGCTGGACCGGGCCGGTGAGCGGCTCCAACGCATAAACGATCCGGCTGCCCTCGGGCGTGGGGGTGAGCTTGAAGTACTCGCGATGGAGGCTCAGCGCATCGCTGCCGGTGCGGGCCAGCGGGCCGGCGGGCGAGTAGTAACCGAGACGCGCCGACCAGTACAGCCGCCCATCGCCGCTCTTGCCGAGGCGGATGGTGTTCTTACCGGCGGCCAGCCCGGCGGCGGGGATGCGGATGGACGCCGGCGCGGGCGCGAGCGCGTCGGCCTGGGTGAAGCGGCGCGAGAAGACCTGCCGGCCGTTCACCGTGACCGTCGCGCTGAAGTCCGGGCGCAGCTCGGCGCTGCGGCGCAGGTAGTCGGTCAGCCCGTAGATCACCATCGCGGTCTGCTTGGTCGAAGACCAGTAATGGCCCTGGTCGCGGTGGTTGACCAGGTACAGGGCCGCTTTCTCCAGCAGCGGGCTTTGCGGCCGCAGCTTCGCGAGGAGCTTGAGCGCGTGGGCGGTTGCCTCGGGCGAAGCATCCATGTAGATGTCCATCAAGCCGTCGCGCTCGACCTGCCACCAGGCCTCGCGCTCGCTGACTCTGGCGGCGCTTTCCAGCAGCGCGGCCGCTTGAGCCGCGCGCTCATCGCCCGCCTGCTCCATCGCCAGGCCGAGCAGCGCCAGCCCGTAAGAGGTGAGCGAGGAGCGCTCCTCCCAGAGCTGGTCCCTACGGGCGGACTCCTTCTCTCCCGCCAGCGCGAGGGCGTAGAGGACGTAAGCACGCCGGTCGGCCGGTTCGCGTCCCATCTGCGGGAGCCGGTTGCGGAGCCAGGCGGCGGCGGCTTGCAGCCTGTGGTCCTGCACGCGGTAGCCGGCGGCGCGCGCCTGCTGTAACCCGGCGAGCACGTAGGCGGTCATGAAGGCGTCGCTATCGTCGGCCTCCCACCAGCCCCAGCCGCCGTCCTGGTGGTGGTAGTCGTATAGCCGGTCCAGGCCGGCGCGTATCTTCCTCTCCAGTTGGGCCGCGTCGATGGCCGGCTTCAATCCCAGCGCCTTCACCGCCTGCGCCACCACGACGTTTGGCAGGAAGCTGGACATGGTCTGCTCGGTGCAGCCGTAGGGGTAGGAGGTGAGGTATTCGAGCGCGCCGAAGATGGCGCCGGCCAGCGAGGGCGCAACCTCGATCTCGAGCGTGCGAGAGCCTGGCGCGGCCTCCGGCGGGAAGCTGAGTTCGACCTCGGTTTCCGCGCGGGGTTCCGCGAGCGATCCTCCCTTGGCCTGCGACAGCTTGACCCCGTACGGCAACACCGGCAGCGTCAGTTCGAGCGCGTCGGATTCCTCGTCGCTGAGAGCCTTGGCCAGCAGCACCGCCTTGCCGGGCGCGCCGGCGCGGAGGCGGCAGTCGATCTGCACCTGGCCTTTGCTGGCGACCTTGATGTCGCGGGAGGCGTTGTCGAGGATCTCGACGCCTTCGGCCGAGAGGGAAACGCGGGCATCCTTGTCGGTGGCCAGGTAGTTGTGTACGACCAGCGGGACGGTGACCTCGTCGCCTTCGGTGAAGAAGCGCGGCGCGCCGAGGCGCACGATGAAGTTCTTACGCACGATGGTCTTGTGCACGGCGGCGCCGACCTTGGTGTCGGCGGTGACGCCGCGGGCGGTGGCCCGCCAGGTGGTGAGCGCGTCGGGGAAGGAGACCTGGGCCTCGGCGCGCCCGTCGGCGCCGGTGCTGAGGTCGGCCACCCAGTAGATGGTGTCCGGGAACACCCGGCGCACCTTGGGCTCGACCAGCCGCTCCGGCTTGAGCTGGGCCCGCGCTCCCGCCGGCCGCACGCGCGCGAGCTGCATGCGCCGCTTACCCGCCTCGCCGCTGAAGTAGTAACTCAGCGAGGAATCGGTGCTGACGCCGTTGTAAGTGCGGCCGTAAAAGAAACTGGTCAGGCTCGGCACGGTTTCCGGACGGACGGCGTAGATCGCTTCGTCCACCACGCCGAGGCTGAACTCGGCCGAGACCGGCCGGCCGGCGTGGTCCTTGGCTTCGATCGCGAACGTCCCGCTCTCGCCGGGCTTGTACTCGCTCTTGGAGGAGCGGACCTCGACGGCCAACTGCTGCTCCAGCGCCGGCGCCTTGATGCTCTTGCTGCCCTGGTGAAGCTGGTGGTCGCGAAGGAAAACGGCATTCAAGAAGAAATTCGGAACGTACTCGGGACGGATGGGAACCTCGACGGTCACCGTCGGGCCGCTAGCGGTGACCAGCTCGGAGGTGTAAAGCCCGCGTCCTTCGGTGGTGACCCAGAGGTGGGCCTCGGGAACGCCGGTGACGATCAGCACCCGGGCCACCTCGCCCGGGCGGTACGACTTCTTGTCGGGGACGATCTGGAGCCGCTCGGCCCGCGGGCCGTACCACGACTGACCGCCGGTGACCCAAACCCAGGCCGCGTCCTCGACCTCGCGGCCCTCGGGCGTGCGGGACCTCACCCGGGCGATGAGCGAGCCGCTGGCGCCCGGCAGCTCCACCTGGGCCGTGCCGGCCGCGTCGGTCTGGCCTTCGGCGGTAGCCACCACCTGGCCCTGCGGTTGCTGCCAGCGCCATTCGGCCAGCTCGACGCGGAACGGCGCCTGGGGAACGGGCTTGCCGTCGTAATCGCGCGTCTCGATGTTGAGCCGGATCTTGTCCTGCGGCGAATAGACGTACTGAGCGGGCGCCACGTGCACCAGGTAGCTGCCGACGGTGGCCAGGGCGGCGCCCGAGCCGGAGATCTCGCGGTTGCTCGCGTCGGTGACGCGCGCTTCGATGCGGTAGCGCTGGTCATGAGCGGCGTGCTCGGTGGGGATCTGGATTGTAAGCTTCCCTTCGGCGTCCAATTGGCCGGAGGCTTCCAGGATCTGCTCCCCGCTGCGGTCGCCGTACTCGTCCTCGAACCCCGGCTCCTCTTCTTCCTCGGCGTAGTAGGGCAGCCAGTAACGCGAGCGATGCACGACGTAGGCGATCTTGGCGTGGGCGACCGGCTCGCCGTAGTAGTAGCGCGCTTCGACGGCGGCCTGAACCGGCTCGCCCTGCAAGACGCGCCGCCTCTGCGGCACGACTTTGACCTCGTATTCGGGCTTGCGGTACTCCTCGACCTGGAAGCCCCAGCTACTGGCATGCTCGCCCGCTCTCAGCTCAACCTGGTAGTAGCCGAGCGGCGCCGCCTCGGCGAGCGTGAGATCGCCGTGCACGGTTCCCGTCGCCGACAACGGCAGTGTGCGGCGAAAGACCGGCCTGTTCTCCGGATCGTTGACCTGCACTTCGACCTGGCGCTCGGCGGGCAGCCGGTAGCCGCTTTCCTCCCGCGCGCGCAGGATGCCGCGGAAGTGTACGGTGTGGCCGGGCCGGTAAACGGGCCGGTCGGTGTAAACGTAGCCGGTGTAATCGTGCTGGGAGCTGGCGCCCAGGTTCCAGCGGCCCACGCTGACGGCGGCGAAATCCGCGCCGCGGCGGGCCATCACCACGGTGTCGTCGGGCGGGTTCGGGTTGGCGCCGAATCGGGTTTCCACCAAGCCGCCGGCGCCGCTGCGCAGCCGGAGGGGCTGCGGCTGGCCGGTGCGGATGGTTACCTCACAGCCCTCGACCGGCGCTCCGGTGCGGCGATCGAGCACCCACGCCAGCAGCCGCCCCGGCGCGCCCTTGGTCACCACCGCGAGGTCGGTGATCGATACGATCGTGTAGGCCTGGAGCTGGCCGTCGGTCGCCTCGACCGCGTAGAGACCCTTCTCGGTCACGTTGACGGGGATGGTCCGGCTTTCCCAGCGGCGTCCCCGCGAGACGTCCTGGCGCCAGACCGCCACCACCTGCTGCGGGTTGAGAAGGGGCACGGCCGCAAACTCGGCAACCGGCGCGGCCGCCCGTGAAACCGGCTGCTGCTCGCGCTGGAGCAGCCAGTCGCGCACGCCCGCCCGCGCCTCGGAATCGAATTGCATCCGGAAGACATTGCGCACGCGCAGCCGCACGCGCGCCTTCCAGCGGTGGAAACGCTCGAGCGGCGTCAGTTCGTCGGGCTTGCGCGCGGCGTGCCCGCCGAAGGAGTGCGCCTCCTCCAGCCGGAGGAAAAACGTCACCGGGTCGTTGACGCGGTAAACGCGAAACTCCAGCGCGTTGAGGCCGTGGGCCCAGAACTGGATGGCGGGCCGCTGGCCGGGCGCGAAGGTCTGGCTGCTGCTCAGGGAGAAGAAAGGCTGGCCCTCGTCGAACTGCGCGATCGAGGGAAAGGCCAGCGCCAGCAAGAGGACGAGGAGGACTTGGCGCAGAAGCATGGTTTAGAGCTCCTGGCGGAGTATGTTCCAGCGGAAGACGCCGGCGAAGTTCTGGTTGCCGGCAGCCGGTCTCCAGCGCGGCTCCGGGTGGCGCTGGAGTTCTTCGAGCGAGGGGCGGCGGATCTCGCCGCGGGTCTTCCCGGCGGGGCCGGTGTGGTACACGACGAAGTCCGCCGGGCCGGGGTCGAGCGGGCTCGGCCCAAGAAAGATCATCACATGATTGGGCAGGTCGTGCTCGAGCTGCCGGTAGAAGAGCAGGTCGCCGGGATTGGCGCGGCGGACGTCGCGGCTGACGAAGTGGCAGTTGCGCCGGACGAGCGTGAGGGCGTCGGCGTATTCCGCGAAAGCGCCGTTCGCCAGGTCCAAGGGAGTAAAGGGACCCGGGGCGATGCGAAAGAGTCGCGGGCCGAGCGGCGTGAACGGATACCGGTACTTGCGCACACCCGGCCCGGGCGGCGCGGCCGGCAGGTTCAACGCGCTGGCCCAGGCGCCGTCGTGCTCGCGCAAGGCCTCGCGGTAGGCGAAGCGGACGAGCGCGGCGCAGTCGCCGATCTCTCGCGGCAGGTCTTCGGGGCGGGCGAAGAACTGCGCTTCGGCCAGGAACGTGAACCAGCGCGTGAAGGCCCGGCGGTCGGCCTCGTCATCGAGGCGGAGGAAGTCGGGCGTTCCGTCGCCGGCGAAATCGGCGCTGGCCCAGGGCGCGCCCGAAGGCGCCGCCGCCGGCGAGGCAGCCGGGCGGCGGCCACGGGTCAGCAAGACAGCGGCCAGCGTGGCAGCGCCCGCCAGCGTCACTGTCAACACCACCAGCCATCCCCGCACCGCGCGATTATAGCGCACGGCCAAATTCGGTGACAGGCTACGCTTTCACCTATTTCATGCCGCCGCCGAAAGACTGAATTAGTGAAAGCGTAGCCTGTCACCGAATTAAGCTGACCCGCGGCGTACAATGAGAAAGGTATGCCCTTTGCCTCCATCCCCGAGGCGCTCGAAGATCTTCGCGCCGGCCGCATGCTGGTGGTGGTGGATGACGAGGACCGGGAGAATGAGGGTGACCTGACGGCCGCCGCCGAGAAAGTCACCCCCGAGATCATCAATTTCATGGCCACCCACGGCCGTGGCCTGATCTGCCTGGCGCTGACCCCGGAGCGGTGCGACGAACTGGATCTGCCGCTCATCTCGGCTTGCAACACCTCGCGGTTTGGCACCGCCTTCTGCGAGTCGATCGACGCGCGCGAGGGCGTCACCACCGGCATTTCGGCGCATGATCGCGCCCGCACCATCCAGGTGGCCATCGACCCGGGCGCGACGCCGCGCGACCTGGCGCGGCCGGGTCACATCTTCCCCCTGCGCGCCCGCCGCGGCGGGGTGCTGGTGCGCGCCGGCCAGACCGAGTCGGCGGTGGACCTGGTCCGGCTGGCCGGCTTGACTCCCGCCGGCGTCATTTGCGAAATCATGAACCCGGACGGCACCATGGCCCGCGTGCCGCAACTGGAGGAGTTCTGCGCCCGGCACCGGATGAAGATGATCTCGGTGGCCGAGCTGATCCGCCACCGCTTGCACCACGAGCGCTTCATACGCCGGGTGGCCGAGGGCCGGCTGCCGACCGAGTTCGGCGAATTCCGCAGCTTCGCCTACTCCGCCGCGGCCGAGCCGGAGATGCACCTGGCGTTGGTGCGCGGCGAAGTGGCCGGACGGGAGGGCGTGCTCGTCCGCATGCACTCGCATTGCATTTATGGAGACGTGTTCGGCGCGACCTCCTGCGACTGCCACCGCACCATCCGGGCCTCGCTGGCCCGCATCGCCGAAGAGGGCGCCGGCGTGCTGGTCTACCTGCACCAGACCGGGCCCGGCCTCCGGTTCGAGACTGGCGAGACCGGCGCCGCGCACCTGGTGACCCACGCCCGCGATTTCATGCACTACGCCACCGCCGACGGGCAGCGGCTGCTCCAGTACGAGATCGGCATCGGCGCCCAGATCCTCTCCGACCTCGGGCTGCACACCATCCGCCTGCTGACCAACCACCCGCGCAAGATCGTCGGGCTGGAAGGCTTCGGCATCGAGGTGGTCGAGCAGGTCCCGGTGCTGTCGGTAGGATAAGCCTCCCGGCTTGTCAATCTGAATCGGGAGATAATGCCCCAGCCTCGGGGACCGGAGGAGCCTGGAATTTCGGTGACAGGCGACGAAATTCGTCATCGGATCGGGCCGAAGCGTCTGCCTCGGGTGCGCCGCTGCGTACGGGGTCATGCGCGCCTGCGGCGCCGGAGCGTTTCTTCCGCGGCTCGTCCCCTGGCGCAAGGAGCCTGCCTGCTTCCCGTACCTGGCCGTGCTGGCCATCTTGTTCTTCATCGCCTCCTGCCGGATGGCTGGTTCCCTCAGCGGAGGGGACCTCTTCTTTGCCTCCGTGGCGAGTTCCGCCGCGCTTCTGGTGCTGAGCGCGCTGGTGGCGTGGGCGTACCTGAAGTCGCGAGTCCGCCTGGCCTCCGTGGTCCTTGGCACTGCGGCGCCCCTGGCCTTCGCCATCATCATCGTTTCCTCTCTCGATCCGGTCCGTTACCTCTCCACCGGCGGCCCAGGTACGTCCGGCGACGCGCCCAGCACCGAGGAGCTGGCCCGGTGGCACGCAGCACTGAACTACTTCGCCAGACGCCGTCTGGGGGGCTCCCGGGGTTCGTCGCAGGCGGACTATGCCTCAGCCTGGGACAGTTGCTCCAAGTCTGAGAAGCTGCATTTGATCCACTTGGCCAGGCACGGCCTGATGAATCCGAAAGCTGCGGATATCACCCGCGCGTTGCTCGCGAGCGGCCTGCTCCGCCGCGACAGCGGGGGCCGCATCGAGTTCTCCGATCCTGGCTTCCGGGCTTTCGTTAGGACGGCCGAGCCGCCGGAACGGGTCCGCGAGTGGGAGGCTGAGGACCGTGGACGCTTGCGTGTTCCCTGGGTGCCGCTGCTTTTTCTCACCGGCGGCCAGACCAGCAGTGTCTGACGCTCCGTGGGACAGGCGGTTCCACCTGTCGCCCGCCGGGTACGCTGTTACCGGATACTCACCGTCACCGCGTTGGCCTTCTGGCCGTCCACCGTCAGCGCGATGGGCACTTCGCCCTTGCCGGCCAGCGCCCGCGGGATGCGCACGTTGACCTGGTCCAGGCCCGGGTATTGCCGCCTGCGGCCCGTCCGCCTGATCGGCCCGCCCGACAGGGACACAATCAGACTGAACGCCGGCAGCGTAACCACGGGACGTACTACGCGCATTCCGTTGCTCCTCTCCCGCGGAATCCCCGCGCGGCGGCCACCAAACCGGTGTGGAACATGCCCCGGTCGAGCGCGCCGAAGTCCACCGACTCCACCCCCTACCCGCCCTTTCGCGCCCTTACGGACGGATTACGATCAAGACATCGTTGGTCATGGCACGCCGCTTGTCGGAGCCCAGGCCGAACCTGGTTCCCAACAAGGACAAAACCGCGCCCGCCCTGAGGCACGTGCGGTGATCAGCCGCAACCACCCTGCCACCGGCTTCGAACGGCCGGAGGGCCACCTCTTCCATGGCTCTCGTGAGCGCCTCCGTCTCCGTTCTCACCCTGCAGATCCGGCGCACGCGGTCAATCAAGCGCTGGCCAAGAAGCCAGGTTTTCTTTCGAAACGCGGCCATGCCGGTTCCTCCTTCAGGACTTCTTCAGGAACTCCGCCACCGCCGCAACGGCCACGGCGGCGCACACCCCCGCCATTGCTCGAAGCAGTCGCGACACTGGTTCAACTCCCCTCCCGCGGCTCGTCCGCCTGGCGCGGGCACGGCTCGACGTGCACCAGCACATCGGCCACCCAGTCCAGCGTCTCCTTGATGCGTATGCGCGCCTGGGTGGCGATGTCGTGCGAATCGCGCACCGTCAGGCGCGGGTCCACCTCCAGGTGCAGGTCCACGTGGTATTGGAGGCCGGTCTTGCGCGCGTAGCACTTCTCGACACCGCGCACGCCGGGCACCGTCATGGCCGCCTCGCGGATCGGGGTGACGAACTCGGCGGGCGGCATGGTGTCAATGAGCTGGAGCGAGGTATCCCGCACCACCCGCAGGGCCACGGAGATGACGATCGCCCCCACGGCGAACCCGCCGTAGTGGTCGGCGGCCAGGAAGCGCGACGGATCATAAAGCGTGAGGCCAAGCGCCGCCAGCGCCACCGTGCCGGAAAGAATGTCCACCGCGTCGTTCCAGGCGTCGGCCACCAGCGCCCCGCTCTGGATGCGGCGCCCTACGCGGAACTTGACGGTGGAGAGCGCCACCTTGGCGGCGATGGATCCCAGCAGTGGCCACAGGCCGTAGAGCGCGGGCGGCGTGTGCACCTCCTGTAGCCGCCGGAGCGAGTTCACGCAGATGCCCAACCCCGCCGCGGCCAGGACGAATCCCACCGTCAATCCGCTGAGCATCTCGAAGCGCCCGTGCCCGTAAGGATGGTCCTCGTCGGCTGGCCGGCCCGCCATCGCCAGCCCGAAGAAGACGATCGCCGAGGCCACCACGTCGCTGGCGGATTCGAAGCCGTCGGCCACCACCGAGGTCGAGCCGGCCATCCAGCCGACGATGATCTTCACCGCCGCCAGGACGGCGCTCGCCGCCACGCTGATGGTGGCGATCAGCTTGCCGGTCTTCAGCCTCCCGGACTGCGTGCGCGTCGGCATTCCTCAGGCCAATTATCGCCGATCCCGGCCCGCCGGCTGGTTGAGCCAGATGTCCAGCCGCGGCGTGTTGTGCCGGAAGGGCTTGCCGAGGATGTCCAGCCGGCCGTCGCCGTCCAGGTCGCCCAGCCTGCCTTCATGGATGCCTTGCCCCGTGCTGACCTCCTGCACACGGAATCTCCCCTTGCCGTTACCGTATAGCACCCGGATCTTCGAGTTGGCGTTGTCCACCGTCTTCGTCCACTGGGCCATTTCGCCGCAGAGGATGTCGAGGTTGCCGTCCCGGTCCACGTCGCCGGTGCCGAGCGTGTGACCGTGGTTCACCGGCGAGGACAGCAGGTCATGGCCGAGCCAGCCCTTCCGGGTCCACTCGAACCACTTCAGCGGCAGGACGTTGTCGCCGGGTCCGAACACCACCTCGGGGCGCCCGCCTTTTTTCAGGTCCCCGGCCGCCGCCCGCGAGAAGCGGTAGGCGTCGTCGATGACGTGGACGCGGAACTCGCTGCCCCGGACGTGCTCGAACCAGCGCCCGCCGCCGACGATGTCCGGCTTGCCGTCGCGGTTGAGGTCGGCCGCCGCCAGTCCCTCATGCTCTTCGCCCGACGCCCAGGTGTAAATCACCGCCGCCGGCCACGGCCCGACCCGGGGATCGGCGGGAATCTCGAACAGCAGCAGCGCTCGCGCCCGCTGGTTCCACGAGACCAGCTCCGCCTGCCCGTCGCCGTCGAAGTCGCCGAAGATCTGGTCGTGGTGCTTGCTCTGGCCGGTGTTCTTGATCTCGTACCGCTTCCAGTTGGCGCCCGGGTGGTAGTTCGGATAGGGGTTTTCCCACCACCAGATCTTGTTGCTGGCCGCGTCGCCGCCGAAGACGATGTCGGTGTCGCCGTCGCGGTCGATATCGTGAACGGCGCCGCCGGCCTCGATGCTCTGCATCGAGTCGTCGATGACGTACTTCCTCCACCCCTTCGCGCCGCGCCGGTACCAGACCACGCTGGGCGCGTTGCGCCGCCCGGCGATGATGAAGTCCTCGACCCTGTCCTTATCTACGTCGAGCACCAGGGTCGCCGTCGGCTCCGGCGCCGCATCGGGCACGGGAATCTCTCCCCGCGCGCTGGTCAAATGAGTCCACCGCACCTCACCGGCCGGCAATGCCGCCGCGATCAACACCACCATCCACCATCCACGATCCACGTTCCACGCTCCCTTGCGGTCGCTGCTCGGCGCCACAAGCGCCCTTGATCCGTCAAGCGCCGCTCTTCTTCCTGCGGCGCTTTGGGATCTTCGTCCGGCAGATGCGAAGGTTTTCCCGCGCCAGCCCATCCGTTGGGTCCATGGAGACGGCCCGCTCGAGGACCTTCTCCGCGTCCGCGAAGCGACCCGCCAGGAAGAGAGTCCAGCCAAGGTCGTTGACGAACTTCTGATTGCCCGGCTCCAGCTCAAGCGCACGGTCGGACGCCGCCAGCGCCTCGTCGTAGAAACCCTCGTGACCCGCGCAGCAGCCGAGGCCCTGATGCAACGCCGCCACGTCTGGGAACTTCACGACAGCGTCCCGGTACAGCGCCAGTCCGTCTTTGTACTCGCGACTCTGGATGAGAAAATCCCCGGCCTCGTCGATGATCTCGGCAAGGTCCGTAGTTTTCTCCGGCAACGATAGCAGCGACAAGAACAGCTTCCGCCCTTCAGCCTTTCTCCCGCGCTGGTATTCGACCGAACCCATGCTTAGAATGGCTGGCGCATAGGTTGGCTTCCACTCAAGTGCGCGCTCCAGAGCAGCCACAGCGCCCTCGATGTCACCGAGGCCGGTGCGAAAGATGCTGTCGGCGTATGCGGCTTCGGCCTCGAAGTCCCGTTCCTTGTTGCTAGCCTTCGGACGGCGCGACCCTGGTTTTCTCATGTGCCCTCCACTACCCACTCCCTAAAACAACCGCTCCTGCTTCTTCAGCGTCCCGAACGAGCCGATGTTGGCGATGACGAAGGCGGCCCGGAACTGGTTCTCATTGCGCGTGCCGAAGCCGAAGCGCCGGTACTGGACGCTGAAGCCGCAGCAATCGGTATTGTAAGCGACCTGGGTGGTCGCGAACTGCATCACCCCGAAGCGAAAATCGTGGATGGCGCTGAAGGCGGCGCTCCAGCCGCGGCCGCTGGAGTTGCCCACCGCCGCCCGTCCGTCACCGCCCCGCCGAAGCTGGGGTCGATGAACTACCCGCTTTAGGTGGAGCTGATCCTCGGGCTGCCGGACGCGCCGCCGCCCGTCGCCGAGCACCTTGCGCCGGAGCAGTTCGCCGCCGCGCGCGGCAAGCTGCTGCCGCTATTCCGGGCCGCCGCGGCCCACTAGTTCTCCGCTGAGCGCCCGCACCTGAGCCTCAAGCTGCTCGATGCGCCGCGTGAGCTCGTCGATCGCCTGGGCCTCGGGGTCGGGCAGCTTGTCGTGCTCCAGCTCATGATCGGCCTCGACGCCGCCGACGCGCACCACGCGGCTGGGCACACCCACCACGGTAGAGTGGTCCGGCGCCGGGTGGATTACCACGGAGCCGGCGCCCACCTTGACGTGGTCGCCGATGCGGATGTTGCCGAGGATCTTAGCGCCGGCGCCAACCACCACGTGATTGCCCAGCGTCGGGTGGCGCTTGCCCCGCTCCTTGCCGGTGCCGCCCAGCGTTACGCCCTGGTAGAGCAGCACGTCGTCGCCGATCTCGGTCGTCTCGCCGATCACCACACCCATGCCATGATCGATGAAGAACCGCCGCCCGATCCGCGCGCCGGGATGGATCTCGATCCCCGTCATCGCGCGGCCGATCTGCGAAATCACGCGCGGCACGATCGGCACGCCCCACCGGTTAAGCTTGTGCGCCAGCCGGTGCAGCAGGATGGCGTGGAAGCCGGGGTAGCAGAGCAAGATCTCCAGCACGCTCTTCGCCGCCGGATCTTCACGGAAGATCGTGTCGAACTGCTCTTTGATAGTTCGAAACATCCCAGCTACTCCCATTATAGGACGGCCCGCTACAATACAGCTTGATGACCCGCATCCCCGGTTCCCACTTTCTCCGCAACCTGGTCGCGCGGCGCAGCTTGCTGTTCCAGCTTGTGCGGCGCGATTTCGAGCAGCGCTTCATCGGCTCGGCCGCCGGCTGGTTGTGGGGCGTGATCCACCCGCTGGTGCTGCTGCTGAGCTGGACCTTCGTCTTCCAAACCTGCCTCCGCGTCCGCCTCCCGCCCAGCGAGATCACCGAGAACTACACCCTGTTCCTGTTCAGCGGCTTCCTCCCCTGGATGCTGTTCCAGGACACCGTTCTGCGTTCCATCGCCGGCCTGCTCGAGCACAGGAACCTGATCACCAAAACGATGTTCCCCGCTGAAGTCGTGCCGGTCTCCATCTTCCTCTCGTCGCTGGTGAACCATCTGATCGCGCTGGCGCTGGTGATCGGCGCGGTCGCCATCTGGGTGGGACAGATCAGCCCGCTGGTGTTGGTACTGCCCCTCTACATGTTCCTGCTCGGCCTGTTCGCCGTCGGGCTGGCCTGGATCGTTTCCAGCCTCAACGTCTACCTGCGCGACACCGCTCAGGTCGTCACCGTGGCCCTCACGCTGTGGTTCTGGCTGACGCCGATCTTCATCACCGTCGAGCAGATCCCCGAGAATCTGCGCTTCCTGGTGCGCGCCAACCCACTGGCCCAGTTTGTCAACGCCTACCGCGAGCGGCTGCTCTCCAACCGCCTGCCCAGCCTGCGCGAGCTGGCCGTCATCGCCGCCTTCGGCCTGGTCATGTTCGCCGCCGGCGGCCTGTTCTTCCGCCACCTCAAGCGCGGCTTCGCCGACGTGCTGTGAGCCTACGCTCGCCCAGCCACCTCTTGCCAGGTGACAATCCGCTTCTCGACGATCGCCTTGGTCGCCATGATCGGCACGATGGTCGAGCGCAGCCCCGACTCGGCGTCGTTGAGCGGCTTGCGGTTTTTGGCGCGCACGTTCTCCACGAAGGCGGCCAGCGACATGTAGCTCGAGTCCTGGCCGGCGTTGGGCACGTCGAGCTTGATCAGGCCTTTCTTCTCCCGCGGCTGCCAAGTCCCGCCCGGCAGATCCGCCGCGCCTTCCGTGCCGAACACCAGCTCGCGGATGCCGGTGAACCCGGGCGGGTCGAAGTAGTGATGGCTGAAGTTCACCCGCACCCCGTTCGGGTACTCGAAGATGAGGTTGTAGTTGTCCATCACCGTGCGCCCCGGCGGCACGTTGATGAACAGGTTCGTCCCGCCCGAAGCCATCACCCGCAACGGGTGCGTGCCGATCGACCAGGTGAACAGGTCCAGGATGTGGATGCCCTGGTCCACCACGATGTCTCCGCTCTTGGTCTTGTCGAAGTACCAGGGGATGTTGCGCGGCAGGTCGCTGCCGTGGCGGATGCCATGGCACATCAGGACCTTCCCGATGCCGCCGCTGTGAATGTGCTTCATGGCCGCGTTGCGGTTGGGGTCATGGCGCAACTGGAAGCCCGCCTGGAAAATGCCCTTGGCCTGCCTGGCGGCGGTGACCACCATCTTGCAGTCTTCCACCGTGGTCGCCAGCGGCTTTTCGGCGTAGAGGTGCTTGCCGACTTCGAGGATCGCGAGGTCCAGGTCCTTGTGAGTCCCGTCGGGCGTGGCCAGCACGACGGCGTCGATGTCCTTCTGCTGATCGAGCATCTTGCGGAAGTCCGTCCAGGTGCGCGCCGAGCCGCCGGCATCGGCCACCTGCTTGGCGGCTGCGTCCGCCCGCTCCTGGATGATGTCGCAGACGGCCACCACGCGGACGCCCGGCACCTTCAGCATGTGCCGCAGCAAGAACGAGCCGCGGTTGCCCACGCCGACGTGGGCCACCCGCAAGGCGTCGCCTTGGGTGTATGCCCCGAGGATGGCCGGCGCGGCCAGGAATCCGCGGCGAGTGAAATCAGAGTTCGTCATGTGCCGCATCATAGCACGCCCGGCGGCCCCGCCTCACGACAGCTCCGGCGGCACGTTGCCGTACGCCCACGGCGCCTTGAACGGCGGCGCCTTCGGTGGCTCGGGCACTGGCCCCGGCTTCATCCGCGCCGCCAGCTCCAGCGCCGCCTCCACCATCTGGCGCCCCGCCGAAGGCTCCAGGTTGCTGTAGCTGGTGAGCCGCGTCTCGTAACCGCCGCCACGAGGCCCCAGCGCCTCCTCGGTCGGGACGTAGCCCACGCAGCCGTTGGCCAGCTCCACCGGGTAAGTGAACGGGAACGGGCTGCGCGCCTTCAGGTCCAGCCCGAACTGGCAGAAGTACTCCGCCGGATTCGACAGGAACACCGCCGGCCCCACCTGGACCGCCTGCGCCTCCACCTCGACCGTCTTCTCCTTGGCCACGAGCGCATCGAGCATGACGATCTCCTTGGCGAAGGTCCACTCGCTGACGCCCACTTCTTTGGGGTCCTTCCGGACCATCTCCCAGCACCGCTTCACCCGCTCCGGGCTGGGGATGCGGCGCCCGGCGCGCCACACCTTCACCGCCGCATCCAGCGGAACCGCGTCGCCCGGCTCGGCGAGCAGCAGCACCTTGACCGCCTCCGCGCCGACGCGCCCGCCCACCAGCCGCGCCCATTGCTCGCCCGACGGGTTCGCGTACGGGCTGAGGTTATCGACCTGCGTCACGTCGCCGCAGGCGCCGTTCAGGAAGACGACAACCACGTCCGGCCCCATCGCCCCGCGGATCATCTTCTCCAGGTAATAGATCCAGTTGGCCGAGATGCCGCCGGGGCTGGTTGTGGCATGGCAGGCGTAGTTGACCACGCAGCCCGCCAGCTTCCCGTCTTTGTCCCACGTCCCGATGACGCCAACTTCCGGATCGATCGGCCCGGCGTACTCGATGATGTCGGGGTTGCCCTTGCCGGGATGCGACCAGGCGAGGCCGTTCTTCATCCGCAGACGCCGGTTGTAAGCCACCTTGTTCTCGATGCCGGAGCCGAAACCGGACCGCGCCGGCGCCCGCGCCGCGTTGGCCTGCGAGACCGCGTTGACGATCTCGTTGCGCACGCGTTCGAGGTAGCCCGCGTGCGCCATCGACGATTTCTCGTAGGCCAGTTGCTGCACCAGCGGCGGAGCGTGGTCGTACTCGCCCGGCTGCACCATGCCCACTGGCCCCGAGGAGTGGGAATGCGACGCGCCGATCAGCACCGCCTCCGGCGGGATCCCGCACTTTTCGGCGATAGCCTTTCGGGCGCCCTGCGCGAGCGGGCGCGGGACCGCCAGAGCGTCCACGCCGACCAGCGCCACGCGCTTCTTGCCGTCGTCGTACACCGCCGCCCGGACCTTGCACGGATCGTGCAGCGCCTTGTGGAACGCCTTGCCGTAGCCGCCCGGCTGCTCCATGCCGATCTCGGGCGTAATGTCGCGCTCGGCGAAGCCGGCTTTGAACGGCGAGGCCGTCTGGGCCGGCTGCCACGCCAGCGCACTTGCCGCCGGCGTCATGAGGAATTCTCTTCGTCGCATCTTCGCTACCACCGCAACCGCAGCGTCATCCCAATCTCGCGCGCCCGGGTGCCGTCGATCGCACGGTCCGCGCCGACCAGGATGCTGGTAATCCGGCCGGTCCCGGGCACCGAGATGTTGCTGATCGGCGGATTGAAGGTCGGATGGTTGAACAGGTTGGCGATCGAGGCGATATACTCCAGGCGGAAACGCTCGCTCAACTTAAATTCCTTGGCCACGCTGACGTGATGGAGGTTGTAGCCCGGCCGCTTCAGCGCGTTCACGCCGCTGTTGCCGAACCGGCCGGCGGGCGGCGCCGCAAAGCAGGCGGGGTCGAACCACCGGTCAATAGTGCGCGTGCCGCGCGGCAGGTTCCCATCGCAGGTCCGGTCCGGCAGCCCCCCCGCCGTGTTCGTGTTGGACGGATCCGAGCCCGAGAAGCCCGGGCTGAAAAACTGCCCCGAGCTGAAGGTGCTGATCGTGACCAGCCTCCAGCCGCCCAGGATGTAGTCCGCGGCCGCCGGCAGGGTCGAAAGGAACCGCCTGCCTTTGCCCACCGGGAAGTCAATCGTCGAGTTGATGACC
>JBBTDS010000525.1:0-4459 GCA_038060875.1 Acidobacteriota bacterium | reverse complement strand
CGCCTTTCGATCACGGGCGCCAGCAGATGAAACTACTCGCCGATTTGGAGGTGACTACCAAAGCTGTGGAGCGAACGGCGGAGGCGATTGGAGAGGATATCGCCGCGTCGGCCCCTTGCGCGCCGGTGCAAGCAAATAGGGGGCGACACAGGCCCCCCTGGCGTCATGTTGGTCGTGCCCGCCGGCGGGGTTGGTACCATACGGCTCACAGCGCGTTCCTGGGGCACGCCTGCACGAGCAGTGGCCATTGCTCGCGCGCATGCGCCCACACCGCCTCCTCATCGGCCGCCCGGACCGCCAGGACCAGCTACTAGACCGCCGCGCGACGCCGGCACCCCTCGGGCGCGAAGTGCGTGTATGGGGAAGGCGATGTTGTCTCCGTCTCCTGATTCGCGAGACAAATCGAAAAACAATGCACCTCATGGCTTCCATGACCAGCCAGAGTCCAATGAAGCCCGGGCGGAGTTTTGGACTCCAAACTGCCTCCCAAAGGACGGCTCTTGGGAGGGAGAGACTCGGAAGTGTTCGAAAGGAGTGGTGGGCCCGTGGCGACTCGAACGCCAGACCTCTACCGTGTCAAGGTAGCGCTCTAACCAACTGAGCTACGGGCCCACATTGCGGATATTGGCATTGTAGCACGGCGTCGCGGCCGCGGGGCCGCCGGGTAGTGCGCTAAAAGCGTGTGGGTGGGATTGACGCCGCTACAGGTCCTCTTCCGCGTTCGCTAGACTAGAGTTTTGCACTTTTTGAAGTCTCCCGTCACCAGGATCTGAAGTCTTTTCGGCCTCCGGGATCGCAGTCCCTTGATCCAAACAATTTTGCGATGTTCTGTCGTTTTCCTCCTGCAAACTGCGCTGAAGATATGACATCTTTCATTTGATAGAGATGAGAGACAAGGTCGCTCAACTTATCGCTTCCCGCAAACAGATCCTTCAGCAAATCCCCGACCCGGCCACCGTGTTGCCGGGTTCCTTGTTGAGCCGCATGGTGCGCTGCAATAAGGCCGGTTGCCGGTATTGCGAGAAGGGCAAGGGGAAAGGCCACGGGCCGATTTGGATTCTCTCCGTGAGTCTCGGAAATCGGCAAGTACGCCAGATCCCCATCCCCCGCGAGATGGGGCAAGAGGTAGAGGAAAGTCTGCGTGCGTTCGCTCAGATGCAGAAACTACTGAAGCAGATCGCGCAGGTGAATCTCGACCTGCTGAAGGAACGCAAGCGCCAGCGGCCGTAAGGTCTTTTTTTGTGCTCCTTGTCTTTCATTTCTTGATGATGAAAGACAAGGACGCCTGATGCCCGATCTCTTGGTCCGTTCCTTTGCTCCCCTCCTGCTCGCCTTTCAGTCTTGCTTTACCCAGCCCAGCTTCCATTCCTTCTGGGCCTTGACCTGCGCCAGGATCCCCTGTTCCGGGCGCCGCTCGCTGACCCGCATCATTCAATCCGCGCAACTGACCGAGTTCAAACACTATTGCTCGTTTCACCGCTTCTTTAGCCAAGCCCGTTGGAAGCTCGATGATCTGGGCCACCGGGTCTTCCAACTGCTGTTACCTTTTTGTGCCGAGGTTTTGGTCGGCGCCGTCGATGACACCCTGGCCCGCAAATCCGGACGCCACATCTGGGGCGCGGGTATGCACCACGACCCACTGCGCTCCACCCAGAGCCGTCCCTTCTTTGCTTTCGGCCACAACTGGGTGGTCTTCTCCTTGCACGTCTCCTTCGCCTTCGCCCCACAGAAGACCTGGGCTTTGCCGATCCTCGTCCGCCTGTATCGCAAACAAAAGAACTCCAAACTGGCTCCCGGCCGTGGCGGCAAACTCGAACGCAAGCAAATCGGGCAGGCCACCGACCAACAGTATCGGACCCGCCCGCAACTGGCGGTGGAAATGATCCAACTGGTCGCCGGGTGGGCCGGCCAGCGCAAAAAGAGTCAGCGTTTGCCCAATCCCGAGCAGATGGCGCAAGATCGCCGCCGCGATGTGAAACAGTTCCTCGGCTTCGAAGACCCACAAAACCGCGTCCCCCAAGCCACACAGCGCACGGCCCCCTTGATCTTCTATATCTACGATCTGGCCATACTCTGGTACGCCCAGTCGGGGCATCGCCTGGCGCGGCAATCGACTCTACAGCGCCTCTGGTACCAACGAAAAACGACGGTTTCCTTCGAGGACATCCTGCGGACTCTGCGCCAGGCGACCTGGCACGAAAAGATTTTCAGCGCCCCCAGGCTGGATGCACACACGCGAAAAATTCTTCAACCCCTTATGGAATGGGCGAAAGCGGCTGCGTAATGTGCAAAACTCTAGCCTGGGTGGCAACCCGAATGCCGTGCGGCGTCCGGTGGCTTTCGGTTTTGCGGCCGGCGCGACCGACACCGGCCACGAGGGTGGCAGCGTCAGTTTCGCGGTCGATGCCAACGGTCGCTTGAACTGGATGCTGATCCGGGACAACGCCTACCTCGGCATTCATGAAATGACGGTGACCGGCAAGGCGCTGACAGAGGCGTTCTACGGGAAGCCGCCACGGTATTCCTACTTCAATGGTTGCTCGACGGGCGGGCGCCAGGGACTGATGGAGGCCCAGCGCTCCCCCGCTGACTACGAAGGCATTCACTCCGCCGCGCCGGCGATCAACTGGTCGAAGCTGCACATCGCCCAAATGTGGAGCCAGCTCGTGGTGCTCGAGACGAGGAACTTCCTGCCGCCATGCAAGTTCGCCGCGGCGCAGGCGGCCACCGTGGCGGCTTGCGACGCCATCGATGGGTTCAAGGACGGCGTCATCGAGGATCCGCGGCGGTGCTCCTACGATCCCAAGGCCCTGGCCGGCGCCGCAGCCGGTGAGTGCGGCGCCAACTTCGCGTTGAGCGCGACCGACGGCATGCCGCTCACCGGGCGACCATTCAATCTTACGCTCGACTGGTGGAAATACTTCCTGACGAAGAACCCCCAGTGGGATTGGGCCACCCTCACCTACGCGGCCTTCGAGCAGTTCTGGGATCAGTCGGTCGAACAGTTCGGGGCCGTCCTCGGCACGGATTCCCCGAATCTCTCGGCATTCCGCGACCGGGGCGGCAAGGCCATTGTGTGGCACGGGTGGGTCGATCCGGCAATCCACCCGGAGGGGACCATCGATTATTACGAACGGGTGCAGCAGCGGATGGGCGGGCCGGAGAAGACCGCTGAGTTTATTCGGCTGTTCATGGCGCCCGGCGTCGGACACTGTGGGGGCGGACCGGGTCCAGGGCCGCTCGGTCCGTTCGATGCGCTTCTCAAATGGGTGGAGGAGGGCAAGGCTCCTGACACACTGAACGCCGCCCGCCGGGACCAGGCGGGCAACGTCGTCCGGACGCGGCCACTCTGCCAATATCCCCTGGTCGCTCGGTACAAGGGCAGCGGCAGCACCGACGACGCGGCGAATTTTGTGTGCGCCGCGAATTTCTAGTGTCGCGACACAGAACCGGCCGGTTGCTGGAGGACCGGGGGATCGTGGTTCAATAAGGGGGCTATGCCCCACAGCCCCGTCCCGCGCCGCGCGCTGCTGAATGCCGCCGGCGCTTCCCTGCTGGGCGGTTCCGCCGCCGCGGCCAAGCCGCCCATGAAACTCGCCCTCGGGGGCGACCACGCCGGCTTCCCCCTCAAGGGGCCGGTCATCAAGCTGCTTCGCTCCTGGGGCCACGAGGTCAAGGACTGCGGCTCCTACACGCCCGACCCGGTCGATTTCCCCGACATCGCCGCCAAGGTCTGCGACGAGATCAAGAGCGGCCGCGTTCAGCGCGGCGTGATGGTCTGCGGCACCGGCGTCGGCGCCTGCATAGCCGGCAACAAGATCAAGGGCATCCGCGCCGCCCTGTGCCACGACACCTACTCGGCCCACCAGTCGGTCGAGCACGACGACGTGAACCTGCTCTGCCTCGGCGCCCAGATCGTCGGCATCAAGCTGGTCGAGGAGATCCTCAAGGCCTTCCTCAGCGCGGAGTTCTCGACCGCCGAAGAGTTCCGCCGCCGCGTCCGCAAGCTCGCGGAGATGGAGAACCGGTGATTCGCCGCCGCGATTTCCTCGGCTCGGCCGCCGTCGGCCCGGCCGCGCTCGCCTCGCTCGCCACCGCCGCCGCGCCCTCGCCCAAGCCGCTGGTCCTCTGGTACCGCCGCCCGGCGAGCCAGTGGATTGAGGCCCTGCCCTTGGGCAACGGGCGCCTCGGCGCCATGGTGTTCGGCGGCATCGAGCAGGAGCGGCTCCAGCTTAATGAGGACACCGTATGGGACGGCTTCGCGCGCGATGTCAGCAACCCGGCCGCGCTGGCGGCGCTGCCCGAGGTCCGCCGTCTGCTGTTTGAGGGCAAGAACGAAGAGGCCACCAGGTTGGCCGGCCAGACGATGATGGCCATCCCGACCCGCATCAAGTCGTACCAGCCGCTAGCCTGGATTTCCACGGAGAAGTATTGGCCTAAGCGATAGGCCTGGTGGTGG
>JBBTDS010000524.1:4492-11916 GCA_038060875.1 Acidobacteriota bacterium | reverse complement strand
GAACTTCTTGCGGCGCTGGTAGCTGCGGGCCAGTTCCAGGTACACGCCGAGGTCGCGGTCGAGGTCGGACTGGGTGCCGTCGAAGTAAAAGTTGCGGATGGGGATGCCGCCGGTGTCGCGGCTGACGCGCGGATACACCGCCTCGCAGACGATGCCGTTCATGCAGGTGAACGGGCTGATGTCGATGATGCCGTCCACGCCCTTGTGCGCCAAGTAGACGGCTTTGCCGATGTTGAGCACCATTTCGCCCATCGCCCCGCTGGCCGGCAGGTAGGGCTCGGCGCAGGCGAGCACCTCGGCGATATCGGGCTCCTCGTAACCGGCGAAGTCGCCGCGGAAAGGCTCCAGCAGCACGTGCTCGTCGCGGCGCTGGACGCGGTTGCGGATCCAGGCGCCGAGCGCTTCCTTGGAAATCCGCCGCCCGGTCAGCTTGAGGCGGCGGGACTGCTCGGCGTTGGTGTACCAGACCCACTCACCGATGTCCGACAGCCACGTCTCGGCGCCATACTGCTCCAGGCGCCGGATCAGGTCCTCGTTGGAGAACGTGTGCAGGCGGCAGAAGATCTCGCCGACCACGCCGATCAGCGGCGCGGAGCGATCGCGGCTGACCGTGATGGCGCGGAAGCGGTCACGCGAGCGCACCAGCGCGTCGCGCAGCGCGCGCAACTGCACCGGCGGATCGATGGGCGTCCGCTCGATAGCCTGGCAGACGTCGTCGAGGCACTGCTCGTAAACGCGCTCGGTCTCGCCCGGAGTGCACTCGTGCGGGCGATGCTGGAGCAGCAGCTTTTGCAGGACATCGGCGGCCAGCAGAGCGCGCCAGCCGGTGCGCATGAACGGCCGCGCCAGCTCGCCGAGGCCGGCGTAGCCGTTGCTGCTGGTGGGCGAGAGGACTTCGGTCCGGGGATAGCCACTGGCGGCCAGCAGTTGCTGGAGGTAGGGCGCGTACTGGCCGAAGCGGCAGGGGCCGTCGGCGGTCGGCATGAACAGCACCACGCGCGCCGGGTCGATGCCCGGCTGCTCCAGCAGTCGCATGAAATCGCCGACGGTCACCTTGGCCGGGTAGCACTCGTCGCCGGAGGTGAACCGCGCCCCCAGTTCTCGCGTGCGGTCATTGGAGGGCGGCGTGATGTCGGCGTCGATGCCGAGGGCGCGGAAGGCGGCCGCGAAGGTGCGCCCGCTGCCGTAGGCCATCGGCGGGATGTAGACGCGCTTGGCCTTCAGTGGATGGTCGACGCCGTGGCTGCCTGGGCTTCCGTTCCCGCCCTGTAGCATCGCAGGATTCCTTTGCTGTCGAGATACGCCTCGCAGCGCGTCATGTAGCCGGCGTCGTTGCCGTGGCCGTCAAACTGGAGGACCAGCATCGGCGCGCCGGCGGCGTTGCGGGCGAAGTGCTTGATGTAGGAGTCGGGCCCGCACTTGAAGTTGGTGATGTAAATGATGTGGAGGTTGGGATGCGAACGCGCCAGCCGGGCGGCGGCCAGGATCTTCTGCCCCGAGATCCAGTACATGTTGGGATGCAGATCGGCGATCGACTCGCGCCCGCTGACCAGGAAATCGAACGGGATCACGTTGGCGCCGTAGCGGTGGCGCAGCTTGCGCGGGATGTCGCAGTTCACGTTGCGGTCGTAAATGTTGTAGCCGCGCCCGACGACAACCACGCCCGGCTCGCCGGTCCGCTCCAGCGTCTCCATCGCCTGCCGGCCCGCCTCCAGCAGCCGCTCCTGGTACTGGCGCTGGGCGGCGTAGGCGGCATCGACGGCGCGGTCGCTGGTGCGGCGGTTGATCCCCACCCGCCGCATCGTCTCCGCCAGCGCCCGCTTGACGTAGTCGCGCCCGAGCTGGAAGTGCAGGGTGGGGATCAGGAACTTATGCTTGTGCGGCTCAAGCTGCGGCGTCGATTCGAGCACGAAGGGCAGCGTCTGGTTCCAGGGGCAGAAGTGGGCGGTGCAGCCGTAGTCTTCGTTCGCCTCCGCATTCAGCAGGTTCGTCAGCAGGACGTAATCCACGCCCATGTCGAGCAGCGTCTGCACGTGGCCATGGGCGATCTGCACCGGATAGCACGGCTGCGCGATGGCCATCTCGATGCCGTGGGCGGCGATCTTCGGGTCGGTGGCCGGCGAGAGCACCACCTCCAGGCCCGCTTCGGTGAAGTAGCGGCACCAGAAGGGGTACATGTCGAACATCGACATCATGCGCGGCAGGCCGACGGTGAGCCGGGCCGGAGCCGTCGCCGGCGCGGCGTTGAGCGGCCGCCCGGTGATCTCCTCCAGCACCCGCTCGCGGAACGCGAACAGGTCTTCGATGACCGGCTGGCGGCCGGTGGCCGAGGGCTTGCGGAACTTGTCGGAGCACTTGTCGCCCCAGTAGCTCTTCTGGCCCTCGACGGTGAACTCCTTCATGTCGCACAGGTTCGAGCAGGCCTGGCAGACGAAGTCGCGCGAGGTCCAGCGGATTCGCTCCAGGTCGTAGCCGCGGAACCGGCTCTGGCCGCGCGTGGCCAGGCGCCACTGGCGCGCGATCAGCGCCATGCCGATGGCCCCGATCACGCCGTTGTGCGGCGGCACGGTGATCTTCTTGCCCAGAATGCCGGCGAAGGCAGCCGCCACCGCGTCGTTGTAAGCAGTGCCGCCCTGGAAGTAGATCACGTTGCCGATCCTGCGCCCGCGGACGACGCGGTTCAGGTAGTTGAGCACGATCGAATAGGCCAGGCCGGCGACCAGGCTGGGGATGGTTTCGCCCTTGTGCAGCCAGCCGGTGACATCGCGCTCCATAAAGACGGTGCAGCGCTCGCCCAGCCGGCTCGGAGTGGCCGCCGAGAGGGCCAGCCTGGCGAACTCGCCCTTGATGTTGATGCCCAGCTTCTCGGCCTGCTCCTCGAGGAACGACCCGGTGCCGGCCGCGCAGGCCTCGTTCATGGCGAAGTCCACCACGATGCCGTTTTCGATCGAGATGAACTTGGAGTCCTGGCCGCCGATCTCGAAGATGGTGTCCACCGGCTCCAGGCCGAGGCTCTCGGCGACGTGCAGCGCGCCGGTCTTGTGGGCGGTGATCTCGTCGTTAACCACGTCGGCGCCGACCAGCTCGGCGATCAGCTCGCGCCCCGAGCCGGTAGTGCCGGCGCCCTGAATCACCAGGCGGCTGCCCCAGAGGCGCTCCACCTCGCTGAGACCTTGCTGCACCGCTTCGATGGGCCGGCCGGCGGTGCGCAGGTAGATCTCGTGGATCAGCGCGCCATCGGCGTTGAGCACGACCACGTTGGTGGAGACGGAGCCGACGTCGATGCCGAGGTAGGCGGGAATCGGCGTGTCGCCGGGCGGCGGAGTCCAGGGCAGCACGCGGTCGCGCAGCAGCACGACGTTGTCCATCGAGAGCGGACTGGTGTCGAAGGCGACCGCTTCGCTCTCGTGCTGGCTGAGGCGGTGAATCTCGCCGAACGACCGCTTGCGGGTCTCTTCGGCTTCGAGCATGGCGGCGCCAACGGCGCCGGACCAGGCGTAGAGCTCCGGCACGAAAAGATCGCTGGGGTTCAGGCGAAAGACCTCGCGCAGGGCGGCGGTGATGCCGGCGTTCTGCGAGACGGCGCCGATCAGCGCCACTGGCGGCGTCACCCGGCGGCCCTTGACGATGCCGGCTTTGAAGTTCCGCGCCACCGCGTCGCACAGCCCGCGCAGGATTTCCGCCGGCTGGTAGCCCTTCTGCTGGGCGTGAATCATGTCGGTCTTGGCGAACACCGAGCAGCGGCCCGCGATGCGGGCCGAGCAGCCGGCCGCGCAGGTCACGCAGCCGATCTCCTCGACCGAGTAGCCCATGCGCGAGGCCTGCTGGTCGAGGAACGAGCCGGTGCCGGCCGCGCATTCGCCGCTGCGGTCGTAATCGACGATGCCGCTGCGCTGGAGATCCGGCTGGGGTTCCAGGTGAATGTACTTGGAGCTCTCCCCGCCGATCTCGAACACGGTGCGGACCTCGGGGTGAAACGTCCCGATCATCCGGGCGATGGCCTTGAACTCGTTCTCGTAGTAGATGCCCAGGATCTTGGCGATCGTCCGGCTGCCCGACCCGGTGACGCGGATGCCCTCGATACGGGTCTCCGGGACGACCCCGTAAAACTCATGGAGCAGATCGTAGGCCGCTTGAATGGGGCTGCCGCCGATGCGGTGGTACTCCGAGATCACAAGCGGCGTTTGCCCGTTCCACTCCAGGAAGCGGAAGGCGGGCCGCTCGCGGCAGAGCGCTTCCAGCAAGGCCCGGTCCGCCGGCTTGCCGAGGGCGGCCAGTTTAAGGCTGATAGCGCCGATGTCCAAACCGATGTTGATGCCCATGAGTCTGGTTGTTGCCTTTCGACTATGATACACGGAAACAGCGGTGCTCCAAGCGATCCGGAGCCGAAAGGCGGTGATTCGCCATCGGGCGCGCGCGTTGGCGGGCTGAACGGGGAGGGGCGCCGGCGGGCGCTTACATTAAATTGGTGAAAGCGTAGCCTGTCACCGAATTTTCGCATAGACTGTGTGGGGGACATGGCGGTGGACCAGGCGAAGGGGCAGCGCCGCGAGCGGTGGTTTGGCTGGTGGTATCTTTGCATCGGCCTTGGCTTCCTCTTGCTTGGGATCCGCTTCCTGCTGCTGGGAGACTCCCTGACCAATGTAATTCTTCGCTGGGCCATCGCGGCGGGCTTCTTCGCGCTCGCCTGGTATCAATTCCGTTATGGAGGCAGAACAAGATGACGCTGCGCAACGCGCTGGTGATGGCGGTTATCGTGGTAGCTATGGGTTACAGTCAGCAGGGTTGGAATTCGCACGAGGGCGGGCTGCTGAAGTACCGTGTCCAGATCCGCTTCGGGCAGGAGCCGGAGACGATGCCAGAGGGCTGGACGTTTGGGCGGGTCTCGGCGGTGGCCACCGATTCGGCCGGCAACGTGTACGTGCTCCATCGCGGCAAGCAGGCGGACCCGCTGGTCGTTTTCGACCCCAAGGGCCGCTATTTGCGCTCGTGGGGCAAGGGCGTGTTCGGCAACCCGCACGGCCTGCGCATCGACCGCCACGATCACGTCTGGGCGATCGACAACGGCCTGCACCTGGTGATGGAGTTCACCAACGAAGGGCAACTGCTGCGGACGCTCGGGACCAAAGGCAAGGCGGGCACGGACGAGAACACGTTCAACCGTCCCACCGACATCGCCTTCATGCCCTCGGGCGAGTTCTACGTCAGCGACGGATACGGCAACGCGCGGGTGGTGAAGTTCTCCCGCGAGGGGAAGTTTCTGCTGGCCTGGGGCAAGCACGGCACGGGACCGGGCGAGTTCAACACGCCGCACGTGGTGCAGGTGGACTCGCGCGGCCAGGTCTACGTCAGCGACCGCGAGAACAACCGCATCCAGATCTTCGACGCCACGGGGAAGTTCCTGCGCCAGTGGACGCATCTGGGGGCCACCCAGGGGCTCTTCATGACGCCGCGGGACGAGCTGTGGATCATAACCCACCGCAACAACATCGAGAACCTCACCTACGATACGCTGTCGGGGCGGATCATGCGCATCGATCCGGCCACCGGCAACATCCTCGGCTCGATGGAGAGCCCGGGGCACTGGATCGACGTGAGCCGCGCCGGCGACATTTACATCGGCAGCCTGACCGGCAACGTGTTCCGCTGGTATGCGGGCTGGCTGAGCAAGGGGCTGGGCCCCGATGAAGGGCTGCGGCCGGCGAACGTGAAGTGAAGCGCGGTACAATTTCATCCCATGGGGAGAAGAGTCCTGCTCATCCTGCTGGCGGCCGCGGCGCTGCCCGCCCAGCAGAAGAAGATCCTGGTCACCGGCCTGGATGAAGCGTCCGTTCAGGAACTCCGGAGCGCCGCGCCTGACGCTGCCATCCTGGCGGCGACGCCCGCTCAGTTGGAGAGCCAGGTGGTCGATGCCGACGCCATCCTGGGGACAATCACCCCGAAGCTGGTTCGCGCGGGCAAGAAACTGAAGTGGGTGCAGATATACAGCGCGGGTGCGGAGGGCGCCCTCTCACCCGAACTGCGAGCGAGCGGCATCACGCTGACCAACTGCAAGATCATCCAGGGGCCGAACATCGCCGACCACGCTATGGCGCTGCTGCTCTCGCTGACGCGCGGGCTGTACCAGACGATCCCAGGCCGGACTAGCGAAGAGTGGACGCGCGGCCGGCACCGCCTGGTCGAGCTCCAGGGCAAGACGGCGGTGATTATCGGGCTGGGCGGCATCGGCATGCAGATCGCGCAGCGGGCGCACGCCTTCGGCATGCGCATCATCGGCGTGGACCCCAAGGACATGCCGTACGCCGCCTTCGTCAGCCGGCTGGTGCCGCCGGACCGGCTTGACAGCGTGCTGCCCGAAGCCGACGTGGTCTTCGTCTCGGCGCCGCACACCAAGGAGAGCGAAGGCATGATGGGCCCGCGGCAGTTCGAGCTGATGAAGCCGAACGGCTACTTCATCGCCGTCTCGCGCGGCAAGCTGTACAGCACCGAGGCGCTGATGAAGGCGCTGGACAGCAAGCGGCTGGCCGGCGCCGGCCTGGACGTAACCGACCCCGAGCCGCTGCCCAAGGGACACGCGCTTTGGAAGTTCGAGAACGTCGTGATCACACCGCACACCGCCGGCGGCTCCGACCTGGTGCAAGGCCGCCGCCTGGCGCTGCTGAAGGAGAACGTGCGCCGCTTCGCCAACGGCGAGCCGTTGCTCAACGTTGTGGACAAGCAGAAAGGGTACTGAGCGGCGCCGAGGCCCAGCGGTTCAGCACGGCCGCCAAGGCTTCAAATCCCACCGGCTTGGCGAGAATCGGGGGACAGCCTGCGTGTTTCCCGGTGTGCGCGGTTCTTATCGCGGAAACATGCAGGCTGTCCCCGGCTAGAATCGAATACGGCCCTGGATCTGGATGAAGCGGTTGTGCGTGGCCGTCTGCGAGGTGATCCTGCCGAAATTGGTGGAATAGGGGTTGGTGTCGGGGCCGGCGAATTGCGAGCGGTTTTGCAGGTTGAGCGCGTCGAGGCGCAATTGCAGCCGGGCGCGATCGCCCAGGGGAAACTCGCGCAGCACGTTCACGTTCCACTGGCTGGTCTTGTCGGCGCGCAGCCCGCCGATCTGCGTCGGAAAAACGCGGCGGTGAAACTCCGCCGGCCCCTTGGAAGCGCTCCGCTCGAAGTTGTCGGCGTTGAACCAGCGCGCCAGCGCACGCTCGCCCTGCTTCGTCTGGGCGGGGTCGCTGCCGTAGTAGAAAAGGTTGCCCCAGCCGAGCAGCGGGCCCGGCTGGAATTCATGCGTCACGCCCAACTGCCAGCCGCCGGCGATCCAACTGAGCGGCCCGCGCTGCAACATGGCGCGCCCACGGCCGAAGGGAAGCTCGTAAAGAGCCGTGCCGACCAGGCGGTGCGGCCGCCCGTCGTTGCTCTCGCGCCACGTGGGC
>JBBTDS010000524.1:0-4392 GCA_038060875.1 Acidobacteriota bacterium | reverse complement strand
GCGGCGAGATTCTGGATCGAGAACGGGTTGGTGACGTTCGCGTTGAGGTTGGCGGGAATGACGTCGTTGCGCTTAAGGCCGTCGGCCCAATACCCTTCGGGCAGCGGCCGGAGCGTCTGGCCGATCGGGATGCGGTCCGAGTATTGTCCGGCGTAAGCCGCCTCGACGACCAGGTTGGCGCCAAATTGCCGCTGGAGGCCGGCGCGCCAGCGCCGCAGCCGGGCGTGCCGGATGTCGAAGCGGCTGTAACTGAAGCTGCGGCCGGCCACCGCCATCAGGCCGAGAGCGTCGCGAGTTGGCGCGTCGAAGCGGGAACCGTCCGGGCGCACGGGGAAAGGATCCTTCAGGGAGGAGACGCCGTTCCGCGGGTCACCGGCGAGCCAGGTGGCGCCGAAGTCATTGGTCACGTTCGTGCTCGTGGTCCGGCTGAAGCCGGTCTGATTAGGCCCGGTGACGAGCACGTTGATGGTATCGAAGTAGACGCCGTAGCCGGCGCGGACGACGGTCTCGGAGTCTAGCTGATAAGCAGCCGAAACACGGGGCAGCCACAGGAACTCGTTCCGATAGATGCGCCGTCCGGCTCCGCGCACGCCCGGATAGACCGACCCGCCCTGCGCGCGAAAGGACGAGGCCGGCAGTTCAGGCACGGGGCTGCGTCCATAGGCGGACTCGGCCGCTTCGCTGATGGGGAGCCGGGCCAGGGGATCGAAGTAGCCGATCATCCGGTCGTAGCGCTCGGTGGGTCCCAGCTCGTGCTCGAGCCGCAGGCCGATGTTCACCGACAGCTTGGTGGTCAGGCGCCAGTTGTCCTGCGCGAACCAGGCGAAATACGGGTTGCCGGTGATGTAGGTGTCGTTGGTGGCGATGTTGAGGCCGTTGGGCACTCCCATCATGAACGCGGCCCAGCTCAGGCCCAGGTCCCCCGCGGGCGTGAAGCCGTCGTCGTTGCGGCGCACATAGACATTGCTGAAGCTGAACGAGCCCGACGTGTTCCCGCCGCCGCCGCCGGAGCGCTGCTGGGCGCGCGCTTCAAAACCGCTTTGCAGGCTGTGCCGGCCGCGGATGTGCGAGAGGTCCGCTTTGCCGGTGTAGGACCGGAAACGGTCGTAGGCCGGGTAATTACGGCCGATGGTCTGGTAGCCGGAAAAGCTCATGGTGGGCAGAATGTGCAGATCGCCGGCCTTCGCGTCCAGATACGCCGGCAGTCCCACGTCGGAGGGCTTGTATTGCTGCGGAACCGGAGTCCTGTTGCCCGACTTGAACTGGCTGGCCGCGAACCTGAAGTTCAGCACGGTGGAGCTGCTGCGGGCGAACACCCAGTCCACCGTCGCCCCGCGGTTCAGACGGTTCAAGCCGTTGGTTTGCAGGCCGCGGGCCGTCTCGTAGGTCCAGTCGCTGCGGTCTTCGAGGAAGTCGCTCAGGTGCCAGCGGCCGAAGATGCGATGGCGCGTGGTGATGTTCGCATCGACGCGGTTGCTCAGCGAGTGGAAATCCCAGATGTAGGGCGAGCCGATGGCCAGGTAGTTGTTCCGCGGTTCGGCCCTGGGATCGAGCGGCTCGTTGTTAGGCGTCGGCGGAATCTTCGCGTAGAAGTCGTAGGCGGGGTTGATGACCCGTGTGCGGGGGATGCGGTTGCCGGGGATGGGGTCGCGGATGTAATGCGTCGGGCGCGCCGGGTCGGGGCGCACGCTGAGCGGATCGTGGATCAGGTAGCGGACGGCGTCCGGCACGTTCAGCAATTGCGAGAAGTCCCCCTGGCGGTTCGCCAGCGTCGGCAGCGTGTAGTTGAGGCCTTCCGGGTTTTCGGTCTTGCCCTCCTTCAGTCCCGTGTAACTGAAAAAGAAGAACAGCCGGTCCTTGCCGTTGAACAACTTCGGCAGGATGACGGGGCCGCCAATCGTGGCCGCATAGTTGTTCGACCGGCCGGCGGGCTGCTTGTCTTGGCTACGCAAGTAGTCCGCCAGGGACTTGTCGCCGGCGGCCTCGGCCTGCGCGATGCGGCGATAGTAGTTCTGCTTGACGAAGAACGGCGTCCCCTGCCAGCGCTGCTGAAAGTGCTGCAACGTGAGCGTGCCGTGGAACGTGTTCGCGCCCGATCTGGTCATCATCGACACGCTGGCGCCCGCGCTGTGCCCCTGCGCGGCGTCGAAGTTCGACGTTTCCACCCGAAACTCCTGGACCGTGTCGGAGTAAGGCAGATAGGCCACCTGCCGCCCCGAGCCGTTGTTGGGCGCTCCGTCAATCGAATACTCGCTGCCGCCGACCCGGCCGGGAAGATAATAGTCCGAGGCCGCCGAGACCGAGCCCAGCATGGCGTAAGAGGGGTTGATGCCCGAGGTCTGCATCCCGGTGGTGAGGCGCGCGAGATTGATGACGTTGTTGGCCACCACCGGGATGTCCATCAGCGTGCGGTTGCTGAGGATGCGCCCGCTCGAGACGTTGCTGGTGTCGAGCATCGGCGCTTCGGCGGTGACGGACACCGACTCGGAGATGGCCCCTACTTCGAGTCGCAGGTCGATCTCCAGGCGCGATCCCACCGGCAGGACGATGCCGCCGCGGATCGACTTCTTGAAGCCGGGCGCTTCGGCCGCGATTTCATAGCTGCCCGGCAGCAGGCGGCTGGCCTCGTAATAGCCGGTCTCGTTCGTCGCCAGACGGGTGACAGCGTTGGTGTCCCTGTTGGTGACGGTGACGGGCGCGCCGGCGACGGCCGAGCTCTGCGGATCGAGCACGCGGCCGAAGATCATGCCCCGGGTCTCCTGGCTGGCAGCGGGCAGCGAAACCCCCGCGAGAAGGATGATTGCGTACGATTTCATGGCTTGCACGTCCTCGCCATCAATTCTGCCACATCGGCCAGCTCTCTCTTAATCGGACCTTCCGCTTCCAGTTTCAGGCTGGTGACGGCGGCGGCCCAGAGGGTGGCCTCTTCGGGAGAGGCGGTCAGTCGCCTGGCCACGTACGAAGCGATGCAGGTGTCGCCCCGTCCCGAGCGCCCGACCAGCTTCCGCGGGCAGAACGGCGCTTCATGGAATTGGCCGCCGGCGAGAACGAGCACGCCGTCGCGGTGGGTCAGCACGATCTCCTTGGGTCCCCAGCCCGCGATGGTCCGGGCCGCGGCTTTGATGTCCGCCTGGCCGGTCAGCATCTCCGCCTCGACCGCATCCGTCTTCAGCATGTCGAACTGGGAGAGGATCTGCTCCTTCTCCGGCCAGTCGTCGTACACCAGCCTTCCGTCCGGCGCTATGATCCGCGCGAAGCCTTGCACATCGGCGGCCAGCAGGGTGTTCTTCGCTTTCAGTTCGCGGATCACCGCGAGGTCCACCTCGCCGCGGATCGAGGCGTTGATGAGAAACACCCGGGCTTCGAGGTCCCTGACTTGATCCGGCGTGAATGCTCCGGCGGTGTGCGTCACCGACAGAATGCGCTCATCGACATTGGCCGTCGGGTAATGGAGGCGCAGGCAGGTTGAATGGGACGTATAGGTCGGGAAGACAGCGACGCCGATTTGCAGGAGGGCGTCCACCACGCGGCTGTCTTCCTTGGACAAACGGGTCACCGCGGCCGTCTTGAGGCCCATCATGGCGGCGACGTGGGCGCCGTAATTGAAGCCGCCGCCGTCCACCATCCGCGTTCCCGACGCGGAGACAATCGTGTCCTTCGTGTAATTGCCGATGACAACCAGATCGTAGAGGGCGCTGTCGGGCACTTCTGCGTCCCCGCCTGTTAATCGGTAACTTTTGCCCGCCACAATGACGTGGCCAGAATCAGCGAAACCACGGAGGCCCCCACCCAGAAAGCCAGCGCGTTGGTGAAATCGTAATGCCGCACGCCGTTCACGATGGTCGTTCCCTGTTGGATCAGGTGGCCGCTGATTCGCTCCTGCACGCCGACGCCGACGTAGGCGAAAACGCCGATGAAACCCATGACCGCGCCGGCCGCCTTCTTCGGCACGATGTCCGCCCCGAACAGGCCTTCCAGCGAGGTGATGAGCCCGTTGATGGACAAGCCGTAAAGGAGAAACGCCGCCGTCAGCAGTAGCGGGCGTCCGGGCGGGGTGGTGAAGATCATCACCAGCGACAGGATCTCCAGCATGCCGCGGATGAGGTTCAGAGGCGGCCGCCTGGCGGCAAACACTCTGTCGGAAACGAAGCCGAAGGCGACGCACCCCAGGATACCGGCCAGCGGATTCAGCGCCAGCAGGGCGCCCGCCTGAAGCATGGAGTACCCTTTGGTCTCCTGCAGGTACAGCATGCCCCAACTGTTCATGCCGTAGCGGGTCATGGTCATGGTGGCACAGGCGAAGGCCAGCACCCAGATGGAGGGCAGCTTCAGAATGGGGGTCTTCGGCGAAATCTGTGGGTAAAGTTGGCAGGATGGGTGGCTATCGTTTCG
>JBBTDS010000523.1:0-1279 GCA_038060875.1 Acidobacteriota bacterium | reverse complement strand
GCTCCATCGTTTGGGATGAACAAGGTCGTTACCGCCAACTGGCGTGGCCGCAGTTCCGGACCGAGGTCCAGGCGACTCCAGGGGGTATCGGTGTCGCGGCAGCCGATCTGATGGAGCTGGTAGAATATCGGCCGGCGCCGTTTCGGGAGAAGACATGGGTTCTCCGGGAAGCAGCGACTGAGCTGCTGTCGGGCGCGACACAAGACGAGGACTTCCGGCTACTCGCCAGGATTTGCGCTGTTCTGGTGCTGCAGGATCGCTATCTCGACGCCTGCTGGGTTCTCGTGCGCTTGACGGGCGAACAGGATACGCTGGACGCCCATAGAGTGGCCAGTGTCCTGAATCATCTCTACACAGAGGGCAAGTCGCAACTGTGGATGGTCTTGTTCGGGCTCGCCGGTTTCGCGGAGACAATAGAGCCGCTCTCCAAGACTCTGGATATCATCACCGCAACAGGCCTGCTTCGCCCAGGGGTCATAGCAATGATTACGGCGCCCAAGGTTTTCATATCCTACGCCAAAGAAGACCGCATTACTGTACGGCGGGTGTACGAAGCGCTAGAAAAGGGAGGCTTCAGCGTATGGCTGGATGAAGAACGACTCCTCGCTGGAGACCAGTGGGAGCCGGAGATTGACAAGGCTATCGAGGCGGCACACTTCGCGATCCCTTGTTTATCGGCGAGTAGCGTGACCAAGGTCGGGTTCTTCCAGGCCGAACTCAAGAGGCTTCTGCGTCGGCAGGAGTTGCATCCTTCAGGTGCGGCATTTGTGATTCCCATTCGACTCGACGACTGCGAGGTCCCCAGAGAGTTTGGGAAATACCAGTGGCTTGACTTGTTCCCGGACATGGAGCACGCAATGAAGCGGTTGTCTGACGCGATCCGCGCTCAATGGGCTCGGAGAAAGGGTGCCTAACGAAGCGTTGCAGCGGGCGGGCAAAGAGCGCCCGCCGCTGAACGCTCGGTCGCTAGACTGCGACCTCGGGAAACGGACCTATTGGGCAGAAGCCTACGCCTGCGGTGAAATCCCCTTCGCGCTCCGGATCCTCACCGGCCGGTTAATTGACGCCTATGGCTGGCGCAGCCAGGCAGGCTTCGCACTTCCGCGCTCCAGCGCCCGTCTTCTTCCTGCTCGATCTCGACCCGGAAGACGTAGGTTGTCCCGGCCTCAGCTCCCTATATACCGGGCATACAGGCTGCGGGCGACGCCCACGTCGGTGGTGCCCTTGATGATGGCGCGGCCGTCGGGGAACACGGTCATCTCGTAAGGCGGGATGAAGA
>JBBTDS010000522.1:0-14624 GCA_038060875.1 Acidobacteriota bacterium | reverse complement strand
ATGAGGCGCTCACTTGCAGTTATGATGCTTTTCTGGCTGCTGAGCTGGGGCACAGTCTCGCCGGCCGCGGCCCAGTCTTCCACCGGGACGATCTCCGGTACGGTGAAGGACCCGACCGGCGCGGTCATCCCGAACGCCACCATCACCATCGTTCACCTTCAGACCAACCGCCAGGTCACGGCCACCACCACCGACCGCGGGCAGTACGTCTCTCTTCCGCTCTCGGTGGGCAGCTACCGCGTCGAGGCGGCGCTGGCCGGTTTCAAGCGCGCGGTACGCAGCGGCGTCACCCTGGAGGTCCAGCAGAACGCGCAGGTTGATCTCACGCTGGAGGTCGGGGAACTGGCCGAGCGAGTGGAAGTGACCGCCAACGCTCCTCTGCTGGAAGCCACCACCGCCACGCTGGGCAAAGTGGTGGACAACCGGCGGATTCTCGAGCTCCCCTTGAACACGCGCAACGTCTATGACCTGGTGAGGCTGACGCCCGGCATCGCCGGCAGCATTTCGGCGCGCTTCGACGGCATGAACTGGTCGGCCTACGGCACGCGGCGCCGCTCGATGGACATCGTGATCGACGGCGCCACCGCCACCCACCCCACCGTCACCGGCTACTCGGCCATCACTGTGTTTCCTTCGGTGGACGCCATCCAGGAGTTCAAGGTGATCGGGGCCGGAGTGCCGGCCGAGTTCGGCCGCAGCCTCGGCACCGTGCTGAACGTCGTCTACAAGTCGGGGTCCAACGACGTTCACGGCAGCGCCTACGACTTCCTGCGCAACTCGGTGTTCGACGCCAACGACTTCTTCGCCAACCGGCGGGGGGAAAAGCTGACCAGTTTCAAGCGCAACCAGTTCGGCGGCGTGGCCAGCGGCCCCATCCGCAAGAACAAGACGTTCTTCATGGCCTCGTACGAGGGGCTGCGGGAGCGCCGGCTGACCAGCCGCATCTCCAGCGTGCCGACGCTGCGGGAAAGGCGGGGCGACTTCTCGGAAACCCTGGCGCGCACCGGCCAGCAGGTGCGCATCTTCGATCCTTTCAGCACGCGGGCCAACCCGGCCGGCGGCTTCCTACGCGACGCGTTCGCCGGCAACCTCATCCCCCAGGCGCGCATCAATCCGGTCGGCGCCAACGTGATCGGCTACTTCCCTCTGCCCAACCAGCCCGGCGACCCGTTCACCGGCCGCAATAACTACGCCCGGAGCGGCTCCAACGCCTTCAACACCGACAACTACGATTTTCGCGTGGACCATCAGATCTCCGCGGCGCAGAAGTTTTTCGCCCGGTATTCGCAGCGGCAGTTGCGCGACGATCCAGCGGTGCTGTTCCCCGAGGAGCTGACCATAGCCGAGGGCCGTGTCGTCAATGAAGACCGGGCGAAGAACGTGGTCGCCGAACACAGCCACGCCTTGTCGGGAACGACCGTGCTGACGACACGGCTGTCATATTCCCGGACCTTCTTCCCCTACCTGAACGAGGGCATCGGCTTCGCGCCTTCCAAACTCGGCTTCCCGCAGGCGATCGACACGTTCGGCGACCAGGTGATGTTTCCCACCTTCGGCGCGAGCGGCTACGTCTCGCTCGGCCACCGCGATCACCGGCTGAACGCCGGCAACACCTACACCGCGGCCTCCAGCCTGGCGCAGATCCGCGGCTCCCACACGCTGAAGTTCGGCTTTGAGGGCCGCCTGTTCCGGAGCAACACCACCGAGCTGCGCGCGCCCTCTGGGGAGTTCCAGTTCACCGAAGCCTTCACCCAGGGGCCGGACCCGCTGCGCGCCAGCTCGACCGCCGGCAACAGTATCGCCTCGCTGCTGCTGGGCGCCGGCCGCAGCGGCGACCGGCTCTTCACCAAGTACAAGGACGTGGCCGCGCAGAGCTACTATCTGGCCGGCTACGCGCAGGACGACTGGCGCATCACGCCCAAGCTGACGCTCAACCTCGGCCTGCGCTACGACCTCGACACGCCGCGCACCGAGCGCTTCAATCGCCTGAACTACTTCGATCCCGCCGTGCGCTCGCCGCTGGCCGGCAAGGTCCCCGGCTTCCCCGACCTGCGCGGCGGCCTGGTCTATGTGGGGGTCGGCGACCAGGGGCGCCACCAGTATCATTGGGACGCTCGGAACGTCTCGCCGCGGCTCGGGGCGGCCTACCGCCTCACCGCGCGCTCGGTCATCCGCGCCGGTTACACCCATATCTACGCGGCGTCGTTCAAGGCGGCCTCCGGAACCGACACCCCTTACGGCTTCCGGGGTGAAACTCCCTGGATTTCCACGCTGGATGGCATCACGCCGCTGAACCTGCTCACCAACCCTTATCCCAACGGCCTCACTGCTCCCCGCGGATCCGTCGACGGCCTGTTGTCCGCCGTCGGCGAGGGCTTCCGTCCGAAGTTCCAGGACGACAAGGTGCCGTGGTCGCAGCAGTGGAACGTCACCATCCAGCAGGAGTTGCCCGCCCAGGTGCTGGTCGAGATCGGTTGGGTGGGCACGCGCGGGCGCGAGCTGGCGCTGGAACGCTATGCGAACCAGCTCGACCCCAAGCACATGGCGCTGGGGTCCAGGCTTAACCAGCTCGTGGACAACCCGTTTTACGCCGTGCTGCCGCGGGGAATCCTGGCCGGGGCGAGAGTGCGGCAGGCGCAGTTGCTGCGTCCGTTCCCGCAGTTCGATGAGCTGCTCGGCGCCCGCGACACCGGCGGCTCGTCCTGGTACAACGGCCTGCTGGCCAGCGCCAGGAAGCGCATGGCTCACGGCCTCGAGATCGAGGCTTCCTACACCTTCTCAAAAACGCTGGACGTGGGCGAGGACACGACCCAGAACGAATACGACCGCATGGCCAGCCGCGCCGTGGCCGCCATCGACATCACTCACCGCTTCGTGATGAGCTGGGTTTATGAGCTGCCGTTCGGCCCCGGCCGTCCCTGGGGCGGCGACGCTCCGCGCGCCCTCCAGTGGCTGGCCGGCGGGTGGCAGTTCAACGGCATTGCCACGCTCCAGTCGGGCGCGCCGGTGGCGATCACGGCCAGCAACACCGCCGGGATCTTCAACCCCCGTACCAGCGCCAACAACAACGGCAGCAGCGGCCGGCTGCCCGGTCCCGCCCAGCCGCGCCTCCAGCGCTGGTTAGACACCAGCGTCTTTTCCCAGCCGGAACCCTTCCGGTTCGGCACGGCGGGCACCCGTATCGCCGACATCCGGGCGCACGGCGTCTCGAACTTCGACCTGTCCCTGTTCAAGGAATTCCGGCCGCTCGAGAAGCTGCGGACGCAGTTCCGGCTGGAAGCGCTCAACGCCTTCAACCGGCCGCAGTTCTCCGGCCCCAACGCCAGCGTCACCTCGACCTCGTTCGGCCAGGTGACCGGCCAGGCCAACGCGCCCCGCCAGTTGCAGTTCGGGCTGAAGCTGCTCTGGTAGCGTTCAATGGCCCGGTGCCGGCCGCGGACCGGCTTGCCGGGTCCTGCGCATGGTGCGGTCCACCGGCCGGGACATTTTGGCGAGTTCAGACGCCAGGCTCTCCGCACGCTCCGGGTCATCCTCGGAGTACGGCAGCCCCGTGATGACTGCATGGTCCGGTTGGTTGCGAAGATCTTGCTCGAACTGCCCGACATCCAAGCGCAGCGTCCGGATCCTGCCCGTGTGCAAGCTGTCGGCGCCGAACGATCTTCTGAAGCCAGCCAGCCAAGCCTCGAGATCGATCCTGGATCGAACATTCACGGACAGCCCATCCTTGTCCTTTGCAGGGTCAAGGATGAAGGCGTCCGCCTTGATCCGTCCGCTCTCCTCGTCGATCCAGCCCCTCTTGAGTAATGCCCGGAGAACTATCTCCTCGCACGGAAGCGGAGTGAACAGCACGAATTCGTGGTTCCTCCTCAAGCCTCTTGAAGGACCCAACGCAAGTACCGGGCGAGCATCGCGCCATTCACCGCGTAATCGACGGCGTGTCCATCTCGAGATTCGCTGTAGACGTACGTCTTGTTGGTGGGGCCTGCCCCGCAGATCAGCCGGACTTCCCGAGCACCGGAGGACCACGTGATTCGGAGGCCGCCCCCAGGGCCGACTGAAACGCCCGCCCTGCGAAACTCGAGCCTCAACTCCCTCGCGGCTTTCCGGAGCAATTCGAGCGCCACCTCGCAGGCATACTCCGAGGGCCGGTCCTCTTCGTCTTCTTCCTCTCGAAGCTCTTCAATCCTCCGCAACGTCGTCACGTAATCACGAGAAGTGATCGCTCCAGCGGACGCCGCGGAGTTTGAGCCTTGCCCCCGACTCTCCTGCGGAAGGTCGTTCAGGCGCCGTTGAGCATCCACGAAATCCCAATCTTCCGGAGACGGTTCGGCGCCCCAGTTTCCAGACCGAACGTCCAGCTTCACCGTTGCCCCTGAGGGCGCCAGCGGCACGGCGTGTCCCAAATCAACAGGGGTCCTTATCGGTAATGTACCGGAACTCATTCGGGCTTCCCCCATAATTGATGTGCATGCTCGGTCGTCAGTTTCTCAAAGGTATTAACGATGGCATCGTGAGCCACATCGAACCACTCATCCATGTGGGCCCCTCCGTCCGTCGCCTTCCCACGAGCTGTCAGCTCCATAAGAAGCACTTCCTTCTGATCGTTGATGCGGTTGCCGTGCTTCACATCCAGGCTCAGCGCCCCCATGCCGTCCGGCAAGGGCCAGGTGAACTGCATCATCATTCCCGAAGCCTCCATAGCGGTGGTGGCTTCCGGGCTTCTCTCGTAAAAACCGAGGAAATCCCAAACATCTCGCGGGAAGGTGGCGCCTTCAGCCATGATGTGATTGATGTAAGTCAGCTCGAAGATTTCGGGTTTTGGCTCGCGGAGCTGGACATCGGAAAGGAAGCGCTTGAATTCCTGCCAACACCGCACAAACCGTTGGTATGCGGCGTCGTAACGCGGGTACCCGTCCTCATCCGTCACCTTCCGCCAGTTATGCAGGAAGCGGTTGTGCTGCACCTGGATCAGGAAGTTGCCTGGCGGACTGACAAAAAAGACCCTGCGCAGCGGCGGTAGAGCTGAGAGCTGCGGTTGAGCCGGAGGAGTGGGATCGAGTCGAAGCCTAGGCAGAGGGGGGTGGTCCTCGAACCGTGAGTATTCGTCTGCGATCCGGGACCAGAACTGACCGTAGTGCGGTGTGTGCCACCCGTCCAGGTCTTCGAACTGCACGCCACAGACCACTTCCATGACGGGCGGCCTCTCGAAGTCTGGGCGGCGTCCACTGTCGGGCATGGGGGCTATTCACTCTGTAGTATAGCCCAACAAGTCCACATGAAACTGTTTTCTGAGGTTGCGCCGCATTGCAGGTCGGCGCTGACCGGCCAGGCCAACGCGCCCCGCCAGTTGCAGTTCGGGCTGAAGCTGCTCTGGTAGCGCGGGCGGCCCGGTAACCCGCCGGCCGCGCAACGGTATGGCCCCCATACTGCGCCGCGATTCTGCCGAGCCGCGATTCTGCCGAGCCGCGACCAAAGGGAGCGGTCACCTTCACAGCACACTCGCAACCGCTCCTTGCGGTCGCGGCTCAGCTCACGCACCCGGCCGGGGCTACGCTTCCCGTCATACGTTTCTCGTAGTACAATGACCGTGTGATCCGCTCCTGCCGCGACTAGGAGGCACGGATATGGGCATCAGGAAAGAGAAAAGGCTCCCGCCGATCCATCCCGGCCAGGTGCTGCGGGAGATCCTCAACGAGGCCGGGTTGACGGTGAACGCTCTGGCCCTCGCGCTGCGGGTGCCCGCTAACCGCCTCGGCGCGATTGTCAAGGGCCAGCGCGGAATCACCGCCGATACCGCCCTCCGGCTCGGCCGCTACTTCGGCACATCCGCCCAGATGTGGATGAATCTCCAGGCCAAGTACGATCTGGCGGCAGCCGAAGATTTCCTGAGCCACCGGATCGAGCGCGAGGTCCTGCCCAGATCCGCGGCTTGAGCCTCCGCTCTCATCTACTGGCCGGCGCCTCCAGCGTGGCCTTCCTCAAGCAGAACGCGTAGTTGCCGCCGTCCAGGCCGGAGTAAACGAGCCACATCACGCGGCCGTCGCGGCTCATGTACCTGGGCGGGAACTTGTGATGGTAGGTGCGGTCGTTGGCCGACCAGTGGTCGTCGTAATACAGCGTGGTCCACGGGCCCCATGGTTCTGGCGCATCGAAGACGCCGAGCGAGGCGTTGTGTGCCGTCGCGCCCACGCGGTGCGACGCCGTCAGGATGTAGCGCTTGAGGGCCGCGTTGTAACTCATTGAGATGCGCTGCGCGCCGCGCGGGTCGGTGAAGGCCGGCCAGCGCTGCGCGATGTCCCGGCTCCACTGCGGCCTGCCGCCCATGTCCGGCCCGGCAAAGAACTCCCAGGCGTCGCGGCTGGCGATACGGTCTCGGGGGACCCGCGCCATCACGATGTCTGGCGAGAAACCGTAGGCGTCGTTGTTGGCCTGCGAGACGATGTAAACGAACCGATCGCGCGCGCCGCGGTAGTTGGGCCCGAACTGCACGAAGTCCGGGCAGCCGAACGTGTCTGAGAAGTGCCAGTCGGCCCAGGTCCAGTTCTTCCCGTAGTTCCGCGACCAGGCCAGCCGCGAGTGCCGGTAGTCGCCGTCCACTTTGTAGTTCCGGACAAACAGGTAGAGCACCCGGTCCACCATCAGCAGGCCGCTCGACTTGATGCCGCTCGACCCGCCGCCCATCGGCGCGTCGATGTCCGAGGGCAGATCTTCGCCGTGGAGCGCGGGCGAATCGCCAAAGATCCTGGCGAACGCGAGCGTGAGCCGCGGCTGCCGGTTGGAGAACCCGCTCCCGTCGCCGAGTGAAGTGTACAACACGTCGTCGTCGCCCCAGGTGCTCGGCCAGTTGTCGCCGGTGCGGCGCGCGTCTCCGATGATGACCTTGTTGGCGTAGTCATCCCAGGTGAGCTTGATCGCCTTGCTCGGGGGATACGGCGGGCCGGTCACCTCCAGCGTCATGGCGCGTGCGCAAAACGCATCGTTGGGTTTCACGCCCGAAAAGATGAGCTGCATGCCGCGGCCGTCGCGGCTGATCCACTTGGGCGGCAGCCGGTAGCCGTGCGTGCCGCCTAGGCCCCAGTTGCCGGTGTGAAAGGCGGTGGTCCACGGACCCCACGGCTCCGGCGCGTCGAAAATGCCCCACCCGCCCGAGTGGTCGTAGCCCAGCGCCATCAGGTAGCGCTGGATACCCGGGTTATAGACCACGTCCACGCGCTGGCAGCGGCCGGGATAAGTGAACACCGGCCCGCGCTCGCGAATGTCGTCGGTCCACACCGGACGGCCGGCGGCGTCGAGGCGGGCGAAGAGCTCCCACGCCGCGCGGTCGCGCATTCGCTCCTTCGGCGCGCGGGCCAGCACGATCCCGTCGTAGGACTCGTACGCGCTCGGCCCATCCTGCGAGTAGGCGTAAACGTAGCCGTCGCGCGCGCCCCCGTAGTTGCGTCCGAAGTTCAGAAACGCCGGCGAGCCGAAGCTGGTATCGATGCGGAAGCCCCACTGCCAGCTACGGCCGCGATCCTCCGACCAGGCCAGTTGCGCGTTGCCGGTGTTGCGAACCCACATGTAGAGGACGCCGTTCACCATGAGCATCCCGCTGGCCTTCGGCCCCGCCTTGCCGTCGCCGGTGCGCTCACCGGTCGGCGAGCGCACGTTCTCCGCCTGAAACGCCTCGGGCGCCCCGATGATCCTGGCGAACCCCTGGCTGAGCTTGAGCTCGGTGCGCGGCTCGAAGCCCCAACCGTCGCCGTAGGAGGTGAACTGCGCGTCGTCGTCCATCCACGTGATCGGCCAGTTGTCGCTGTCGATGGCCTGGCGCACGATAGAGGCTTCCGGCGCGAAAGTGATCTTGCGGACCACCGGGCTGGGCGGGTACGGCGGAGGGGCGTTCAGCGCCGCCATCACCGGCTGGAACAGGTGCTCGTAGGCGGCGCGCCAGAAGCCGGCGCGCCCGGCGGGTTCCACCAGCGCCGCGCCATAGCGCACCACTACCAGATCCAGGCTCGGCGCCACCAGCATGATCTGGTGGCCGGCCCCGGCGCCGGCGAAAGCGTCGCGCGGCACCGCGCCCCAGACGCCGTCCGCGTTCGTCCACCAGCACAGGCCGGAGGCCGGATTGGGGTCGCCGCCACGCCGATCCGGCAGCGGCGTGCCGGCCGGCGTGACCATCTTCTCTACCCACGCGCGCGGGAAGAGCTGCCGGCCGTTCCACCGGCCCCGCTGGAGCATGAGCTGGCCCACGCGGGCGGTGGCGCGGGCGGTGAACGATCCCCCGCCCCAGTTGGCGTACAGGCGCAGGCCGTCCACTTCGTAGGCGCGCCCGTAACCGATCGACCACTCTTCGTCCGGCACGCCGAGCGGCCCCATCACGCGCTCTTTGAGCAGCGCGCGGAGGTCCTGTTGCGGCGCGCCCTCCAGGCTCGCCGTCACCGCGCAGGCCAGCGCGGCCATGCCCGGGTTGCTGTAGGCGTAACTCGTGCCGGGCGCGAACAGCACCGGCGCCTGCGCGACGGCGATCGAGAACGGATCGGGCTCCCGCCGCCAGAACGCGCCCTTCCAGCCCGGCAGTTCCATGTGCGGCTTGCCGTCCTGTTCGGCGTCCTCGATGCCGGAGGAGTGCGTGGCCAGGTGGCGGATGGTGATTTTCGATTTCAGCGGGTCGCCGCGCCAGGCCGGGATGAACTTCGCGGCCGGATCATCGACGCCCATGCGCCCGTCGCTGAGCGCGGTCGCCAGCGACATGCCGCCGACCAGCGCCTTGGCCAGCGACGCCGTTCCGTGGCGGCGGTCCGGCGCGCTGTCGGCCGCGTGCCATTCGTAGACGATCTTGCCGCCGCGCATCACCAGCAGCGCCCGCGTGCGCCGCGCCGCCAGCGCGTCCTTGAGCGCATCGAGTCCGGCCGCGCGCACAGTGAAGCCGGCCGCCAGCAGCACCGTCGCCGCCACGAACGAGTTCATGCCGCAAGCCTATCCCATTGCCCGCGATGGTGTCCAGAGTTGGTATCTTGTCCCGGAGGTCCCCATGAAACTCGTCAAAGCCTGGGAAGAGCAGGGCGTCGAGATCCCCGCTCCCTACCAGCGCCGCATCAAGGTGCTGTTTGCGCCGGACAAGGAAGGCGTCGAGCCGCTCACCTTCAGTCACGCCATCCTGCCGCCGGGCGGCCGCACCGACTACCACATCCACGATCGCCCCGAGCTGATTTACGTCGTCAGCGGCGAGGGCATCTGCGTACACGAGGGGCAGCAAACGCCCATCACCGCCGACGTCGCCATGTGGGTGCCCGCCGGCGAGCGGCACCAGATGATCAACACCGGCTACGGGCCGCTGAAGCTCGCCACCGTATTCATCCCCGCCTACACCGCCGCCGAGAACTACAAGCGCTGCCTGGATGCGGCCGCGGCGGCCGAGGCCAAGCCCGCCGCCGCTCCCCCCACACCTCCCGCGGCGGCGCAGCCCAAGCCCGAGTAGCGCATGCGGCTCGGGATCGGATCCTGGACCTTCCCCTGGGCGATCGGCGTCCCCGGCTATCCGCAGCCGCCGGCACCGCTGACGCCCGCCGGGCTTCTCGACAAGGCGGTGGAACTTGGAGTCGGCCTGGTGCAGTTTGCCGACAACCTGCCGCTCGACGCGCTCGGGCCGGCCGAAATCGGACAGCTCAGCACCAAGGCACGGGACCTGAACATCGGCGTTGAGCTGGGCACGCGCGGCGTGGAGACCGAACACCTGCTGCGATACCTCGAGCTGTGCCGGCGCCTCGGCTCGCCGCTGCTGCGCACACTGGCCGATCCGGACCTGGAGCGCACCGCCGCCGCCATCGGCCAGGTGCTTCCCGCCTTCGAATCGAGCGGAGTCGCCATCGCACTGGAGAATTACGAGGCCCACACGACGCGGGAGCTGGCAGGCCTGGTGCGGCGTGTCAACAGCCCGGCGCTCGGCATCTGCCTGGACACCGTCAACTCGCTGGGGGCGCTCGAAACGCCCGAACAGGCGGCAAGCGAACTGTCGCCTCACGTACTGAACCTGCACGTCAAGGACTTCGACATCATCCGCGTTCCGTCCCGGATGGGTTTCTCGGTTGTGGGGCGGCCGGCGGGCGAGGGCCGCCTCGACGTGCCCCGGTTGCTGGCCGAGATCCGCAAGCACGGCCGCGACCCCAGCGTGGTTCTGGAGCTGTGGGCGCCCTTCTCCGATTCGCTCGAAGCCACCATCCGCACCGAGGAAGACTGGGCCAAGCGCAGCATCGGCTACCTTAGAGGGCTGGCATGACGCACCACCGCTGGTACGTCGTCGCGGCCCTGTTCTCGGCCGCCTTCCTCACCATCGCCGACCGCGTGTGCATCTCGGCCGCCAAGACCGACATGGCCCGGGATCTCAACCTCTCCGACATGACCTTCGGCGCGGTGTTCGGCGCCTTCGCGCTCGGTTACGCCATCCTGATGGTGCCTTCGGGCTGGTTCGCCGACCGCTTCGGACCGCGGAAATTCATGGCCCTGATCGTGGGGCTGTGGTCGCTGTTCACGCTGTGGACGGGCCTGGTCCACGCCACCGCGGTGCTGATCGCGGTGCGGTTTCTGTTCGGTTTGGCTGAGGCGGGCTGCTTCCCCACCGCGGCCCGCGCCATGTACAACTGGCTGCCCATCCGCGAGCGCGGCCTGGCGCTCGGCTTGCTCAACACCGGCTCGCGGCTTGGGGCGGCCGTCGGCCTCGCGGTCCTCTCGCTGAGCATCGCGAAACTGGGGTGGCGCCTGACTTTCGCGCTGCTAGGCTCGACCGGCTTCGCCTGGGCCGCTCTCTGGCACGGCTGGTTCCGCGACGATCCCGCCCAGAAGCGGGCGGTCTCGACGGCCGAGCTGGAACACATCCGCGCCGGGCGGCCCGAAGCCCGGCCCATCCGCAGCGGGGAGACCCACTGGCGCCTGCTGCTCTGCCCTAATACCAGCCTGATCCTGACCCAGTACTTCGCCTCCAACTTCGCCTTCTTCATCTGCTTCTCGTGGCTGCTGCCTTACCTCCGGAGCCGCTTCGCGCTGGCGGCGACCGAGGCGGGCCTTTACGCCAGCGTTCCGCTGTACTGCGGCGCCTGCGCCACCTGGATCAGCGGGCTCACCATCGACGCGATCTACCGTCGCGGCCGCTGGCGGCTCTCGCGCCGCTTGCCGGCGATGTTCGGCTTCTCGCTGGCCAGCGTCATGCTGGTGGCGGCCGCCTCGATGGCCAGCCCGGCGAGCTTCATCGCCTGCTTCGCGCTGGCCACCTTCGGCCTCGACCTCACGCTGAGCCCGAGCTGGACCACCTGCTCCGACATCGGCGGCCGGCTCACCGGCACGCTCTCGGGCGCGATGAACACCATGGGATCGGTGGGCTCCTTCGTCAGCTCGCTGGCCTTCCCCTGGCTGCTCGGCCTGACCGGCGGCATCCAGACTTACTTCTACATGGCCGCCGCGCTGAACGTGGTGGCCGTTCTCTGCTGGTGGCGCATTCGCCCCGACAGGCCGCTCAGTCCCATGACCTGATTTCTTCCGCTTTTCCTCCGCCCACGCCGACTGATCGCCCTGGCTCGGCAGGCTGTGAGCGCTACGATCTGGACGTGCTCGCGCCCGTAGCGCGGCGCAGGTAAGCGTATCGGTTAGCGAGCAACCCCTATGTCAGCCAGCCAGATGTTGCTGGTGATTTCGGCGAGGGTCACCACCAGGCGGTCCTGGGCAACCGACAGGCCTACATAGAGCGGATCGCGTTTGACGAATGAGAGCGGGCTGCGACGCGCCTGGTGGAAATGCTGGATCGGAACTGGCTCGCCCGCGCGCCCTGTCCGGGCATCGAACTTCTGCGCCCACACGCAACGCCAGCCGTCGCGATCGGAGAGGTAATAGAGATACCGGCCGTTCGGCGACCACCACGGCTCCTCATGCGCGCCTGTCGATTCGGTGATCGGCGTCCAATTGCGTTCCGGCGTTGGCGAGGCGTCCAGAAAAGGGACAACATAAATCTGTCTGCCGTCCAAGCCCCGGTTCAGGTGTAAAGCAAGCCACGCGCCGCCCGGAGAAACCCGTGCGGCCCGCAGTGGGTGATGCGAGTGCTGAAGGAACTCCCACTTCTCACCGGTCGCGACCCGGAGAGCCCCCAGCTTGGCTATCGTGCTGCCGGTCTCATACAAGACCAGACGGCCGTCCGGAGTAATGTGCGTCGGGGCGCCGCAATCCACACACACGCGGCGGGTTTCGCCGGTGTCGAGCCTGGTGGCATAGATCGCCTGCTTCCGGAAGGGACTCGCCGCGATCTGCGGGTCGCTCTGCTCCATCACGCGATAGACCGCCCATTTACCATCGGCGGAGATTTTGAGCCGGTTCGAGGGAACAGGGGTGCGACCCAGTTCGATTTCCCGTCCCCCGGGCAGACTCTTCTTCCAGAGGCTCGTGCCGCCCGCGCGTTTGGAGAGGAACACCAGCGTTCGGCCGTCCATCGAGACCGACGGGCAGAAGTCTTCGGCAGCGTGCCCGGTCAGGCGCTCTGGAACTCCCGTGACTCTTGCCTGGTCCGCGTCCAGGGGCACGCTCCAGATATCAAGATTCGAAGCGGCGCTGGCGAACACGAAACGCTGTCCCTGCAACGAAGGGTGCAGCGCGTTGCTGTGGCTGGTGACGGGTTGAGGCTTACCATGGGCGTGCCAATTACGGTTCGAGAGCGCGAGGTGCCATAGGCCGATTCTGCCCTGGGCCACAGCCGAAAAAAGCAGGCCGGGTGGGAACCATTGGAACGAGGTTCCAGCCAACACAGGCACGTGCGGGTTGATCCCCCCGGCTTCCAGCAGGGCCATGGCGCCACTCTTCAGGTTTGGGCTGCCCCTCCACATTCACAATCCAGAAGTCGTGTTCTTGGTCCGGTATCCCGCTTCGCCGGGTGCCACACACCAACAAGGCTTCGCCGTCCGGGGTCCAGACCGGATTGTGGGCATCGGGAAATTCCCTCGCAATTGGATCCGGTTCGTGCCCTGGGTCTGTCAGGATCACGTACGCCCTGCCGAAGCCTGTATGTGGGTCCTGTTCCCAGTAGGCGAGCCGTTTGCCGTCGGGCGAAAACTTGGGATCGCGGCCCCGAGGAGCGAGGAGCCGCTTGCTGCCGCCGGAGGAGGGGATGAGGAAGATGCCTTCCGCACGGACTCCCCCCGACTTGAAGGCCACCCACCGCCCGTCGGGACTGATGGTCGGCGACACGGCATCGGCGTCGCCTCCCGTCAAGCGAACGGCCCGTCCGCCCTGGACGGGCCGCCTCCACAGCGTAAGGTTGGATGGGCTGCCGCCGTCGGACGAGTACACGATCCAACCGCCGTCCGGAGACAGAGCCGGGTACGCGGCAACCCCTGCATCAGCCGTTATCGGCCGCATCTGGATGTCCAGAGGCGCCAGTCCACCGCCCCAGGGCCAGAGAAGCGATAAGTCCCACCGGTCCGAGGCCAGCAGAGCATAGAGCAAAAGCCCGCCAAGAACGACCAAGGCAGCGAACGGCCACCGCCAGCGCCCGGCTCGTATGGCTGGCTCCGGTCTGGCCAGCGCCCTCGCGACCTCCAAAGGGCTGGTGGGACGCCGGGCCGGATCCCGCTCGAGGCAGGCTTCCAGCACGGGTTTCCAACCGGAGCACTGCGCCGGCAGGGGGATCTCGATACGCGGGGCCCCGGGCATGCGCTCGGGGCTGCCCCCAACCATGTCGGCGATCACCAAAGCGAACGCATATATGTCGGACGCCGGTGTAACGCCGTTGCCCTCAACCTGCTCGGGGGCCATGTAGTGGGGCGTCCCGCCGGCGGGCCAATCCTTTCTGGAGGCAGGCCGCTCCCGCGGGATCGCCAGTCCGAAATCGGTAATCACCGCGCGAAACCGCCCGGCTTCGTCCGACGCCAGTATAACGTTGCCCGGTTTGAGGTCCTGGTGAATGACGCCCGCGCGGTGCGCCGCAGCCAGCGCTGAAGCCATTTGATCGATCAGCGGCAGAGCCTGTTCCGGTTTGAACGGGCCGCGCGCGCTCAAGTGCTTCCCGAGCGTCTCCCCTTCCAGCAACTCCATGGTCAGAAAGGTCGAGACCTGCTCCTGGCCGTCCGGGCCGGTTTCGGCGTGGCGGGCGAGATCGAAAATACGACAGACGTTCGGGTGCGTGACCCGGCGAGCAAGCTGGGTCTCCTGTTTGAACAGCGCCAGGGAATTCGGGTTGTCGGCTATCTCGCGCCGGATCGTCTTCAAAGCGATGCGCATCCCGAGCTCGAGATCATCCGCTTCGTACACCTCACCCATGCCGCCCCGCGCAATGAACCGGGCAATCCGGAACCTGCCGGCCAGGACCTTACCCACAGGGAGTTGGAGATGCGGTTCGGGCGCGAGTGCGGTACCCGCCTCGAAGACGGGCTCCTGGCGAAGGCTGCACGTTTCGGCAAGCAGAAGCCGGGCTTCGGCGAGCAATTGGGGCTCGTCGCTGCATCCCTCCACCAGGTAGCGGTTCCGGGCCTCCGGCTCTCGCTCGTGGACGTCGCGAACGATACGTTTGAGACGTTCCCAGCGCTCGTCGGGCATAGGTACAACTATTTGATGCACAGCGCGGCTTCGCCGCAAAGTGAGTACGTGTAGAATGGGCGTTCTCCATT
>JBBTDS010000521.1:0-13058 GCA_038060875.1 Acidobacteriota bacterium | reverse complement strand
GTACGGTAAGGGCGCCATCTTTCCGGAGTACTTCTCCAACACGCCGGAACGGAAACGCACGATCCGGATCGACACGAAACTGCTGGCCGAGGCCGAAAGCGATGACCCGAACAAGAAGCGACAGGACGCTGCCGAGGAATTGCGCCAGGTGGTGGCGACGGTCGGGAAACCGGGGCAACCGGGGGAACACGTGCGCTGCGTGGTGTCCGTCTCGATGCTGACGGAAGGGTGGGACGCGAACAATGTGACGCACATTCTCGGTGTCCGGGCTTTCGGGAGCCAGTTGTTGTGCGAGCAGGTGGTGGGGCGCGGGCTGCGGCGAATGGATTACGTTCCCGATCCGGCTTCCGGCCTCCTCACCGAGGAGTATGCCGACGTTTACGGGATTCCGTTCTCGGTGATTCCGTTCAAGGGCCGGCCGGTGAAGGGACCCGCGCCCGACGACCGGCCGAAGAACCACCCCCGCGCGCTGCCGGAACGGAAGGCCATGGAGATCCGATTCCCGGTAGTGGAGGGTTACGCCTTCGCGCTCCGCAAGAACCTCATTCGCTGCGACGTCGGTGAACTCGAGCCGCTGATCATCGAGCCGAACCGCGAGCCGACGGCGACCTTCGTGAGGGCGACGGTTGGCTATCAGGAGGGCAGCCCGGCGATGCACCCGACTCCATTCCAGTTCATCGAACAGGACCGGCAAGAATACTACCGGGAGACCCACCTGCAAACCATCGAATTTCAGATCGCACGACTCATAGTGGATCAGTTGACGGGCGGCGGCGCGGCCGGAGCTGACCGCAGACGCCGAGTGTTGGCGCTACAATCGCGCCACCAGCTTTTCCCGCAGGTCTTCCGGTACGTGGATGAATACGTGCGCCGGAAGGTGGACTTCCAGAACTGCCATCCGTGCGAACTGGGCCTGGATAAGTACGTCCAGCGCATGGTGGAGCGCTTGCTTGACGGTATCGTGCCCGATGACTCAGCGGGCGAGGCTCCACTGCTGCCGATCACGAATCGGTACAAGCCGGTCGGCACAACGGCCGAGGTGGACTTCAAGACGACACGTGCCTGCTACGCGACGGTGAAAAGCCACATTGATCAGGTCGTCTTGGACAACCTGTCGTGGGAGGCGAGCGCGGGCTTCCGCCTGGAGTCGAGCGCCGGCGTCTCGTTCTATGCGCGCAACGATCATCTGGGTCTGACGATTCCCTACGAGTACACGGGAATCGATCACGCCTACGAACCGGATTTCCTGGTGCGCCTGGCGAATGGCACCACCGTGGTGCTGGAGATCAAGGGGTTCGAGGACGACCAGACCAAGGCGAAGCACAACGCGGCCAAGCGCTGGGTGGAGGCGGTAAACAACTGGGGCCAGTTGGGCAGGTGGACCTTCCACGTGTGCCGGAACCCGCAGCTTCTCGCCAAGGAGATGGAGTCCATCCTTCGTTCGACGGCTTCGGGAGGGGCTTGATGACTCTCGCGCCGCGTCGTTACACACAGGAAGAGCTTGAGGATCTGATCGCCTGCCCCAAGGTTGTCTTCGAGCCGCCCAAGCAGCAGATGAGGCCTGACCGCGGTCATCTGCGCAGTGACATGCGGCTGAAGTCGGTGGAAGGCGACCGGGAGTTCCGCGTTTTCCTCCGCCGCCGCGAGGAGCTTCCTGAGAACTTCTCCATCGGCTTGGTCTATGTGCCGAAAGACGGAACGGGAGAAGTAACCCTGCTGCAATGCAACGGCCCGCACGGAGGGTAGAACGATTCCTTTGATCCGGAGCATCCCCATTGGGGTTGCCACGTTCATCGCGCCACGGCGCACATGATCGAGGCCGGATTGCGTCCCGAAAAAGAGGCCGCCGTCAGCCGGGATTTCGCGTTGTTCGAAGAGGCGGTACAGTATTTCTTGAGGGTGACGAACGTGCAGGAAGGGCTGACGCACTTTCCGACTATCAGGCAGACATCGTTCCCCTTCGCGGAGGGCCCAGGGGTATGAATGCCTTGGACTTGCTGAGGCAGGAATTCAACGGGCGCGTGGCCTTCCGCGAGCGCCGTCCCGGGCTGGTGCAGGTGCTGGCCCCGCTGTTCCACGAGGACGGCGACATGGTGGACATCTTCCTTGACCTCCCGGCGGAGGGCAACGGGAAGGTGCGGATCAGCGACCACGGCCTGACCCTTATGCGACTGTCGTTCAACCTCGAACTGGAAACGGAGAGCAGGCAGCGTATCCTCAGCCGGATCTTGTCCGAGAACCGCGTCCAGGAGCAGGACGGGCGCCTGTTCATGGAGGCAGAGTCCGAGCGCCTTTACCCGGCGATCCTTCGGTTCGCTCAGACCATCGCCAAGATCTCCAGCATGCAGTACTACCGCCGGGAAGTCATCCAGAGCCTGTTCTACGAAATGCTGGAGCAATTCATCGAAGACACGCTCGCCGAGTACAGTCCCCGGCCACGCACTCTGCCTATCCCGGACCACGACGAATACGAGGTCGATTTCCAGTTCGACATCGCGCTGCGGCCGCTTTTCCTGTTTGGCGTCAAGGACAACGCCAAGGCGCGGTTGGTCGCCATCTCCTGCCTGGAATTCCAGCGGCGCCGTATTCCTTTCAAGAGCGTGGTCGTCCACGAAGACTTCGAGACCGCGATCAGCAGGAAGGACCGGCTCAGAATCACCAGCGCCAGTGACAAGCAATTCACGTCCCTGGACGATTTCCGCGAGAACGGGCCGCAGTTCTTCGCGAGGGAAAGAGCAGCCTAAACTCTCTCTCCAGTAAACGTCATGACCGTTTGCTGTGGCCGGTGCCGCGCAGCCGGTGCGCGCAGCGCGCCGCCGTGCGGTTAGCGCTCAGAACTCCACCGCCACCCCCGCCGACGGCAAAACCGGGAACATCCGGTCCAGGGTGATGAAGGCCTGCCCCGTGCGCGCGTTGTAGCCGTTGAAGCTGTCGAAGCGGTAGTTGCCATGGTTGAACAGGTTCACCACTTCTCCGTAGAGCGTCAGTTTCCCCCGGTCGAAGGTCCAGGCCTTGTTGATGCGCACATCGGCGCGATGGTACGCCTCCAGCCGCAGCCTGTTGCGCTCGGCCGCCAGGAAGTAGTTCGCGCCTTCGCGCCGCAGGAAGCCGGGGATCGGAAAGCCGCTGCCGTAAACCCAGCGCGTGCTCAGGTTCACCGACGGGCGCACCCGGTAGCCCAGGTAGATGTTGACCGTGTGCCGCTGGTCGTAATCCGACGGGAAGGCCGCCCGCGCTTCGCCGTCGCGCACACGCGAGTAGCCCAGGGCGTAGGAAACCCAGCCGGTCAGCCGGTTCGCGGTGCGCCGCTGGAAAAGAGCCTCGAAGCCGCGCGCGTAGCCGCGCGATGAGTTGTGCACCGGCGCGTCAAGCCGGTTCGGCAGGATGCGCGTGCCCGCCAGCCGCGCGTCCCACAACGGGCGGAACAGCAGATCCCGATCCTCGCGGTCGTAGAACTCCACCCGCATCCGACTGCGCTCGCCCAGCCGCTGCTCCAGCGCCGCGACGTAGTGGATCGCCCGCTCCGGCAGCAGGCACAGGCCGCCGAGCCGCGAGAAAAGCCACTCGAACCCCGGGAACTGCGCGTACTGGCCCCAGCCCAAGTGAATGCGCGTCGCGGGACGCGGCAGGAAGGCCACCGACACCTGGGGCAGCGCCGCCGCGCCCGAATTGGCGCTCAAATGATCCCACCGGATGCCGGCGGCAAGCTGCACCCGGCCGCCGGCCGCGCTCCACGACTGCTGCGCGTACGCGCCCGCGCGGCGGCCGTGACCGCGGTACTCGTCGAGCCGCCGCACCGCGAACGGCTGCGCCTGGTAGCGGTTGAAGTAGCCGTCCGCCCGCGGCCGCCGCAGCGACCAGCCGAAATCCAGCCCGTTGCGGGCGCGCCACATCCAGGTGGCGTTCGTGTTCCACACCCACTCGCCGTAGTAGCCGCCCGCCAGCGCCAGCTCGTCGCGATTGAGGTTCTCGAACCGCTCGCGCATGTAGGCCGCCCGGCTCGTCACCAGGAACCGCGCGTGCGGCGTGTAGCGCCAGCCCAGGTTGGCCAGCGTGTAATGGTAACCGGCCAGCATCGGCGAGTTGATTCCCAGTCGCGGGCGCGAGCGCGTCCGGTGCAGGTCCGACATGCCTTCAATCACGCCCAGGCTCACGTTGTGCCTGGCGCCCAGGTCGTAGCTCACCCTGCCCTGGACGTCGGAGAAGCCGAAGGCCAGCGTCGGCTCCGTCCTCTCGGTGCGCCGGATGACGTACTGGAAGTAGCTCTTGCGCGCCGCCGCCAGCCAGGAGCCGCGCCGCCCGCGCCCCAGCGGCCCCTCGGCCATCACCCCGGCGTTGGACGCGCTGGCCGTCAGCCGCACGCTCCGCTGCGTCCGGCTGCCCTCGCGCGTGTGCACGTCCAGCACGCCCGCCGTGCGGTCGCCGTACCGCACCGGGAAGGCGCCGCTGTAGAGCGCTATGCTGTCCACCATGTCGCCGTTGAAGGCGGTGAGCGATCCCGACGCCGCCTCGCCCTGGAGCGTATGAAAAGGCGTGTGCAGCAGCACGTCGTCCAACTGGAGGCCGATGCGGTTGTACGCCGCCCCCCGCAGCGAGAAGCGGCTCTCGAAATCGTCGTTGGAGCTGACGCCCGGCATCCCCTGCACCGCCCGCAGCGGATCGTCGGCCAGCACGCTGGCCAGGTTCTTCGCCTCGTTGCCCTCCAGCGTGAGCTCGGAGGGGCTGTCGGCCCGCGCCGTCTCGAACGGGCTCGCCCGCACCTCGACCGAATCGGTGTGCCGGAACGTATCGGGGCTGAGGATGACCTCGAACTCCTTGGTCTCCCCGGCCGCCAGCGTGAAGCTCTTCTTGAGGAGCCGGTAGCCGACCGTGGAAACCACCAGCGTGTAGTCCCCGGCTTGAAGGCCGCCCAGCGCGAAGTTCCCCTTCGCGTCGGTAGTCGCCTGAGACGAGGTAGCCGCCAGTTGCACCCGCACCCGCGCCAGCGGCTCGCCGCTCTGTGCGTCCACCACCAGCCCGCGGATCTGGCCCGGCTCCTGGGCCAGGGTCAGCCAGGCGAGGCAAAGGATTCCAGGTCTCAAATCCGGATTATAGGCCCACATCGTGTTAAAATGGAAGTGTGACTACGGCCGTTAAAACCAAGCGCACACACATTGTGCTTCCTGCCGACCTGGTCGTCGAGATCGACCGGCGGGTGGGCAAGCGTCAACGCAGCCGTTTCGTCGCGGAGTTGGCCGCTAAGGAGATTAAGCGTCTCCACCAGCTTGAGGCCCTGGAAAACGCCATCGGCTGCTGGAAGGATGAAGACCATCCTGAGCTCAAGGACGGAGCCGCCGCGTGGGTCCGGCAGCTTCGCGACGAAGCCGAAGAACGTTTTCGCCGCGAGACCGAACGGTAACCCGTGCCCGGCTATCTGCTCGACACCAACGTCATCATTGACGCCCTCAACGGCAAGCGGGGGCGCGGTGCCCTCCTCAAGAGACTCCTGCTGGAGGGCAGCGTGCTTGGTTGCTGCGCCGTCAACATAGCCGAGGTGTACGCCGGGATGCGGCCGCAAGAGGAGGAGCGAACACGCGAGTTCTTCCGCAGCCTGGAGTACCACGACATCACGCCGGCAATCGCCCGGCAAGGAGGTCTGCTCAAACGCGACTGGCGCCGCAAAGGCCTCACGCTCAGCGTTCTTGATACGCTGGTGGCCGCGGTCGCCCTTGAGTACAACCTCACCTTGCTCACCGACAACGTGAAGCACTTCCCCATGCCTGAGATCCGGCTCTTCCCGCTGCCGTAAGGGCCGGGCATGCCCGGCCCGCCCCCCTCACGCCCTCAGCGTGTACGAGCTCAGCACCTTCATGTAGTTCGAGCGCAGGAAGGCGTTCGGGTTGGCCATCGAGCGCTGGCTCATCGAGCCCTGCATCTGGCGGATGGATTCGTACTCGTGCTCTTCCATCCACGCCTTCAGATCGGCCAGCACGGCCGTGATGTGGCCGATGCCCCGTTGCAGCAGCGCCGAAGTCATCATCGCGACCTGCGCCCCGGCCATCATCGCCTTCAGCACGTCCTGGTCCGAGTGCACGCCGCCGGTGATCGCCAGGTCGAGCTTGACGTGGCCGTAGAGTATCGCCACCCAGTGCAGCCGCAGCAGCAGCTCGTACGGGGTGCTGAACTCGAGGGTATGCCGCACCTCCAGGCTCTCCAGGTCGAAATCCGGCTGGTAGAGCCGGTTGAACAGCACCAGCCCGCGCGCGCCGGCCTGCTCCAGCCGCCGGGCGATGTTGGCCATGGCCGTGAAATACGGGGTCAGCTTCACCGCCACCGGAATGTTGACGCTCGCCGTCACCTCGCGCACCAGGTCGCAGTAGGCCTGTTCAAGCTCGGCGCCGGTCAGTCTCCGATCGGTCTGAATCGTGAAGATGTTCAGCTCGAGCGCGTCGGCGCCGGCCTCCTCCATCCCCTTGGCGTAGCAGATCCAGCCGCCCTTGGAAACCCCGTTGAGGCTGGCGATGATAGGGATGCCCACCGCCGCCTTTGCCCGTGCGATGTGCTCCAGGTAGCCCTCCGGCCCGAGATTGTAGCCGGTCAGGTCGGGGAAGTAGGAGAGGGCCTCGGCGAAAGCCTCGGTAGCTTGTGAAAGCCGTTGGTCCAGCTCGACGCTCTCCAGCGTGATCTGCTCCTCGAACAGCGAGTGCAGCACCACCGCCGCCGCGCCGGCGTCCTCCAGCTTGCGGATTTTGCCCACGTCCTCCGACAGCGGCGAGGCCGAGGCCACCACGGGGTTTTTCAGCGTGAGGCCGAGATACTGGGTCGTGAGGTCCATCACTGTTTCTCCTCCTTGCTCGCCCCGCCGCCGGGATTGCCCGCGCCGACCGGCTCGGGCGCGCTCTCCGGCTGCTGCGCCGCCAGGTACTCATAGTGGCGCCAGCGGCGGCGCACGTCCTCTTCGGCCAGCTCGAACAGCCGCTTGGCCGCTTCCGGCTGGCTGTGCTTCAGCATCGAGTAGCGCGTCTCGTTGTAGATGTACTTGTCCAGCCCCAGCGTCGGCGCCTTGGAATCCAGTTGCAGCGGGTTCTTGCCCTGTTGGGCCAGCGCGGGGTTGTAGCGGAACAGCGGCCAACAGCCGCTCTGCACCGCCGCCTTCTGCTGGTCCAGGCCGTGGCTAAGGTCGTAGCCGTGGGCGATGCAGTGGCTGTAAGCGATGATGAGCGACGGCCCCTCGTAGGCCTCGGCCTCCAGGAACGCCTTCACCGTCTGCATGTCGTTGGACCCGAAGGCCACCCGGGCCACGTAGACGCTGCCGTAGCTCATCGCCATCAGCGCCAGGTCCTTCTTCGGCCGCGGCTTGCCCCCGAAGGCGAACTTGGCTACCGCCCCCAGCGGGGTCGCCTTCGACATCTGCCCGCCGGTGTTCGAGTACACCTCGGTGTCCAGCACCAGCAGGTTCACGTTCTCGCCCGAGGCCAGCACGTGATCCAACCCGCCGTAGCCGATGTCGTAGGCCCACCCGTCGCCGCCCACGCCCCAGACGCTCCTCTTCACCAGCAGGTCGGCCACCGCCTGCAGGTCGCGCGCCTCCAGCGTGTCGAGGCCCGCCAGCTTTTGTCTCAGCAGCACGACCCGCTCGCGCTGCTCCTGGATGCCCTTCTCGCCGGACTGGTCCGCGTTGAGCAGCGCCGTGGCCAGCTCGTCGCCGATGGTCCCGGCCACCCGCTTCGCCAGCTCCCGCACGTAGGCGCTCTGCTGGTTCAGCGCCAGCCGCATGCCGAGGGCGAACTCGGCGGTGTCCTCAAACAGCGAATTGTTCCAGGCCGGCCCGCGCCCGTCGGGGTTGACCGCGTACGGCGTCGTCGGCAGGTTGCCGCCGTAAATCGACGAGCAGCCGGTGGCATTGCCGATCAACACGCGGTCCCCGAAGAGCTGCGTCATGAGCTTGATGTAGGGTGTCTCGCCGCAGCCGGTGCAGGCGCCCGAGAACTCGAACAGCGGCTGGAGCAGTTGCGCGTCCTTCACCTGGGTGAAGTTCAGCACCCGCCGGTCCATCTCCGGCAGGGTGAGGAAGAACTCCCAGTTGAGCCGCTCCTGCTCGCGCAGCGGCGTCTGCGCCGCCATGTTCAGCGCCTTGTGCTTGGCCTCGGTCTTGCTCTTGACCGGGCAGACTTCCACGCACAGGGTGCAGCCGGTGCAGTCCTCCGGCGCGACCTGGAGCGAGTACTTCATCTCCTTGAACTCGCGCCAGCGGGCCGGCACCGCCTTGAAAGCCGGCGGCGCGTTGGCCAGCAGCGCCTCGTCGAAAACCTTGGCCCGGATCGTGGCGTGCGGGCACACCAGCACGCACTTGCCGCACTGGATGCACAGCTCTTCGTCCCATACCGGGATCTCCAGCGCGATGTTGCGCTTCTCCCACTGCGTGGTGGCGGTGGGGAAGGTGCCGTCCACCGGGAAGGCGCTGACCGGCACCGAGTCGCCCTCGCCGGCGATGATCGCGGCCAGCGTCTTCCGCACGAACTCCGGCGCCTGCGGCGGCACCGGCGGCCGCAGGTCGAACCTGCTCGTCACCTGGCCGGGCGTCTTCAACTCGTGCAGGTGGCCCAGCGCCGCGTCCACCGCGGCGAAGTTCTTCCGCACCACCGCCTCGCCGCGCTTGCCGTAAGTCTTCTCGATCTCCCGCTTGATGGCCTCGATCGCTTCCTCGCGCGGCAGGATGCCGCTGATGGCGAAGAAGCAGGTCTGCATGATGGTGTTGATGCGGCTGCCCATGCCGGTCTCGCCGGCCACCTTGTAGGCGTCGATGATGAAGAAGCGCAGCTTCTTGTCGATGATTTGCCGCTGCACCGTGCGCGGCAGCCGGTCCCAGACCTCCTCCGGCCCGTACAGGCTGTTCAGCAGGAAGGTCGCCCCCGGCGCGGCCGGCTTCAGCATGTCGAACCGCTCCAGGAACGAGAACTGGTGGCAGGCGACGAAACTGGCCTGGGTGATCAGGTAGCTGGAGTGCAGCGGCTTGGGACCGAACCGCAGGTGCGAGATCGTCACCGCCCCCGCTTTCTTCGAGTCGTAGACGAAGTAGCCCTGGGCGTAGTTGTCCGTCTCCTCGCCGATGATCTTGATCGAGTTCTTGTTGGCGCTCACCGTGCCGTCGGCGCCCAGTCCGTAGAACAGCGCCCGCACCGTCCGCGGGTCTTCGGTCGTGAAGTCGGGATCGTAGTCCAGGCTGGTCTGCGTTACGTCATCGTTGATGCCCACCGTGAAATGGTTCTTGGGGTTGCCCTTGGCCAGCTCGTCGAAGACGGCCTTGATCATCGCCGGCGTGAATTCCTTCGACGACAGCCCGTAGCGCCCGCCGATGACTACCGGCATCTTCTCGAACGGCGCCCGGCCGGCCGCCAGCGCTTCGCTCAAGGCGGTGATCACGTCCTGGTAGAGCGGTTCGCCGACCGCGCCCGGCTCCTTGGTCCGGTCCAGCACCGCAATCTTCTTTACCGTCGCCGGCAGCGCCGCGACGAAACTCTCCACCGAGAACGGCCGGAACAGCCGCACCTTGACCAGGCCGATCTTCTCGCCGCGCTCGACCAGGTACTCCACCAGCTCGTGAGCCACCTCGGCCCCCGAGCCCATCAGCACCATCACCAGCTCGGCGTCCGGCGCGCCCAGGTAGTCGAACAGGTGGTACTGCCGCCCGACTATGCCGGCGAACTGGTCCATCACCTGCTGTACGATGGTCGGGCAGGCCAGGTAGTACGGGTTCACGGTCTCGCGCGCCTGGAAGAAGACGTCCGGGTTCTGCGCCGTGCCGCGCAGGACGGGCTTATCCGGCGTCATCGCCCGCGAGCGGTAGGCTCGCACCATCTCGTCCGGGATCATCGCCCGCATGTCGTCCAGCGTCAGTTGCTCGATCTTGGCCACCTCGTGCGAGGTGCGGAAACCGTCGAAGAAGTGCAGGAACGGTATCCGCGACTCCAGCGTGGCCGTCTCGGCGATCAGCGCCAGGTCCATCGCTTCCTGCACGCTGTTGGAGCACAGCAGCCCCCAGCCCGTCTGCCGCGTGGCCATCACGTCGCTGTGGTCCCCGAAGATCGACAGCGCGTGGGTGGCCACCGTGCGCGCCGAGACGTGGATGGTGGCCGGCGTCAGCTCGCCGGCGATCTTGTACATCTCCGGGATCATCAGCAGCAGGCCCTGGGCGGCAGTGAAGGTGCTGCCCAGCGCGCCGGCTTGCAGCGCCCCGTGCAGCGCCGCGGCCGCGCCGGCCTCGCTCTGCATCTCCACTACCGTGGGGACCGCGCCCCAGATGTTGGGCTTGCCCTTGGCCGACCATTCGTCGGCCCACTCGCCCATCGGCGAGGAGGGCGTGATCGGATAAATGGCGCAGACTTCGTTGACGTGGTAGGCCGTGTAGGCGGTCGCCTCGTTGCCGTCGATCGTTACTTTCTTTCTTGTCATGTGAATCCTCAGTATAGGACTTCTCGGTCCCAATTCGGTGACAGGCTACGCTTTCACTAATTTGATCTTCCACCGCCGTTGAATCGAACGCCGGTTGCCAACCGACCGGCCTCGCCCCGCGCCGCCGACTTGCCAACCACCGGGCCTAGCGAGTAAAGTTGTCTGGACGCTAGGAGGAAGCCCATGCAGGTACTGAGTCTGGTTTGGGGGATACTGGCCCTCCTCGGGATGTTCGTCGCCTTCTTCCCGTGTCTCGGCGCGCTGAACTGGATCAACATTCCCTTCGCCTTCGCCGGCCTCGTCGTCAGCATCATCGCGCTGGCGACCAGCCGCGATGCGCGCAAGGGCACGGCCATTGCCGGCCTGGTGTTGTGCGCCATCGCCGTGCTGCTCGGCGGCATCCGCCTGCTCGCCGGAGGAGGGATCGTGTAGGGGCGGCCGGCCTTGCGCCGCCGCGGCAGGAAGAGTACATTTGTTGGGATTGGAGGAAACCAATGGCTTTTTGCGCTAGTTGTGGTTCAACCGTCGAGGGCCGGTTCTGCCCTAAGTGTGGTGCCGCGGTTGGGGAGGCGCCGGGCGCGCCCCCAGCCAGCCAGCAGCCGGCGTCCCCGCCGCCAGCGGCCGGCGCCGGAGGCATGAGCGATAACGTGGCTGCGGCGCTCTGCTATCTGGCTGGATTCATCACCGGGATCATCTTTCTGGTGGTCGCTCCTTACAACCAGAACAAGGCAGTGCGCTTCCACGCTTTTCAGTCCATCTTCTTCTCAGTGGGGATGGTCATCCTTTCGATCGCCCTGACGATATTCTCGACGATCATGTTCGCCATCTCATTCTGGCTGGGGTCCCTCCTGGGCCTGACCTACATGGTGCTCTGGCTGGCGATCCTGGTGCTGTGGCTCTACCTGATGTGGAAGGCCTACCAGGGCCAGAAGGTGATGCTGCCGGTCATCGGCGAGCTGGCGCAAAAGCAGGCGTAGCCTGTAGCCGGGGCTGCCGCCGGAGCGTCAAACTGATGTGAGGCTCATTCTGCCTGCGCTGCTGGCGCCCGCCCTGCTGCTGGCCCAGATCCCGCGCATCGGCGTCATTGACTTCTACGGCCAGCAGCGCGTCAGCGAGGAGCGGCTTCGCAAGCTGCTCAAGATCCAGGAGGGCGACCGCCTGCCCGCCTCCAAGGCGAAGCTCGAAGAACGGCTCGAGCAGCTCCCCGAGGTGGTCCGCGCCCACGTGGCCGCCGTCTGCTGCGAGGGCGACCGCGCCATCCTCTACATCGGCATCGAGGAGAAGGGCGCGCCCCGCTTTCAATTCCGCTACCCCCCGCGGGAGAACGTCTCGCTGCCCGAGGAGATCGCCGAGACCTACCGCCGCTTCCTGAACGCACTGGAACAGGCGGTGCGCCGCGGTGAAGCGGCCGAAGACCTCTCCCGAGGGTATTCGCTGATGGCCGACCCGGCCTGCCGCCGGCTCCAGGAACAGTTCCGCGCCTTCGCCGAGGAGAACGTCGCCTTGCTGCGCCAGGTCTTGCGCACCTCGATGCACGAGGAACAGCGCGCCATCGCCGCTCATGTGATCGGCTACGCGCCGCGCCAGTCCGGCGTGGTCGATGATCTCCAGTACGCCATGCAGGACGCCGACGAGACCGTGCGCAACAATGCCATGCGGGCGCTGGGCGCCATCGCCGTGCTGGCCGGCCGCGAACCCGACCTCGGCCTCCGCATCTCGCCTACCTGGTTTGTCGAGATGCTTAACTCGATCGTCTGGAGCGACCGCAACAAGGCCGCGATGGCGCTCGTGCATCTCACCGAGAGCCGTACTCCCTCGGTGCTCGAACACCTTCGCGAGCGCGCCCTGCCCGCGCTGGTCCAGATGGCCCGCTGGAAGTCGCTCGGCCACGCGCTGCCGGCCTTCATCCTCGTCGGCCGCCTCGCCGGCCTGCCCGAGCCGGAAATCCACGCCGCCTGGGAGCGCGGCGAGCGGGAAAAGGTGATTCGCATGGCATCTCCCGGCGGCTCAAAGTAGAATCTAGTCAACCATGCTGTTGCGATCAATCACTCTCCAGAACGTTCTCTCCTTCAAGGACATGACCCTTGACCTTGAGCGCCTGAACGTGCTGATCGGTCCCAACGCGTCCGGCAAGTCCAATCTGATTGAGGCCATCAGCTTGCTCCAGGCAGCACCGAGGCATCTGGCGGCGGTCGTTCGCTCCGGGGGCGGCGTGCGTGAATGGGTCTGGAAAGGCGGGACAGGAATCGACGGGGCAACTCGCCTGGAGTGCCTTTTGAGTCCCTTTAAGGGCGACATGGCTCTTCGGTACGTGCTGGCGTTCGCCGAAGCCGGGCAGGACGGCGGCCAGGTAGGCGCGCACCGGAATCTTCAGGCGGCGGCAACTTTCGACGATGGACAGAATGGCCGCCACCTTCGGCCCGGCCTGCGGGCTGCCGATGTGGATCCAGTTCTTCCGTCCCAGGGCCACCGGGCGCATCGAGTTCTCGGCGAGGTTGTTGCTCAGCCGCATCGCCGGGGTTGAGCTTTGCCGCCTCGTAGAACTTCCTTCTGGCCTGCGCCCAACAGGCGGCGTGCACCATCTTCGGCCCGCCCACCTGATCGTAAGCGACATAGCCGTCGGTCTG
>JBBTDS010000520.1:0-3265 GCA_038060875.1 Acidobacteriota bacterium | reverse complement strand
AATTTCTTTAGCATCGACATACGCCGCTCCACCCCGAATGTACAGCAAATCCGGGGCCGATGCAATGGTACGCGGGTTGTCGCAGTTACCGCGCTCCCAGCCCCATCAGCGCGATCCCCAGCAGGATCAGGAACAGGCCCAGGAGCTTGTTCCGGGTAAAGGGCTCCTTGAAGAACAGCCGCGACCACAACAGCGTCCAGACGTAGCCCAGCGAAACGATCGGGTACAGCACGCTCAGCTCGCCCTTGCGCACCCCGAGCACGAAGAAGTAAGAGGAGAACAGGAACAGCCCCACCCCGAGCGCCAGCCGGTAGTTGGAGAGGAGATGCCGCAGGTTGAAATGCAGCCGGGCGGCGCCGGACTTCAGAAACACCGCGCCAAATGAGCCGACGACCGAGGCAGTCACCACCAGCAGCATCGAAGAAACGGGCGTCGCAGTCACGTCTTCTTTCCGTTCCGGCCGAGAACGGCGACGCCGATCACAATCGTTGCCACGCCCGCCGCCTTCGCTATGTTGAAGCTGTCATGGAACAACCACACCGAAAGCCCGGTCACCCAAACGTAGGTGAGTGCTATGATCGGGTAGAGGATCGAGAGTTCCTCATCCCGCAGCGCCACCGTGAACAGAGCCGTCATCAGCCCGTAGAGGACGTAGCCGAAAAAAATCTGCGGGTTCGTCACCATGGCCAGGGGGCTGGCGCTCTGGCCGAGGGTGTTCGCGCCCAGCTTCAAAAGCACTTGGCCGGCGGCGCCCAGCAGTGTGCAGAAAAGCACGAGCGCGACGGCCTGGCGCCGGCTCAATCGCATGCGGGTGGCTGTGGGGGCTGAGTGCAATGTTACATGATACCCGATCGGGACCCGTAACCCCCACCACCCGGGGTCTCGACCCGCAGCACGTCGCCCGAGCGCACCTCGAACGTCGCTTTGCCCGAAAGCGGCATCACCCTCCGTCCCCGTCGCAGCGAGTTCCGCCCCGGCTGCCCGTCGCCGCCGCCCGCCAGCCCGTAAGGCCCGCGCCGGCGCCGGTCGCTGAGGATTGTCGCCTGGCCCGCGGCCAGGAACTCGAACTCGCGCACGATGCCGTCGCCGCCGCGCCCGGCCCCGCCGCCGCCCGAGCCGGCCCGCACCGAGTAGGCGCGCAGCCGCAGCGGGTACTGATGTTCGAGCGCCTCCACCGGCGTGTTCCAGCTATTGGTCATGTGGGTGTGGACCGCGCTCTGGCCCGGGCCGCGCGCCGACGCTCCCATGCCCCCGGCCACCGTCTCGTAATAGGCGAACGGCCGGCCGCGGATGGGGTCCCAGCCGCCGACGCTGAGGTTGTTCATCGTGCCCGAGCTGGCCGCGGGGATCCGCTCCGGCGCCGCCTGCGCGAGCGCGCCCAGCAGCACGTCGGTGATGCGCTGCGAGGTCTCGACGTTGCCCGCGGCCATGGCCGCCGGCGGCAGGGCGTTCACCACCGTCCCCGCCGGCGCCAACACCTCGATGGGCCGCATCAGCCCCGCCGTGTACGGCACGTCCTCGCTCACCAGGCAGCGGAAGACGTACATCGTCGCCGAGACCGCGATCGCGTAGTTGGCGTTCACCGGCCCCTCGGTCTGTGGATCCGAGCCGGAGAAATCCACCCGCGCCGCGCCGTCCTTGAGCGTCACCGTCACCGCGACCTTCACCGGGCGCGCCGAGACGCCGTCGTCGTCGAGGTAATCCTCGAAGCGGTAGGCGCCCTCGGGCAGCCGCCGGATGGCCGCGCGCATCATGCGTTCGCTGTAGTCCTGAAGCTCGCGCATGTTGAGCCTCACACGCTCGATGCCGTGCTTGCGCACCAGTTCCAGCAGCCGGGCTTCGCCGCGCCGCATGGCCGCCAGTTGCGCCAGCAGGTCTCCCTCGCGCTCCTCCGGCGTGCGCACGTTGGCCAGCACCAGCCGCATCAGGCCGGCGTCCAGCCGCCCGCGGCGCATCAGCAGCACGGGCGGAATGCGGATGCCCTCCTGGTAGATCTCCCGCGCCAGCGGCATCGATCCGGGACTCATGCCGCCCACGTCGGCGTGATGGGCGCGGCTGGCCACCAGGAACGCCGGCTTCGCCGCGCCGCAGCCCCGCGCCCGGCCAGCGCTCAAGAACACCCCGGCTACCGCGGTGATGTCGGGCAGGTGCGTGCCGCCGCAAAACGGGTCGTTGAGGATGACCACGTCGCCGGGGCCGAGCGCGAACGCCTCCCTCGCGTGGCGCACCGAGAGCGGCATCGCGCCGAGGTGCACCGGCATGTGGTCGCCCATCGCCACCGTCTCGCCGCCGGCATCGTACACCGCGCAGGAGTAGTCGCGCCGCTCCTTGATGTTGGCCGAATAGGAGCTCTTCCGCAGCACCGCCCCCATCTCCTCGGCGATCGATACCAGCAGGTGGCGGAACAGCTCGAGCTCGATGGGATCGCGGCGCTTCACTTCGGGGGGACCTCCGCCGGCGGCGGCGTCTCCGCCACCGTCTCCTTGCATTCCCCGACCGCAATCAGGAAGCTGGCCACCGTTTGCCACTTCGGCGCCCGCTGTTCAATCAGGTACGACTTGGTGGCCGCATCCGCCCGCAACCGCCAGTTGGGATTCGGCGGCCTGCCCGCCGGCTTGGCGCCCAGGCGGTCAACTACCTGGCGCAGCATCCAACTCTCGCCGCCGGTCATCGACTCGTAGAACTCGTAGCGGCCGCCGTCGGCGGACGATGTGCGGTCCATCCACAGCAGCCCGTGCTTGCGGTCTTCGAACCAGAAGTGCTCGATCGCGCCCACCTTGCTCTCGCCCCAGATGGGGCGCCGGCGCCAGATCTTGCCGCCGTCGCTGGTCAGCAGCAGGAACGGGTCGCGCGGCAGCGGCTGGAGCACGTAGCCGGCCGCCCAGCCCGCTTCGTAATCGAGGAACTGGATCTGGTCCAGCCCGGCGGCGCGGATCCGCTCGTGCGGCTCGTGCCAGTTCTTGCCGCCGTCTGCACTCGCCAGCAGCACCGACATCAGCGTAACCGCTTCGGTGTGGAGGTTGCCGGTGAGGAAGATCTTCTCGCCCACCCGCTCCATCTGCGCCAGCTCCAGGTAGACGGGACACGGGTGCTCGGCCGTGCACGTCAGTCCGAGGGCGCGGATGTCTTCCTCGCTGCACGGCGACTCCACCCGCATGGGCTTGCCGGTGTTCTCCAGCGGGGCCTGCCCCCAGGCCACACCCAGCGCCAACAGCGCGACCGCAACGCGCACCTGTCGATTGTACCGCAGCGGTTCCGCGGCTAG
>JBBTDS010000519.1:4323-9861 GCA_038060875.1 Acidobacteriota bacterium | reverse complement strand
CCGCCATCGCCCGCGACCTGGAGTTCATCAAGAAGCAGGTGCAGGCGGCTTACGGCCAGTGATAGTCCAGCCGGCGCCTGACTCCGCCTCGGCGTTCCGGATCGGTCGGCACCGCGATTCAAAGAGCGCGGTCAGCGCGGCCTTCCCGCTTGTACCTGACGCCACCGAGAGAACGAGTTCGACAAGCTCATCTTCCGCGAAAGTCGGCTCCCACCCGTTCATGAGCAGAAAAGTGATCGCGGCATTCGCGCCGACGCGCTTGTTGCCGTCAATGAACGGGTGGTTCTGGCAGATGTGAAAGAGGTAGGCCGCCGCCATGGCCGGGATCGACGCATGTAGGAACTCGCCGCCGAAAGTGGCCTGCGGGGTCGCTACCGCAGACTCGATCCCGGCGGCATCACGGAGGCCAGCCGACCCGCCATACAGCTCGATCTGCTGCTGATGGATCTCAAGCACTTCGTCGAGTGACAAGAACAGTGGTTCCATGCGGTTCAGGCACGAGGCTCACTCGGCCAACTTCTTGAATGCCTTCCCGTACCGCTTGTGTGCCCACTCCTGAGCCGCGTTGAACTTCTTCCGACGCCCGGACATTTCGGCGGGCGCGACGATCAGGCGCTTGCCGTCGGTGCTGATTTCGAGCGAGGTTTCGGTGTCGATCTTCAGCAGATCGAGAATCGGCCGATCGATGACCAAGGCGAGGCTGTTGCCGTGTTTGGTCAGCTTCTTGAGCATGCAGACCTCGTACCTCCAATGTTACACCAATGGGTATACCGGCGTGGTGGCGGCCGACGACGGTTATTACCTGCCGGCGAATTCGTCCGCGCGCCGCACCTCTTCCAGCAGGACGCATTCGGTCACGCCCTGGATCTCCTCAACTGGCCCCCACAGCTTCGTACGCCTCAGGCGGTCGAATTCGAACACCCGTTCCCAGCTCGCCTGGAGCTCTGCTTCAAGCGGCGGCGGGAGCGGCGTCGCGTGCTGGTCGAAGCCTTTGGTCTTCCGATCCCATTCCCGGCTCTCCCGCCGTGAGAGCGACAGGTGCCAGCGATTGAGCACACAGTGCCAGGTCTGGAAGTCGAACAGCAGGACGCGTTCGCGGGGCAGCTCCAACTCGATTCGCACGCCGCACTCACCACTCGCGAGGTGACCTCCGTGCCGTAGATCCGGCTTCGGAGAGTGCCAGAACCAGATGGGGAAGCACCCGGAGTAATCTGGAATGCGCTGCGCCATTTGCTCCATCAGCCACCGGTACGCCGGTCGAAAGTGGCGACAAATCCGGCGGCCATCCGCATGCAGCACGCCGCACTGCTGAAACCGCTCCCACACGGCCACGGCTTGAATAGTCCAGGCGCGCAGCGTTGACCTCCCCGGCGTCATTGCCATGCTCGCCAACCGGGAGACTGAATCAGTACGCCACCAGCCGCATCGCGCCCACGAGACCTGACTCGAGCGGCTTCAGGTTTTCCAGGTCCTGCGGCTGGAAGCGGTCGCCGTATTTGGCGATCAGCGGCTTGTAGTCCGGCGGCGGCTCGCCGGCCATGCGGTTGATCGCCAGGTTCGAGACGATCACCTCGAACATGTTCTCGCCCGCCCGCAGCAGCTTGGTGACGTCGATCTCATAGGGAGGACACCACACGCTGCCCGCCCGCTGGCCGTTAACCAAGACCTCGGCCGCTTCCCGCACCGGCGCCTTCAGCCAGGTGCGGAACCCGCGCGCCGGACCGGGCGTCACCGGCCTGGCCTCGCCGAAGTCCAGCTTCAGCCGTGCGCCCTTCAGCAGGTACTCGGCCGCAACCGAAACCGTCTTCCGGTACGTCGCCCGCCCCGAGTAGAAGCGCGTCGCCGCCTCCTCCGTCCACGAGCGCAGCCGCTCCATGCGAACCTTTCGAGCGCCCTCTTCGAACGTCACGTCCCAGTCACGGCTGAGGTCCAGCGCGGGCAACAGAACGGCGCGCGGCTTCACGACCGCCGCTGCGGCTCCTTCGCTGAACACCAGCAGCCGCGAGCCGTACGGCTCCAGGTCCAGCGCGATCTCCGTGCCGTCTTTCGTTTGCCCCAGGATCTCCGCCGCCGTCACCTCGCCGCTGAACGCGTTCCACCACTCGGCGCGCCGGCCCGTCACGCGGAAGTTCGCCTTCACGCTGCGGCGCGCGTTGCCGGTGTTAGCCAGAAAGTAAACTTCGCCGGACCCCGTGCTGCGGTGCACGAAGCCGATCTCCGGCGCCGGCGGCGTGAGGATCACATCCGGCCGGTGCGCCGCGGCCAGCACGCGGTCCAGTTCTTCGTTCTCCTCTTTCACGAGGCGCGCAATCTCCCCTGTTTCCGCCGTCGGCAGCCGCCGCGTGGCCACCACGCTGCCGCCGCCTCGCGCGAACTCGCGCAGCCGCTCCAGCGTCGCCGCCGGCAAACGCTCCACGCCGGGGAGCACCACGATGCGAAAGCCGTGCCGGCCCAGCACCAGCCGCCCGTTCCGCACTCGCCCGAGCTCGGTAATAGCGTCGTCATCCACCAGGTCGAAGTTGTAGCCCGCTTCCAGCAGCCGCGGGATCACCCTCGGCCCGATCCGCTCGCTGATGGCCTGCGACAGCGAAACCCGGCCCGCGGTGAAGCTGGCCCAGGCATCGTGCGTGGGTGCGTACAGCGCCACGTCGCTCACCGGCTCGCCCTGCCGCAGCATGAACGAGACGCGCGCCAGGTAGGCCGTCAGGTCCGGCATCACGTGCCACCAGGGATTGTGATCGTTCATCACCCCGGCCGCGTAGAAACGCCAGCCCGGCTTGCCCACTGCCGTGGGCGAGTAGGGCCAGCCGTGCCCGATCAACTGCGTGATCCCCTCCAGGAAGTGCTGGTCCGCTTCGGCCTTGAAGTCGAGCGGCGTGGCGCGGAACACCGGCGAATGTATCCAGGTCCAGGTCTCCGAGGAGGCCACCGGCCGCCCGAAGTTGTGCGCCGCCGAGGAGGCCCAGCGCGAGGTGCTGAACGCATTCCAGTGCGCCCCCTCGCCCTCGGGCAGGTCCACCAGCGAGTAGCTGGAGAGGCTGGCCGGCGGTACGCCGTAGCCCTGCACCCGCAGCAGCATGTCATGGCGGCGGCACCATTCAAGTAGCGGCGCCAGGAACTGCTCGTCCAGCAGCTCGGTCAGCGTCTGACCCCAGTCGTGGCGCACCGCCGAGGTCTTCTCTCCGATGTCCGCCACCAGCGCCGGCAGCCAGGGACGCAGGTCGTAGCCGCGCCGCCTCTGAAACTCCTCCAGCAGCCGCGGCGTCCAGTCCGAGCCGAACACCTCCAGGCTGTCGCAGAACACGGCGCGGATTGAGCCCGGCCCGGCCGCCGCCGCCAGCTTCTCTCCCACCGCCTCCAGGTGGGTCTCCAGCGCCGCGCGGTCATAGTGATCGTGGACGTAGCCTTCGCTGCCCACCGCCGCGCGCTTCACCATTTGCCCGGTGTGGCCGGCGAAGAACACCAGCCCGACGCGGGGGCCGCTCGCCGGCGGCGTCAGCAGCCGCGGGCCGCCGTCATCGACGAGCACGAGATCTCGGCGGCTCCCCAGCCGCTCATCCACGGCGAACGCCGCCACGAACTGCTCGCCCGGCTTGCCCGGCGGCAGCGGCAGCGACGTCGCGCCCGCCTCAATCCGCACCCGCTCCAGCCGCAGCCGCCCCGCCGCTTGCGCCGGCGATATGTGCGGGCCGCCGAACGGCCAGCCGCTGCCCAGCGTCATGTCCATGCGCAGGCCCAGCTTTCGCGCCGTCGCGGCGGTGAAGCGGACCGCGTCGAGGAACTCCGGCGAGAGGTAACGCAGGTTCACCAGCCCCCGCGCCGGATCGTCCAGCGCCAGCGGGTAGACCGGCTGCACCTCGAAGCCGCCGAAGCCTCCGGCTTTCATGAGCTTCATCTCGCGTTCGAGCTCCGCCCGCGTCACTGCCGGCCCGAACCACCACCACCGCACCATCACCTTGGCGTCCTCGGGCGGCTTCTGAAAGCCATCCCGCAGTGTCGGCGCTGGGCTCAGCACCGCCGCCAGCACTCCGAGGATCAACACAGCACGGCCCATGGCTCTCAGCTTACTCCGCCCGGTCCCGCTCTGGTACAGTCACCTGGCGCGACCCATGCGCTCGCCGGCAAGCGCAAGACGCTGCGTCACCGATGCGGCCTCGCCATCCTCCGCGAGTTTCCGGCGTTCAAGACGACTGCGAACCCAGGGGGCCAACCACTGCCTGATGGTCGCGGCTCGGTCTCAGCCCTGGCGGGGTTATCCTTGTTCTGATGTCGGAGAGCGGCGGGATGGTGGCGGTGCTGGCCGAGAAGCCGTCGGTGGCGCGGGACCTGGCGCGCGTGCTGGGCGCGCGGCAGCAGGGAAAGGGGTATCTGCATGGGAACGGGTACACCGTCACCTGGGCTGTCGGGCATCTCGTTGGGCTGGCGCAGCCGCACGAGATCCGGCCGGAGTGGCGGCAGTGGCGGCGCGACTTGCTGCCGATCCTGCCGCGCGAATGGCCGCTGGTGGTCCTCGAGCAGACCAAGGACCAGTTCGAGGTGGTCCGCAAAATCCTCACTTCGCCCAAGGTGGACCGCGTCGTGTGCGCCACCGACGCCGGGCGCGAGGGCGAGCTGATCTTCCGCTACATCTACGAGGCGGCCGGCTGCCAGAAACCGTTCCAGCGGCTCTGGATTTCGTCGCTCACGCCGGCGGCGATCCTGCGGGGGTTCGCCGAGCTGAAAAACGGGCGGGACTACGACGCGCTGGCCGACGCGGCGCGGGCGCGCAGCCGGGCCGACTGGCTGGTGGGGATGAATCTCTCGCGCGCCTACACGCTGGCCGAGAACGAGCAGCTTTCGGTCGGGCGTGTGCAGACGCCGACGCTGGCGATGCTGGTCGAGCGCGAGCTGGCCATCCGCACCTTCGTCCCCGAAGACTACATGGAAGTGGTGGCCACGTTCTCGCCTGAGCCGGGGAGCTCGTACAAGGGCACGTGGTTTGTGGAGAAGGAGGGCACGCGGCAAACGCGGCTGCCGGCGGACGGCGTCGAGGCCTGGCGCGTCGTCGAGCGGGCGCGCAGCGGCGAGGCGCGGATCGCATCGGCCGGCTCGGAGACGCAGCGGATGGCCCCGCCACTGCTCTACGATCTGACCGAGCTGCAACGCCACGCCAACCGGCTGTTCGGCTTCAGCGCGCAGACGACGCTCGACCTGGCGCAGGCGCTCTATGAAACGCACAAGCTGCTCAGCTACCCGCGGACCGACAGCCGGCACCTGACGCGCGACGTGGCGGGCACACTCAACGAGATCGTGGCCGCGATAGAAGCGCCGTACCGCGAGCTGCTGGCGCCGGGGACGGGCGAGCGCCCGTTGGGGCGGCGTTTCGTCGACGATACCAAGGTCACCGACCACCACGCGATCATTCCGACGGGCACGCCGCCGGTGAAGGCATCGCTCTCGCCCGACGAGCGGAAGATTTTCGACCTGGTCTGCCGCCGGCTACTGAGCGCCTGGCACGACGACCACATCTGGTTGGTGACCACGGTGATCACGGCGATC
>JBBTDS010000519.1:0-4223 GCA_038060875.1 Acidobacteriota bacterium | reverse complement strand
TGGACCGCTACCACAGCTCGGGGACGGCGGTCGAGCAGGTGGGCTGGAAGCTGCTCGATTTGGCGCCGGAGAGGAAGAGCAAGAAGCCCGCCGAGGAGGAGCCGCAGGCGCTCCCGCCGCGACTGGCCGAAGGGCAGCCGCAAACGGTCACCGGCGCCGAGGCGCTCAAAAAGCGCACCCGCCCCCCCAAGCGCTTCACCGAGGCCACGCTGCTCACCGCGATGGAAACGGCGGGCAAGACGCTCGACGACAAGGAACTTTCCGACGCGATGAAAGCGTGCGGGCTGGGGACGCCGGCCACGCGGGCAGCCATCATCGAGCTGCTGCTGAAACGCGGGTTCCTGGTGCGGGAGGGCAAGAGCCTGGCCGCCACCGAGAAGGGCATCCACCTGATCGAGGTGGTCCACCCGGAGGTGAAAAGCCCGGCCATGACCGGCCAGTGGGAAGCGTATCTGAACCGCATCCACCGCGGCGCGGCGCAGTTGCCGCCGTTCCTGGAGGGGATCGAGAGGTACGTGACCGAGGTGGTGGCCAAGGTAAACCGGGGACAAAACCGAAACCGGGGACAGCCTGCGTGTTTCCTACCGCAGGAATCGGGCGCCAGTCCCAGGGTGTGCGGCGATCTCAAGGAACTCCTGCACTCGCGTTTCGGGTTCGCGGATTTCCGTCCGAATCAGGAGGCAGTGTGCCGGGCGCTGATCGCGGGCCGGGATGTGCTGCTGGTGATGCCGACGGGCTCGGGCAAGTCGCTGTGCTACCAGTTGCCCGGGATCGCGCGCGGGGGAACGACGCTGGTGGTCAGCCCGCTGATCGCGCTGATGGAGGACCAGGTGGCGCAGCTCGCCGCGCGCGGGATCCGCGCCGACCGGGTGCACTCGGGCCGCGACCACGCCGCGTCGCGCCGGGCCTGCCTCGACTATCTGAACGGGCGGCTGGAGTTTTTGTTCATCGCGCCGGAGCGCCTGCGGGTGCCCGGCTTTCCGGAGATGCTGGCGAAGCGGAAGCCGGCGCTGGTGGCGATCGACGAGGCGCACTGCATATCGGAGTGGGGCCACGACTTCCGCCCCGACTACCGCATGCTGGGCCGGCATGTGCCATCGCTGCGGCCGGCGCCGGTAGTGGCGCTGACGGCCACGGCGACGCCGCTGGTGCAGCGCGACATCCTCGAGCAACTCGGGCTTAAGCAGGCGCTTTCGGCGATTCACGGCTTCCGGCGGAGCAACATCGCCATCGAGGCGGTCGAGGCGCCGCCGGGCGTGCGCACGGAGAAGACGCGGGAACTGCTGATGGGCGCGGACCGGCGGCCGGCCATCGTCTACGTGCCGACTCGGGCGCAGGCCGCCGGGGTGGCGGCGGCGCTGCGCGCGGACTTTTCCGCTTCGGCGTATCACGCCGGGCTGGCGGCGGACCAGCGCGACAGGGTGCAGGCGGCGTTCCTAGGGGGCACGACCGAGGTGATCGTGGCGACCATTGCCTTCGGGATGGGGATCGACAAGCCGGACGTGCGGACCGTGGTCCATACCGCGCTGCCGGGAAGCCTTGAGGCGTACTACCAGGAGATCGGGAGGGCTGGCCGCGACGGGGCTCCGTCGCGCGCGATCCTCATGCATTCATACGCGGACCGGCACACGCACGATTACTTTTACGAGCGGGACTACCCGGACGTGTCGGTGCTGGATCGCATCTTCGCCGCGCTGTCGGAACAGCCGCTGGAGAAGGAAGAGCTGGAGCGGCGCGCCGGTTTGCCGCCGGAGACGTTCGAGACGGCGCTCGACAAGCTGTGGGTGCACAGCGGGGCGCTGGTGGATGCGGGCGATCTGGTGGTGCGCGGCCCCGAGAACTGGCGCAGCTCCTACCTGGCCCAGGCCAAGCGGAAACTGGCGCACCTGGACCAGATGCTGCGCTTCGCCGAATCGCACGAATGCCGGATGACCGCGCTGGTGCGCTACTTCGGCGACCGCGACGGGATTGCGCGCTGCGGGATCTGCGATTTCTGCGCGCCGGCGGAGTGCGAGGCGCAGGCTTGGCGGGCGCCGACGGCGGTCGAGCAAGAGGCGCTCGGGCGGGTGGTGCGGCGCCTCAAGGCGACCGGCGAACGCGCCTCGGGGCGGGTGTACATGGACCTGTTCCCGGATGGGCTGGTGGAGCGCGGAGCCTTCGAGAAGTTGCTGGGTGCGCTGGCTCGCGCGGGGCTGGCGGAGCTGACCGAGGCCACTTTCGAGAAGGACGGGAAAACGGTGCGCTATCGGAAGGTGCGGCTGAGCGCGACCGGGCGGGCGCTGGAGGATTCGATCCCGGTGCAGGTGGCGCTGCACGAGGAGGTGGCCGCGCCGGGGCGGAAGCGCAAGGCGAAGCCGAAGAAGCCCGTGCCGGCGGAGCCCGGGCCGGCGCCCGAGGAGCCGAAGCCGGACGCGGCGATTGAGGCCACCCTCCGCGCCTGGCGTAAGCGCGAGGCGGAAAAGCGGCGCTTGCCGGCGTTCCGCATTCTCAGCGACGCCGTGCTGCGGCGGATTGCCGCGCTGCGGCCCGCGAGCGCGGCCGAGTTGCTCGAGATCAAGGGCATCGGGCTCCGTACGGTGGAGGAGCACGGGGCGGCCATCTTCGAGATGGTGAGCAGGTTCGGGGCGCGGTGAGGGGCTCTTGAGTTCAGAATCTCGCCGGCCCCCAACCCGCACTACTAAGGCGCCAGCCGCAACCTTATCCCGCCGTGCGTCCCGTCCGGCAGCCTCAGGATGCCGCCGGCGTCGGTTCGCTCCTCGCGCATCTCCTCGTCGTCCACCTCGACGTCGTAGCGCTGGCGGGGCTTCAGGCCCAGGATGAATACCGGCCCGCCCCCCTCCCGCAGTAAGATAAGCCTCCTGGCTTGTCTCTCCTCGGCCAGCCCGGCCACCAGCACGACTGCCCCCCCGATCTCGATCGGCTGCCGTGACGCCGCCGCCAGGCTCACCACTGTCCGGCGGCCCTTCTCGAAGCGCTGCAACTGCCCGTCGAACCAGCCGAGCCAGTCGGCGTCATCGTTCCAGTTGCTTCGCAGGAACAGCCGCCCGAACGTCTCGTCGTGCAACAGCGGCGGCAGGTTGTGGTAGCTCAAGCCGGGATGGTAGGGGTTGGCCCAGAGAAACTCGTAAGTGATGCCGAAGACGCCGCGCATCAGGAACTCGTCGTGCATCACCCAGCCCTGGAGGTACTGCGTCTCCTCGGCATTGGGCTCGTAGGCGACCATGGCCATCTCGGCCGCCCGCGACAGCGCGGCCGCTTCCGGGTCGGCGCCCCCGCTTCGCGACGCGTGGATGCGGTAGTTGTTCTCCGCCGCCGGGTGCGGCGCCGGGTAGTAGCTGATGAGCTGGTACAGCGGAAGCTGCTGGAAGAACTTCGGCGCGGTTTGACGCAGATCCAGGTCCAGGTTGTCCCGGAGGGCGTGCAGCAATTCGAACAGCGGGTAATGGTCCTGGCGCGGGATCGGCTGAGCCCGCATGAGCGCCGGGACCACCCGTGCCCGCCACCAGCCCTCGACGACTGCCCGCAGTCCCGCCTCGGACACCTTGGGCAGCCGGTCGGCCAGCGCCACCGCCGCCAGTACCCGGTCGCGCGCTGTCGCCACGCTCACCGGCTGCGCCGCCCGCTCCACGCCCCGCTGGAGCTTGGCGGCCAGCGCGGCCGCCTCGGCGTCCTCCATCACTGCCTTGCACCAGTCGAAGACCAGCGCCAGTTGCCTGAGGTCCTCGGCCGGCCCCAGCGCCCACTGGACGGCCCGCCGGCCCGCCTCCCGCTCGCCGCTCACCTGGTGGTACAGGGCCAGCGCGAAGCCGGGCTCGGCCATCCGGGCCTTCCCGCTCATGAGCGCGTCGAACTGCTGCCAGCGCATCGACTGGCGCTCCCGCTCCCGCTTCAGCAGCCGCAGGCGCCGCGGCGGCAGCAGCAGCCGTGGCGGTTGGGTGGAAACCTGGTAGGACTCCGGGGCAGGCTCAGCGCCCGCGGCGATCCCGAGCAGCAACGCGCACAGTACCCTGGTGGCAGTCAAACCCCGATTGTGTCACACCGACACACCCAGGTAGCGCCCAGCCACGCCCCAAGCGGCCGCCAGCCGAGCATCCCTTCGTGTTTTCAGTCGGTTGGCTGCGCTCCCCGCCTGGCGCGTAGTGTGCATGTATAATGACCGGAGTTGGTGAAACGACTCTTTGAAACCTGCCCTCTGCTGTGACAGGCAATCGGGCGGTGAGCGG
>JBBTDS010000518.1:3094-8012 GCA_038060875.1 Acidobacteriota bacterium | reverse complement strand
GCGCGGCGGACCTGGTCGCGCGACAGGAGCGGCCAGTACAGGAACGAGCGGCCCACCTTGCGCCGCTCGACGCCGCCCTTGCGGGCGAGGCGGTCGAGCACCGTCATGACAGTGGTGTAGGCGAGCTTGCGGCCGGGCAAAAGCGCCTGGCGCACATCGCGGACGCGGCCCTCGCCGAGCTGCCAGAGGACCTTGAGGCACTCCAACTCCAGCGGCGGAGGGATCTCCCTGGGCATCGCGATGCTTTACTCCTCCGGGCGGAGCGCGGCAGTGAGCTTTTCGCCGAACAGGCCCGGGGCGGCGGCGGCCGGGGACTGGTCCTCGGACGGCGGCTCGGGCACGCCGGCCAGGTACTTCAGCTTCTTCAGCACCACGCGGTTAAGTGGCTGACTGTGGGCGGTCCAGCATCCTTCGATCTGGCGGTCGCGCTCGATGAGAGTGCGCATGCAGTCCATCTTGGAGTCGAGATCGTCAAGGTAATGCAGCAGCAACGCCTCGGGGAACAGCGGCACCTTGGGGGAGCCGAACTCGAGCTGGCCGTGATGGCTGACCACCATGTGCTCGACCAGGGCGCGCAGCCGCGGCGGGAAGCCGGCCAGCCGCCCGGCCTTTTGTTCGATCATGCGCAGCGCCATGGCGATGTGTCCGAGCAGTTGGCCTTCGGTCGAGTAGCTGAAGCCGCGATCGTAGTTGAGCTCGTAGATCTTGCCGATGTCGTGCAGTATCGCCCCGGCCAGCAGCAGGTCGCCGTCGATGTTGGGATAGTGGCCGACGGCCAGCCGGCAGAGGGTGGCAAGCGAGAGCACGTGCTCGAGCAGCCCGCCCAGGTGAGCGTGGTGGATGATCTTGGCCGCCGGCGCCTTGCGGAAGCGGCGGGCGATATCTTCATCCTCGAGGAACAGATCCAGCAGGGCGCGCAGGTGGAGATTCTCCATCGAGCCGACGATGGCGCGCAGCTCGGCGAACATCTCCTCCGGGTCGCGCGCCGAAGCGGGAAAGAAGTCGGCCGGATCGATGGTGCTCTCCTCCACCCGGACCAGCTTGTGAACGGTGAACTGCGGGCGGTTGTTGTAGACGTGAACCAGGCCCTTGACCTTGACGAAATCGTCGCGATTGAACGTGTCCACGACCTCGGCGACGTTGTCCCACATCTTGGCGTCGATCTCGCCGGTGCGGTCGCCGAGCAGCAGTGAAAGGTAGGGTTCGCCGGTCTTCTTCTGCCGGATCTCCTTGGAGTGGGCCAGTAGGGTGGCCACCGCCGCCTTGCCAGGCTGGAGCTCGTTCAGGTAGGGGGATTTCATCGCCGCGTCAGTTTCCCGAACTGCTCTTGGCCTTGGCGGTCGTGCTGGTGCCGGGGATGGGGATCAGCCACAGCAGGCGGCGCCGGCGCGTCTGGCTGGCCACTTCCTCCTTGGTCACCGTGGCCGGCTTCAGTTGGGCCGGGTCTTTCCAGGTGGTGTCCTTGCCCGAGGCGGCGCCGCTGTCCACGTAGCCCTCCTTGATCTCCAGGTAGGCGTTCTGGCGCAGCCGGGTCAGATAGGTGCGCACGGCCGGCTGCATCCGCGGCGCGTAGAGCTTCTCCATTACCTCACTCTCGACCACTTCGAGGGGTTGCAGGCCGGCCGCGAAGCGCTCCTCGAGCTTGAGAATCAGGAAGCCGTTGGGCTGCTTGATGGGGTCGGTGACGTAGCCTTTCTCCTGCTTGAAGACCAGCTCTTCGATGTCCTTGCGCAGCTCGCCGCGCTTGAAGGCGCCCAGCTCGCCGTAACTGCGGGCGGTGACCGCGTCGGAGTTGTCGCGGGCCATATTGCCGAAGTTCTCGCCGCGGCGGCCGCGGTCCACGATGTCCTTGGCCTTCTTCTCGGCGGCCGCCACCCCGGCCTCGTCCTTGCCCTCGGTGGAGATGAGGATTTCGCGCAACAGGACCTGTTCCTCGCGGACGAACTCGGCCTTGTGGTCGTCGTAGTATTTCTGGAGCTCGGCGCGCGGGACCACGATCTTCGATCCCACTTCCTGCTGAATCACGCGCCGCGTCAGCATGCTGTCCTTGACCTGCTGGCGGAAGTCCTCATAGGTCATGCCGGTCTGCTCGCGGAGAAACTCCTGGAACTTCTCCGGCTCGGCGATCTTCTGCTGCAACTGGATCTCGGCCAGGTACTTGCTGACCTCGGAATCCACGTTGATGTTGAGGTCCTTGGACTGCTGCACCAGCAGGAGCTGGTCGATCCGCTCACGGAGGGCGTCGCGCTGCGCCTGCTCCAAAGCCTCTTTCAACTGAGCGGCGTTGGCGCCCTGGCGCTTGAGCTCCTGTTCGACCTGCCGGCGCTGGCGCTCCAGTTCCCCCCGCGTGATGATCTCGTTGTTGACCTTGGCGACGATCTCCTCGACGACGCGCACATCGGCGGCCGGGGCGGCCAGCCCCAGGCACAGCAGAGCTACTACAGACCTCATGGTGACATTATCTCCCATTTAGCCCCGCGGCAGCAGTTCCCCCAGTTGCTCCCTCACATAGTCGAGCACCGCTGCCGGCGTCGTAAGGCCGTCGAGCGGGAGGCGCAGCACGCCGGCGGGGGTGAACTGCGCGCCCTGGCGGCGGTTCACCAGGTCCATCAGCCGGGCGGGGTCCACGCGGGATTCCTTGTGGAACTTGATGTTCAGCACCCCCTGGCGGCGGTCGATGGCCTCCACGCCGACCTTCTCGGCCATGCTCTTCAGCACCGAATAGTCCAGCAACTGGCGGACGGCCGCCGGCGGCGGGCCGTAGCGGTCGGCCAGATCCGCCAGCGCCTTGGCGGCCTGCTCCTGGCTGCCGGCCTCGGCGATCCGCTTGTAGGCGCGCAGCCGCTGGTGCTCGTCGGCGATGTATTCGGGCGGGATGCGGAGGTCGAGCCCCAGGTTGAGGGTGGAACGGATCTCCGGCGCCACTTCCTCGCCCTTCATCTCGCGGACCGTCTCGTCCAGCATCCGCACGTACATGTCGTAGCCGACCGCGTTGATGTGCCCGTGTTGCTCTCCGCCGAGCAGGTTGCCGGCGCCGCGCAGCTCCAGGTCCAGCGCCGCGATCTTGAACCCGGAGCCCAAGTCGCTGAACTCCTTCAGCGCCGCCAGACGCTTGCGGGCCAGCTCTGTAAGCTCGGTGTCCGAAGGCACCAGCAGGTACGCGTAAGCACGCCGGTTGGACCGTCCGACTCGCCCGCGAAGCTGGTAAAGCTCCGACAGCCCGTATCTTTCGGCGTGGTCAATGACGATGGTGTTGGCCAGCGGGATGTCAAGTCCGTTCTCTACAATCGTAGTACACACCAGGACGTCGTATTTGTGTTGCATGAAGCCGAGCATGACCTTCTCCAGTTCGGCCTCGCTCAATTGTCCATGTCCGACGGCGATACGCGCTCCGGGCACGAGTTCCTGCACCAGTGCGGCCCGCTTCCAGATTGACTCGACCCGGTTGTGGACAAAGTAGGTCTGCCCGCCACGCCCGATTTCCTGTTCGATAGCGGCCCGGATCAGTTGCGGATGGAAATGGGCCACGGTGGTCTGAATGGCCAGCCGGTCTTTGGGCGGCGTTTCGATGACCGAGAGATCCCGCAAGCCCAACAACGACATATGTAGTGTTCTGGGGATAGGGGTGGCGGTCATCGTCAGCACATCAACGTTCTTTTTCAACTGCTTGAGCTTTTCCTTGTGACGGACGCCGAAGCGCTGCTCTTCATCGACTACAAGCACGCCAAGGTCCCGGAACTTGACATCCGCGGACAGAAGCCGGTGGGTACCGATGAGGATGTCCACCTTGCCGTCGGCGGTGTCCTCCAGAACTGTTTTGATCTCCTTGCGTGAGCGAAACCGGCTGAGCATCTCGACGCGCACCGGAAACGGTGCGAAGCGGCGTCTGAAGGTCTCGTAATGCTGGAAGACCAGGACGGTAGTGGGCGCCAGCACGGCCACCTGCTTGCCGTCGCCCAGGGCTTTGAAGGCGGCCCGCATGGCGACTTCGGTTTTGCCGTAGCCGACATCGCCGCACAGGAGGCGGTCCATGGGCTGGAGGTTCTCCATGTCCCGCTTGATGTCGCGGATGGCGCTGAGCTGGTCGTCGGTTTCGACGAACTCAAAGGCGTCCTCGAACTCGCGCTGCCAGTTGCTGTCGGTGGAGAAGGAGAAGCCCTCGGCCAGCTTGCGGACGGCGTAAAGTTTGAGCAGCTCGTCGGCCATGTCCCGCATGCGGGCCTTGATGCGGCTCTTGGTGCGGGCCCAGGTGGCGCCGCCCAGGCGGTCGAGCCCCGGCTGCTGCTCGCCGGCGCCGCGATAGCGTTCGACCAGGTCGAGGCGGGTGAGCGGGACGTAGAGGCGGGCCTCGCCGGCGTATTCCAGCAGCATGTAGTCGCCGCGGTTGTCGCCGTGGTCGATCTGGCGCAAGCCGAGGAAGCGCCCGATGCCGTGTTCGGTGTGGACAACGAAATCGCCGGGATTCAGGTCGGCCAGATCGGCGGCAAAGGCGCCCGTACTGGAGCGAGAGGCGGCCGGCCGGGCGAGCCACTCGGTGGCGCCGAAGATATCCTCGGAGCCGAAGACGGCGAGCCGGCTTTCGGGGAAGACGGCGCCGCGCCGGAGGATGCCCCTTAGCAGGAAGGTGCTGGCGGCCGAGCCGACCAGATAGGAGCGCTCGGCCAGGTAGGGCGGGACCTCCTCGCCGGGTCCCACACCGACCTGGAAGGGGACCGCGTACTCCTGAAACAGGTCGGCCAGCCGTTCCAGTTCGCCGCTGGAGGCGGCGAAGAAGACGGTGCGGTTGCCCTTCTCGACCAGGTTCCTGGCCTCTGCCGCCGCCACCTGGACGTTGCCGTGGAAACTCATCGCAGGGCGGGTGGTGAGGTGGAGCGGTTCCGGGCCCTGGCTCAGCGCCAGTTCACGGAAGGAAACCTGG
>JBBTDS010000518.1:0-2994 GCA_038060875.1 Acidobacteriota bacterium | reverse complement strand
TGAGCACCGAGCGCTGCGAATCGACCTCGAAGCGGCGCATGGACTCGACCTGGTCGCCGAAGAACTCGATCCGGACCGGGCGGGCCGATTCCGGAGGGAAGACATCGAGGATGCCGCCGCGCACCGAGTACTCGCCCAACATCTCCACCGGGTCGCGCTTTTGGTAGCCGATGCTCTCCAGGTGCTGGATGAGATCCTCCATGGGGATCTCGTCGCCGGCGCGCAGCGTGAGCGCAAGCTGGCGGTAGAACTCCGGCGGCTCGGTGCGGAACAGGACCGAGGCCACCGGGCTCAAGGTGATCGGGACCTGTTCGCAAGCCAGGCGCCACAGGCCGACCGCACGCTGTTCGCTGATGGCGGCGTGCGGCGAGAGGCGCTGGCCTGGCAGCACGTCCGGCGCAGGCAGCAACTGCGGCTGCGGCTTGGCAGGTCTGCCCACCAGGAGGTTGAAGAAGGTGCGGACCGCCTCGCCGAGGGCTTCGGCCTGCTCGTTGGTGGCGACCACCATCAGCAAGGGGCGCTGGAAGGCCTGCCAGAGCAGCACCGAGTAGAGCGCTTTGGCGGTGGGCGTCAGGCCGGACAGACCGCCGCCAGCTTGGCTGCTCGCCACAAGGCGCAGCAACGCCTGGAAGCCGGGATGGCGACCCAGGCTCAGCAGCAGCTCTCCGACGGCGGGGTGAGTCAAGGTAGACGCGCCATGATTTCTTCTATTACGCCAGTCGTAGAATGGCCAGGCTCCAGGGGGAGCGCGTAAACCTTCCCCCCGGCGGCTTCCACTTCTTCCCGGCCGGCGATCCAATGCGCCCAGTCGGCGCCTTTCACCAGGATATCCGGCAGCACGGCCGCGATGAGCTCCCGAGGAGTGTCCTCGTCGAACAGGGTGACGGCATCGACGGCGGCCAGCGCCGCGCAAAGTTCGGCGCGATCCTGCTGCGGGATGAGCGGGCGGGCCGGGCCTTTGAGCCGCGCGACGCTGGCATCGCTGTTCAGCGCGAGGATGAGGATGTCCCCGAGCGAGCGCGCCAGCTCGAGCAGCCGCACGTGGCCGGGGTGCAGGAGGTCATAGCAGCCGTTGGTGAACACCACGATCCTGCCCGCGCGCTTCCATTCCGCTCGCGCCGCGATCAGTTCCTCGCGTGTGTAGAACCGGCCCATCCGAGGCCATTGTAACCCGCGACGGGCGCGTGGGGCTCGGACGCTTCCTGTGGAAGCAGCTCGGCGAGGTGCTGCGCCAGCGCTGGCCGTCCGCAAAGGCTGCGTTCAGATTACTTGACGCGCCCCTCCACCTGAGGTCTAATCGAGGATGTTCCTGTCGCCAGCGAGTGGATTCCTGGGGGGGCAGGCGCAATGGGTAATCCGACCGCGGTTCGTCGGTTTCCGTTGGGAATGTTCCCTTGCCAGCCGACACCGAGACTGCACGACCGGGTGGTGGAAGTCTTGCGAACCCGGCATTACTCTTTGCCGTGTCGAGCAAGCCTACGTACACCGGATTCGCCCCTTCATGCTTCTTCACCCCGGCGGGCACAGTGGCAGCGGCGTCCACAGCCCGCTCGACGGGCTCCGGAGGCCCATGTGCGTCGAGACTCGGACGATTATACTGACCGACCGGACAGCCTAAGGTCCCGGAAGGAAGGCTGCCAAATGCAGCGGAAGTCGTTACAAGACAAGGAGTTGTGGCCGCAGCCGGCCGGGTGGCGGGTTCGGCTTAGGCTGACCGGGAGGGGGCTTACGCTGGTCAAGCGATACACGAGTTGGGCGACAGGAAGGATCACGTGATGGCACGAGTGAAAACAAGATCGCTGGGCTTCGTCTGTTGGGTGCTCCTGCTGTTCTTTGGGGCGAGTTCGGCGCATGCCCAAACTGCTCAGGAAATCGCCAAGAGTGCGTTTCGCTCGACGGTCCTCCTGGTCATGGAAGATCCCAACGGCCAGCCTCTTTCGCTTGGCAGTGGCTTTTTGGTCCGCGATGGAGAGATAGCCAGCAATCTCCACGTTGTGGAAGGTGCAGCGAGAGGCTACGCAAAGCTGGTTGGCGAGAGAATGAAATGTGACATCGAAGGCATCACTGCGGTTGATCCAGCGCGGGATCTGGTAGTTCTCAAGATATCCACTGGTCCCTCGAAGGCGCTTCCTCTTGGTAACAGCGACGCCGTTCAGGTCGGCGAGTCTGTTTACGCTGTAGGGAACCCGCAGGGCCTGGAGGGCACGTTTTCACAGGGCATCGTCAGTAGCATCAGAGCGGTTGGTACAGACAAGCTTCTTCAAATCACAGCGCCAATCTCACCCGGTAGCAGCGGTGGCCCAGTGCTGAACGCAAAGGGAGAAGTCATCGGTGTTTCTGTGGCGACCTTCAGAGGCAGTCAGAACCTGAACTTCGCCATCCCTTCAAATTACTTGAAGACATTGCTTGCTAACGCAGGTGCTGCAAAGCCCTTGGCACAAGCGAAATCAGGTAAAGCCCAACGATCCATCCTGGCAGACCTGGGTGGGCGCAGTACCGAAGGCGTGGCCGGGGGTCAAATCCAGTGGAGTTGGAAATGGCATGGTGCCCTCGCTGGGGGATACTCTTTCTCGTTACACAATAAGCTACGGGGACCTGTTCGGGACGTCGTGTGCTTGGTTATCTTTTTTGATCGCTCAGGCAACGCAATTGAAGTGGATCCGGTGCATTTTCGAGACAGCATTCCGGGTGGACTCGCTAGACGTGTCACGAGCAAAGTCCATCAAAGTGTGCAGGAATTGACGACGCCGGATAATTCGCAGAACCCTGTAACCCAGATCGAAGTAAGGGTCTTGGCTTTTCGAGTTGTGCAGTGAGCGCGGAGTCGCCTAATAAAGCGCTCCACGGGACGCTCCTGACGTCGTGCGTGAGCTTGGGCGTTATAATAGCTCGCAATGGGGGAATCGTGTATGTCGATTGCAGCCGTTCTGATCTCCATAATCAGCCTGGGTTTTTCCATGTATGCGATTTTTCGAGATCGATACAATCTCTAGG
>JBBTDS010000517.1:0-4166 GCA_038060875.1 Acidobacteriota bacterium | reverse complement strand
CCTCTGTTGGACAAACCAGCAACAAAAGCCTGTTGAAAACCCAAATTCTCGGACGCCGGATTTAGTTCCACCCCGATTCCGTCGCGGCTTACGCGCGACAGGAATCCTTAATTTGTTTGCAAAGCCGGGTGGCCGGGTGCCGGACGGCGCCGCAGGCCCGCCCGGGGCGGACCGCCAGCCTGAGCCGGCCCGGCGGCGTGGGGTCCTCCCGCCACTCCGGCGCCAGGAAGAACCGCGCGCCCACCAGCAGCGGCTCCCACTGCGACTGCGCGAGCGCAACCCAATCGCGCTCCGGCGCGCGCTCCCAGTGTTCGGCCACCAGCCGGTCGGTCTCCTCGGGGCGGCAAGTAAGCGCAAGCACGTGCATCGCATCAATCAAGGATCAGGCGGGCGCGCTTGAACCGCGCTATCGCCGCGGCCAGCAGCACGGCGTCGATCAGGGCGAGGACGGCCCCGGCTACCAGCGCGGTCCGCGTCAGGTTCGGTGCGGCAAACGCAGCAGCCAGCCGCGCCTTCCAGGGGGGCGGAATCATCCGGCCCCCGAAGACCATGACGAACACAAGGCTCATCAGGACGAGGCTCAGGATCTGGCCCGCCTGCCGCACGGTGGGGGCGCGCAGCGAGATCAGGATGCCGCCCGACGCGGCCAGCAGCGAAACCAGCAGGCTCATGACGAAAACGACGATCATCGTCTGCGCGGGCGGCAGCACAACCTCGCCGAGTTTCAGGCTTACCGTCACCACACCCAGCAGGGTGGCGGCCGGCACCATCCCCCAGCCGTAGCCGACCACCGCCGCGAGCTTCCCGAACAGGATGGCCCGGTCCGAAAGCCGGCTGGCCAGGAGGCTCTCCAGCGTCTTGCGCTCGCGCTCGCCGGCAAAGGATTCCGCGGTGAAGATAGCCACCAGAAACAACGGGAGCCAGGTCCAGACGACGGCCTGCGCGGGCGATCGCACCCAGTCGCGGCCGCTCTGCCAGGGCATGAAGATCCCCATGATGAACAGCGGAACGATGATTGAAGAGAACAGGCCGCCCTTCCACTCGACGCGGTTGAGGAACATCTCCTTCCATTCCTTCCACACCAGGGTCAGCATGTCGGCGATCATTTCTGTTCCTCCATGAGCTTCAGGAAAACCTCTTCCAGGCTGGCCTTGCCCTTGTGTACTTCTTCGATCTCGGCGCCGGCGCCGACCAGCAGCGCGACCAGCGGGGCCAGGCTGGCCGTGCCGCGCAGGTCGATCGCCAGGCGGCCGTTGCGGAACTCGGCGGCCGCCACCTCCGGCCGCGCCCGGAGCAGCGCCAGCGCTTCCTCGCTGAATCCCCGGCCCACGATCTCGGCGCGCGGGCCGCTGCCGGTTCGCAGCTCATCGGGATGGCCCACCGCCACCAGGCGGCCCTGGCGGATCACGGCCACCAGGCCGCAGAGCTTCTCGGCCTCGGCCAGGTTGTGGGTGGTGAGGAAGACCGTGACCCCCTCGCGGGCGGCCAGCGCGGACAGGTCGTCGCGCAGCGAGGCGGCAGCCACCGGGTCGAGGCCCGCGGTCGGCTCGTCCAGAAACAAAACGGCCGGCCGGTGCAGCAACGCCCTCGCCACCGCCAGCTTCTGCTTCATGCCCCGGCTCCAGTCGCCCGTTTTCTCGCTGCGCCGCTCCCACAAGCCGAGGTGCTTAAGCAACTCCTCGATCCTCGCGCCGCGCTCGGGCCTGGGGATGCGCCAGATGCGGCCGTAGAGTTCGAGGTTGTCATAGGCGGAGAACCGGTCATACAGGCCCGGGTTCTCCAGCAGCGCGCCCGAGCGCAGGCGGATATCAGCCGCCTGCCGGCGCGTGTCGAAGCCCAGCACTTCGGCCCGGCCCGCGGTCGGCTCCAGCAGCCCGAGCAGCATGCGGATGGTGGTCGTCTTGCCGGAACCGTTGGGGCCGAGGAAACCGAAAACCGTGCCGGCGGGGACCTCGATCGAGAGATCGTCCACAGCGCGGACGCGCGGAAAGTCGCGCGTGAGGCCGGAGGTGCGGATTACGGGCGCGGGCATGCCGCTCACCCTTGCACCCGCCGCTCCTTGCCCGCCCAGAACCGCTCGCGCAGCTCCAGCTTGCGCATCTTGCCGGTGCCGGTCTTGGGCAGCGGCTCCTCGCTGAACTCGATGCGCCGCGGCAGCTTGAAGCGGGCCAGCCGGTCGCTGAGGAAGGCAAGCAGTTCCTCGGCGCTGAGCTTCGAGCCGGGCTTGAGCATGACGAAAGCGGCCGGCACCTCGCCCCACCGCTCGTCTGGTGCAGAGACGACCGCGCACTCGTAGACCTCCGGATGGGCGGCGATCGCCCGCTCGATCTCCAGCGACGATATGTTCTCGCCGCCGCTGATGATGATCTCCTTCTTGCGGTCCACGATGTGGATGACGGTCTCCTCGTCCCAGACGGCCATGTCGCCGGTATGGAACCACTCGCCCGACATAACGGCGGCCGTGCCCTCAGCGTCCTGGTAGTAGCCCTCCATGACGATGTCGCCGCGCACCACCACCTCGCCGATCGCCTTCATGTCGCGGGGCACGTCGTTCATCTGCGAGCCCACCACGCGGACCTCGGTGCAGGGGAAGGGCCAGCCGGCCATCGCCCGGCGGCGCCAGTCGGGCTGCGGCGGCGGGGCGCCCTTCGGTCTCCCGGTGGAAACCACCGGCGAGGTCTCGGTCAGCCCGTAGCCGGCGCAACATATTGCGTTCGTAAAGAGCTTCTGGGTGCGCTCGACCAGTTCAGGCGAAGAGGCGGCGCCGCCGATGTGAATGTACTTCATGCTTGACAGGTCGAACTCGCCGGCGTCGGGCACGTTCAGCAGCGCGTTGGTCATTGTCGGTACCAGGAACATGCTCGTGGCCCTGTGCTCCTGGATCAATTCGAGCACCGCCACCGGGTCGAACCGCCGCACCATCACCTGGCCGCAGCCCATCAGCGTGGCCGTCTGTGGACTTCCCCAGCCGTTGGCGTGAAACAGCGGGATGGTGTGCAGGCAGACAAACGTATCGTCAATCGGCATGCCCGCCTGTGCGTAGAGAGCATGCAGGTACACGGTCCGGTGCGACAGCATCACCCCTTTCGGCGTGCCGGTGCTGCCGCTGGTATAGAACAGCTCGGCCGTCGAGTTCTCGTCGTAGCTCATGACGTCGGCGCGCTCGGGCCGGCCCTGCGCCAGCAGTTCCTCGTAAGTGAGGTCGGCCAGCGGGACGGCGTCGTCCAGGGTGATGAACTTCTCGATAGCAGGGCAGGCGGCGCGCAGCTTCTCCACCACCGGCGCGAACTCGTTCTCGAACAGCAGCAGCCGGGCCCCGGAGTGGTTGAGGATGGCGGTCAGCTCGGGAGCCGTCAGTCGCACGTTCAACGGCGTCACCGCCGCTCGCGCCTGGATCACGCCGTAGTAACCCTCCAGGAGCTGGTGGGTGTTCAAGCTCAGGTAAGCCACGCGGTCCCCGGGCTGGACGCCCAGCCCGCCCAGCGCCGTGGCCAGCCGCTCCGAGCGTTCGCCGAACTGGGCGTAGGTGAACCGCTTGTCGCCGGAGATGATGCCGACCTTGGGGCCGTACAGATCCACGGCGCGGTGCAGGAAACGGATGGGCGTAAGCGGAATGAACATGATCGAGCCTCCCGGCTACTTGAGGATTGTACGACGGCGCGGCGGCGCGGGGCTACGCCGGTTTCACTTCGCGGTACTCCCGCCGGATCGCCTGCAACTGCCGGGCGTGACTCTCGACGTGGGCGGCGTCCGACTCCAGGAGCTGCCGCAGCGTGAGCGGGCCGCGCTCGCTGTGGGTGGCCGCGCGCCCGAACGCGGACTCAGGCAGGCTCGTCAGCAGCTCGTGGTTCTCGGCCCGCAGCCGCCGGAAGGACTTGAGCGACTCGGAGACTCGCCGCCGCTCGTAGCCGAGGTTCCGCGCCCAGGCCTCCTGGTCGTAGCCGATCAGAGTGGGGTTGTCTTCGGCGATCATGCGGCGGAAGCGGTCGGCGCCGACGATCTCCGAGTCGGCCAAGTGAGCCAGGATCTGGCGGATGCTCCACTTGCCCGGGGCCGCGGCGAAGTCCAGCTCGGCCCCGGCCGCGCCGGTGAGCACCGCGGCCACCAGCTCCGGCCCGCGGCGGTAGCGCTCCAGCAGTTCCGCGATTTCGCTCATATCGCCTATA
>JBBTDS010000516.1:6554-14309 GCA_038060875.1 Acidobacteriota bacterium | reverse complement strand
TTTCTACTGACTGCTTTGTGCGTTCTGGCATGTTGCAGAGCGGCCCAAGGACAAATCGCCACCACAGTCCTAGAGATCGAAGTCGAAAACTATGTAAATTACTTCAACGACGTCGCCGACTACTCGAAGCTAGCAACGGACCCGAACAAGACAGCAGTGGCACAGGTTAGAAACTTCGCGCAGTCAATCGGCGTAGCCGATATCGTGTCGGTGAATGGCGAACCCGCTAAGGGCATCTTCACGGACCGGCGGATCCAGCTTGCTCTCGCCGTCAACCCCACTGCAGGGCAGGCAATTGCCGACGCGGCGCGTTCCAACATACACGACCGGTATTTTGAGATCTTGAAGCCGGATGGCACGCTGATCGGCACCATTGTGATGACCGGGAGAGGCGGTGGTTCTCCGCCGCCTGGAGCGCCTTCGGCGATATTGAACGCCGACTTTACCGTTGTTGGTGGAACTGGGGCATTCCTGGGAGTTCGGGGGCAGGCGGGAGGCACGCGTGACCCTCGTCCTGAAGCTCGCTCTGCCTCGATGAGCGAGGATCCCGGCAACCGGCGGATGCACGGGGGCGGACAGCGGCGCTTCGTTCTGCATCTGATCCCGCTGTCTCGCCCAGAAGTTGTCGTTACTACCGATGGCCCGGCGGTGGTTCACGCTGGTGATTTCACACTGGTCACGGCGGCGAAACCCGCCAGGTCCGGGGAGATCCTGTCGTTGGTCGCGTCCCATCTCGGCCCCACGGGTCCCGGGGTCGATCCGGGGCAGCCATTTCCCGCCAGCCCACGGCAGATCGTCAACTCGCCAATGGCGGTGACGGTGAATGGCGCAGCGGCGGACGTTCTCTATGCCGGGGGGTACCCGGGCACGACTAACGCCTATCAAGTAAACTTTCGGCTTCCTTCCGGCATTCGGCCTGGCTTGGCCAACCTTCAGTTGACGGTGGCGTGGATTGCCGGCCCCGAGGTGAAGATTGCAGTCCAGTGATCGCAGCCTGATTAGAAGAAGAGGAGTCAGACAGATATGAAGGTGATTACGTTATTCCTCTTGCCGGTTATGGCTGGTCAAATCGCACTCGCCGGCGCCGTCAAGGGGAAGGTTCAGTGCAAGGGTTTACGCGACCACCGGGATGCGGTCGTCTACCTGGAAAACGTGCCTGGGCAGTTCGCTCCCCCCAAGGAGCCCGCGGCAATCGACCAGGTGAAGATGGTTTTCATTCCGCACGTCTTGCCGGTGGTATTGGGGACCACGGTGAAATTCCTGAACAGCGACCCGGTATTGCACAACGTCTTCACGCCTTCCCGGGCCGGGAATAAGTTCAATCTGGGCACCTGGCCAAAGGGCGAGGCCAAGTCCTACACCTTCGACAAGGTGGGCGACGTGCGGCTGCTATGCAACGTGCATCCGGAAATGGAGGCCTTTGTCGTTGTTCTGGCGAACCCGTACTTCGCCAAGACAGGACCGGACGGGAGTTACTCGATTCCCAACGTGCCGGCGGGCAAGTACACGTTGAAGGTGTGGCATGAGAAGTTGAAGTTCCCCGCTCAGGAAGTTGCAGTGCCGGCCGCGGGCGATGTGGTCGCCAACCCAGCCGGCGCCCCGTAGCGAGGACGCCGCCAATGGCGAGCCACACCGTCAAGCTGGTGAACCTGGAATGGCTCGAGCGGAACGTTCCGTGTTTCCAGGCCTGCCCGGTGAAGACCCAGGCCGGGCGCTATTGCGCCTTGATCGCGGAGGGCCGCTTCGAGGATGCTTACGCGGTGGCGGAGGAGCCTAACCCGCTGGCCGCCATCTGCGGTCACGTCTGCGCGGCGCCTTGCGAGGCGGCCTGCCGGCGCGGGCAAATCGATGAGCCGGTGGCGATCCGGGCCCTGAAACGATTTGTGGCCGAGCGCTTCGGCCCTTACAGCAAGCTGGGGCGGCAGCGAATCGTCGCGCGCATGCGCGCGTCGAAGAAACTCACCGGTCCGAAGATCGCGGTGGCCGGCGCTGGTCCGGCGGGCCTTTCAGCCGCAACCGACCTGGCCAGACTGGGCTACCAGGTCACTATCTTCGAGGCCGCCCCGGTGGCCGGCGGCATGCTTGTGCTCGGCATCCCGGAATATCGGCTGCCGCGCTACATCATCCAAGCGCAGGTGGACGCGGTCGTGAGCCTGGGGGTCGAGCTGAAGTTGAACTGCCGGCTGGGCCGGGATTTCTGGCTGCGGGAGCTGTGGGAGCAAGACTACGCCGCTGTTTTTCTCGCCATCGGCGCTCATCGAAGCAGGGAGCTTCGCATCGAGGGCGCCAACCTGGACGGCGTGCTCCACGGAGTGGACTTTTTGCTGAACGCCAACCTGAACTACCGGGTGAACCTGGGCCGCAAGGTGGTGGTGGTGGGAGGAGGCAACGTGGCGGTGGACGTTGCCCGCTCGGTGCTGCGCTTCAACGGCGCAGAGTACGTGGAACCAGACCGCGATCTGCACAGCGCCATCGATGCCGCCCGGTTCGCCCTGCGGATGGGAGCGCGGGAAGTGTCCCTGGTGTGCCTGGAGTCGCGGGCGGAAATGCCCGCTTATCAGGATGAGGTTCAGGAGGCGCAGCGGGAAGGAATCGTGATTCACAATTCTCTCGGTCCCAAGCGCATCCTGGGAGAAGACGGTCATGTGACCGGGCTGGAAGCAATCGCGGTTAGATCTGTCTTCGACGCCCTGGGACGCTTCAACCCCGAGTTTCATCCCAACACAGAACAGACCATGCCGGCCGAGACCATCATCCTGGCCATCGGCCAGAGCTCCGACCTCTCCTTCATCGAGCCCGAGGACGGCCTGGCCGTGACCTCGCGAAACACAGTGGAGGTGGACGCGGCCACGCTGGCCACGTCCGATCCCAGAGTCTTTGCCGGCGGGGACGTGGCCTTCGGCCCCCGCAATGTGATTGACGCGGTCGCCGACGGCCGGCGGGTGGCTGCCTCCATCCATGAATTCCTTACCGGCGCCCGCCCGGCCGATTCGCGAAGGGTGACGATTGCAGTGTTCCCACCGCGGGCGTGGAAGCGGGATCCCACCTACGAATCCTGTCCCCGGGTGAAGGTCCCCATGCTCCCCATCGACCGCCGCATCGGCGTCGCCGAGATCGAGCTGGGTTATGACGAGCAGCCGGCCCGGCGCGAGGGCAATCGCTGCTTGCAGTGCTGGGTGAACACCATTTTTGAGGGGACCGAGGAGACGGGCACCGAATGCATCCTTTGCGGCGGCTGCGTGGATGTTTGTCCGGAGGACTGCCTGGAGTTGGCGCCCGCCGATTGGCTGGCCGGCAGCGACCAGCTCCGCAGCCAGCTCGAAGATGAGTTCCGGCGAGAGCTCGGCGCCGACGGCGAGGGGATTGCGGCCGTCATGATCAAGGACGAAGACCGGTGTATTCGCTGCGGGCTGTGCGAGCAACGCTGCCCGGTGGACTGCATCACGATGGAGGGCTTTCTGGTGGAACCGGCCGCCGCGGTGGCCTGAAGACCAAGGGAGGCGCATATGGACGATCAAGATAAGAGCCAAACCGGTTCCGAGCGAAGACGTTTTCTTTGGCTGTCCGGCCTCGGAGCGTTGGGCGCGGCCAGCGCCGGCGGCGCCGCCGTTCTGCTCGACTTTGTCCATCCCAAGGTGCTCTTCGAGCCCCCCACCACCTTCCGGGTGGGAAGGCCCGAGGATTTTCCCGTGAATTCCGTCACCGCCGATTACGAGCGCAAGGTTTACATCGTCCGTACCGAAGTCGGCTTCTTCGCCCTCTCGGCCGTCTGCACCCACCTCGGCTGTATCACCAGGAGGATGGAGGACGAGGAGGGCATCATGTGTCCCTGCCACGGCAGCAAGTTCGCCCAGGACGGCTCGCTGCTGCTGGGGCCGGCGCCGCGCGGCTTGCGGCGCATCGCCATTCGCCTGGAAGAGGGCGAGCTGGTGGTGGACACCGCGCTGGAAGTGCAGAAGGACGACATGTTGCGCCTATGATGCGATGGAAGGGAAGTGAGTCATGAGCGCGCTGGAGCTGAAAGAGCGGCTGGTCGCCACGCGGGTCTGGCAATCGATTTTCCGCCATCGCTATATCGATTCGAATCGCAACCGGGCCCTCACCATCTTCAGCAACGTCTTCCTTCACGTTCATCCGGTCAAAGTGCCTGAAAAAAGCATCCGCTTCCGGCACACCATGTGCCTGGGCGGGATCTCGTTCGCCCTCTTCCTGGTTCTGACCGTGACCGGCGTGCTGCTGATGTTCTACTACCGCCCCTCGGTCCCGCAGGCCTATCGGGACATGAAGGAGCTGGAATTCGTCGTCAGCGCCGGCGCGTTCCTGCGGAATCTTCACCGCTGGGCGGCGCACGCGATGGTGCTTGGCGTGTTTCTCCACATGTTGCGCGTGTTCTACTCCGGCGCCTACCGCCCGCCCCGCGAGTTCAACTGGGTTGTCGGCGTACTACTTTTGATCCTGACGCTGCTGTTGAGCTACACCGGCTATCTTCTTCCGTGGGATCAACTGGCGCTCTGGGCCATCACGGTCGGCACGAACATGGCGGCGGCCGCGCCGGGGATTGGCCCGAGATTCAAGTTTTTGCTGCTCGGCGGCAACATCATCGGCGAGAATGCGTTGGTGCGGTTCTATGTATTGCACTGCGTGGTGCTGCCGCTGGCAGCCGCGGTGCTGCTGGCTGTGCACTTCTGGCGGGTCCGAAAAGACGGGGGCGTGAGGCCCCTGTGATCGGGGAGGGAAGCCGGTGCCGGGACAGAGTCCTTTCGAGATCGAAACGGGTAGAGAAGCGGCGACCCTGCCGCGGCGGATCGCCCTGGTGCACCGGCGCCTTCCTGCGCGCGTGGAGGCTCAGGAAGAAAAGCGGGTCATGACGTTTCCGCACCTGGTGGTCCGTGAGACGATCGCTTGCGAAATCCTTCTGATTGGCCTGGGCCTCATCTCGCTGTTCTACGACGCGCCGCTTGAAAGCCTGGCCAATCCCAACAAGACGCCCAACCCTGCCAAGGCGCCCTGGTACTTCCTGGGACTTCAGGAGCTGCTCCATTACTTCCCGCCGGTCGTGGCGGGGGTGCTGATTCCGATATTGGCGGTGACGGGATTGGTGGTCATACCCTACTTCCGGGTGAACGTGGTCCGGGACAGGCTGTGGAGGGAGCACCGTCCCGCCCAGTTGTACGCGTTCTCCGCCGGGGTTTTGGTCATTACCTTCTTCCTGGCGTGGTTCCGGGTGTGGGTAGCGCTGATCCCGAGTGTGCTGATTGCGCTCCTGATGGTCAGCACTTTCCTGCCTTCGGATCGTGGACCGTGGGGAGTTCTGACGGCGCGCACCCGCTGGAATCGACTATTCGTCCCCGTACACGCCTGGCTGGCCAGTCGCAGCCTGGCGGCGTGGATCATGACCTGGTTTGTCACGCTAGCCGTCATCCTGACCCTGGTCGGCACGTTCTTCCGCGGGCCCGGCTGGTCCTTTGTGTGGCCGTGGCAGTTATGAGTGGATCGGTCTAAGTATGCGACGACTGGCTTCGACATTCTGCCTATCCAGCCTGGCGTTCCTGGCTGTCTACGCGGTGGCGCCTTTGCAGGATTATTTTCGAGAGTGGCGGGGTTACCAGAAGCGATACAACCGCCTCGCCGAGGAGAAGTTACGGCAGAATATGCCGGTCCGCGCCACTCCGGCCGGCATCCGGCAGATCTGGAACCCGGGGCTCGATGTGGTCGATCGCTGCGTCACCTGTCACTTGGGGATTGAGAACAGATTCCTGCGGGATTCTCCCCAGCCGTTTCGGTCCCATCCGGTCACGCCTCACAAGATCGGCGAGATCGGCTGCACGGTGTGTCACCGCGGACAGGGAGCAGCCACTACCGTGCGGGGTGCGCACGGCCGTCTCCGGTGGTGGGAAGATCCCATGCTTCCCGGCCAGTATTTGCAGGCCTCCTGCGGGCAATGCCATCCCGGCGACGCCGTTCCCGAAGCCTGGGTTCTGAGCGCGGGCAGAGAGCTCATCGGGAAAGCCGGCTGTGTCAGTTGCCACAAGATCCCGGGCTTCTCAGCGCGCGGGCCTATTGGCCCGGACCTGGATGGCGTCGGTAGCAAAGTCAGGCCGCTGTGGCTGTTACGCTGGTTGAAGAATCCCAAGGACTACCTGGAACGCACCTACATGCCGAATTTCCTGTTGTCGGACGAGGAAGCGCGCCTGCTGACGACCTTCCTGCTGGCCCAGAAGGCGCCGGTCTCCGACATCACGGTGACGTCCGACGCGGCGGTCGTCGAGCAAGGCCAGTTTCGCTACCGGGAGGCCCGCTGTATCAGTTGCCACGCCCAGGGCGGCCGGGGGGGCACCTTCGGACCGGACCTGGGCAAGGTGGGAGGCAAGGTGCGCCTCGGGTGGCTGGAGAGCTGGCTGCGAGATCCCAGGGCGCTTTTTCCTCAAACCCGCATGCCCCAGTTCAGCTTTCCCGCAAAAGACGTGCGAGCCGTGGTCAGCTACATGGCGTCGGAATTCGCCGATCCCTCCGCCGATGAGCAGCAGGAGCAGGCATTGGTCCGATCCCTGCCGGCAGCCACCCGCGATACTCTGGCGGCCGGCAAGAAGCTCTACCAGCGGCTCGGATGCGGTGGCTGCCATCGCTTGAAGGAGATCGAAGGCCGGGTGGAACTCGGTCCGGATCTGGCCGGGATCGGCAGCAAGGACGCGGACCGGCTGGATTTCGGAAACTCGCGGATCGAGCGCAACCTTTGGTCCTGGCTTTTCACGAAAGTCGGGACGCCGCGCGCCTTTGGAAAGAATCTCAAGATGCCGGTGTTCCAGTTCAGCGAGGAGCAGACTCGCGAAATTGTCGTGGCCCTGCTGGCGCTCTCGGACAAGAAGATCCCGCCGCGTTACGTTGCACCGGAACAAAAACCTGTTCCGCTCCGCGCCCAGGGAGATTTCGGAAGGATACTGAGGAAGTACGAGTGCCTGAGCTGTCACGGCCTCAGCGGCGAGAGCGGCAAGCTGGCGCCGGACCTTTCCAGAATCGGCAGCCAGGCGAAGCCGCAGTGGATCGCCGCGTACTTTCGACTGCCGTACTCGATGCGTCCGATCATGACGGAGCGGATGCCGCTATTGGGCATGACAGACCAGGAGATCCAAGCGACCGTGCGGTATTTTGAAACGGTATTGGTCGATGATTCCATCCCCCAGGAGCTGTTTCCGCCGGGCGGGCCGCAGGCCCAGGAGATCGCCCGCGGCAAAGATCTGTACTTCAACCGGTACGGCTGCCAGGCCTGCCACCAGGTCAATCTCACAGGCGGATATGTGGGCCCGGCGCTGGACGGCCTGGGCAGCCGCCTTTTCAATGGATACGTGTTTGCCTACCTGAAGAACCCGCAGAGATTCAAGCCTGCGGTCCTCGAGCCCAACTACGCCATCGATGATTCCGACGCGCGGTCCCTGACCGCTTACCTGACAAGTTTGCCGCCGCCGAAGACAAAGGAACGACGATGAAACGCCCGCTCCTGATCCTGCTTCCCGCTGTGGTGCTGATGGCGGCCGGGCTGTGGTTGGTGCCGCACCTTGGGGGACGAGCACGGGCGGAGGAGAAGAGCGCCGAACCGCCCGCCCAAGAGGCCGTGCTAAACTACGAGCAGTCCAACGGAAAGAAGCTGTTTGAACACTACTGTGCCGTGTGTCATGGCGCGTCGGGCGAAGCGGATGGGTTCAATGCTTTCAACCTCAGCCCCAAGCCGAGAAACCTGGCCGATCGCGCGGCCATGGC
>JBBTDS010000516.1:5229-6454 GCA_038060875.1 Acidobacteriota bacterium | reverse complement strand
CGAGAACCTTCATTCGCACCTGTTTGCGACAAGTTTGCAGCCGGGGCTTTAGCCTTCGACGCGTCGTCGCGGCGGGCCTGTTTGTGACGCCGCTGCTCGCCCAGTATGGGGACGCGCAGCGAGGCGCCGAGTTGATTGAGCGCCGGAATTGCACCCTTTGCCATTCGATGGGCGGCGCGGGGGGCGGAACGGCGCCCGACCTTTCGCGGCGCTCCACCCGGGATTTCACCCCCGCCACTCTGGCCGCTTCGATGTGGAACCACGGGCCCGCCATGTGGCGTGCCATGTCCACCAGGAATCTGCCGGTCCCGCCCTTGGGGCCGACAGAGATCGCCGACCTCTACGCCTACTTCTACTCCATCCGCTACTTCGACCTGCCCGGCGACGCTGGTCGAGGCAAGGCGCTGTTTTCAGCCAAGAAGTGCAGCACCTGCCACTCGCTCACCCCGGAGGAAGGAAAGGGTCCCGGGCCGCCCGTCTCCCGATGGCCGGCCATCGCCAATCGCATCCGCTGGAGCGAGCACATGTGGAACCATTCCGGCCCCATGATGGCCGAGATGAAAAAGAAGGGCATTCGCTGGCCGACCTTCACCTTGCAGGAAATGGTGGACCTGCTGGTGTATGTCCGAAACCTGCCCAAGCGGCCCGACGAGCGACCGTCTCTGGTCCTTCAGGATCCGTCAGCAGGAGAAAAGGTCTTCCGGGAACGCGGCTGCGCCCGTTGCCACACGGTGGGCGCGCCGGAGACCGGCAAAATCGACCTGGTGGGTGTCGCTCGCGCCGCCCGGACCTTCACCGAACTTGGCGTCCGCATGTGGAACCATCTCCCTCAGATGCGCCAGCGCGCCGCCGCCGTTCGGTTTGAGTTTCCAACCTTGTCGGAAAACGACATGAGCCAAGTGATCGCTTATCTGTTCGCCAAGCGCTATTTCGAAGAAAAAGGCAAGCCCGCTCGCGGGCGCGCTGTCTTTGCCGGCAAGAAATGCGGCTCCTGCCACGACCAGCCGGTTTCCGTAGCGCCGAGCCTGCAGGACAAACGAGGCCAGTTCTCTGCTCACGGGATGGCCGCTGCCCTCTGGCAGCATGGACCGAAGATGCAGGGCGATATGGAGAAGCGGAAGATTCCCTGGCCCGTCTTTTCCGGCGGTGAGATGGCCGACCTGATCGCTTTCCTGAACGCGCGCTGATATCTCACCACGGCGACATCGCCGTCAAGATCCTGGCG
>JBBTDS010000516.1:0-5129 GCA_038060875.1 Acidobacteriota bacterium | reverse complement strand
GCGTGGGCGTTCGACTTCACCGCGCTGAAGCCCGAGGGCTACGTCAGCGACTTCGCCCGCGTGCTGGATGCGGGCAGCCGCGCCCAGCTTGAGGAATACTGCGCGCGGCTAGAGCGGGCGACCGGGGCGCAGATGGCGCTGGTGACGCTGCCCACGCTTTACCAGGAGCCGGTCGAGGACGTCGCCAACGCGTTGTTCCGCAAGTGGGGGATCGGGCAGAAGGGCAAGGACGAAGGCATCTTGCTGCTGCTGGTGATCGGCGACCGGCGCAGCCGCCTGGAAGTGGGTTACGGGCTGGAGCCGGTGATTCCCGACGGCTACGCCGGCAGCATCCTGCGGCTGATGCGGCCGGCCCTGCGCGAGCGGCAGTATGGCGCGGCGCTGATGACGGCGGCGCAGGAGATCGGCGACCGCATCACGAAAGCCAAGGGCGTGACGCTGGAGACCCGGCTCCCGGTGCGCCGGCATCGCGAAGGGGGAGTCCCGGTGCCGCTCCTGCTGTTTCTCGGCGGGGTGGGCACGCTGGTGCTGTTGTCGGTGCTGACGGGGGGCCGCCGCCGCGGGCGTTTTGGCGGCGGCGCGGGCGACGTGCTGGCCGGCATCCTCATCGGCAACCTGCTGGGCCGCTCGACGGGCTACCGGAGCGGCGGAGGCGGCTTCGGCGGCTTCGATTCCGGCGACAGCTTCGGCGGGTTCGGCGGCGGGGATTCGGGCGGGGGCGGGGCCTCTGGAAGCTGGTAAGCGGAGAGAGCCATGGAGCGTGTGCTGAACCAGTTGGTGGAGCGGCTGAGCAGGACCTACCAGGACCGGCTCACTTCGGTGATCCTCTACGGCTCGGCGGCGGTCGGCGATCACCACGGCCGGTTCTCCGACATCAACGTGCTCTGCGTGCTGCGGGAAGTGACGCCGCGCGAGCTGGCCGAATCGGCCGGCATTTTCCGCTGGTGGCGCGGGCTGGGCAACCCGGCCCCGCTGCTGCTGAGCGGTGAAGAGGTGCGGACCTCGACCGACTGCTTCCCCATCGAGTTCCACGATATCCAGGAGCGACGGCGCGTGCTCCATGGCGAGGACGTGGTGGCCGGGCTTCAGATCGACGAGTCGTTCTACCGCGCCGAGGTGGAGCACGAGCTGCGCGCCAAGCTGCTCAGGCTGCGCCAGAAGGCGGCCGGGGTGCTCGGCGACAAGGACCTGCTGCGGACGCTGCTGGCCGATTCGCTCTCCACCTTCTGCACCCTGTTCCGCCACGCGCTGCGGCTGGCCGGGCGCGCCGCCGCGCTCGAGAAGCGCGAGGTGATCGCGCAGGTTCGCGACCAGCTCGGCCTCGACGCGCGGCCCTTCGAGGCGCTGCTGGATCTGCGCGAGGGCCGGATCAAGGCGCGGGAGATCGACCCCGGCCCGGTTTTGGAACAATACATGAGAGGAATCCAGGCGGTGATCGACTTCGTGGACCGGCTGGAGAAATAGCGAGGCAACCAATGAAGACTGCGGTGATTGTGCTGGTCGTGCTGCTGGTGCTGGGCCTGGTGATCGGCGGCAAGCTGGTGTCGGTGCGCAACGAGCTGGTGACCCAGCGGAACCAGATCGAGGCCAACTGGGCACAGGTGGACGTGGTGCTGCAACGGCGGGCCGACCTGATCCCGAACCTGGTCGAGACGGTGAAGCGCTATGCGGGGCACGAGAAGCAGGTGATCCAGTCCGTCGCCGACGCGCGGGCGGCCCTGCTCGGGGCGCGCACGCCGCAAGCGAGGATTCAGGCCAACACGCAACTGGACACCGCGCTGGGCCGGCTGCTGGTGGTGGTGGAGAACTACCCCAACCTCAAGGCCAACGAAAACTTCCTGCGGCTTCAGGACGAGCTGGCCGGCACGGAGAACCGCATCGCGGTCGAGCGGCGCAAGTACAACGACGCGGTGCGGCAGTTCAACACCAGCATCGAGCTGTTCCCCAACAACATTGCGGCCTCGCTGTTCGGCTTCAGCCGGAACAACGCGTATTTCAAGACGGAGCCGGGCGCGCGGACGGCGCCGAAGGTGGCGTTTTAGTGGGTTGTGGGCATGAGCGCGGAAATCTATCGGAATTACATCAACGGCGAGTGGGTCGGCGGGGAGACGTTCGAAAACCGGAACCCGGCGAATACCGGCGACCTGGTGGGTCTGTTCACCAAGGGCGCCGCTGAGCAGATGAGCGCCGCGGTGGCGGCCGCGCAGGCGGCGCTAGCGGGCTGGGCGAGCCTGCCGGCGCCGGCGCGTGGCGCCTGCCTGTTCAAGGTGGCCGAGATTCTTGAGCGCAAGGTCGAGCAACTGGCCGTGGAGATGACTCGGGAGGAGGGCAAGACGCTGCCGGAATCCCGCGGCGAGGTGCGGCGCTCGATCAACATCTTTCGCTATTTCGGCGGCGAGGGGGCGCGGCTGCCGGGGCTGCTGACGCCTTCGGAGCGGGAGCGCGTGCACACGTTCGCCGTACGGAGGCCGATCGGGGTGGCGGGGCTGGTCACGCCGTGGAATTTTCCCAGCGCCATCCCGGCCTGGAAACTGGCGCCGGCGCTGATCTGCGGAAACACGGTGGTGCTGAAGCCGGCCTCGGCGGCGCCGCTGAGCGCGTGGCGCATCGTCGAAGCGTGCCATGAGGCCGGCATCCCGGCCGGCGTGGTCAACTTCCTGGCCGGGCCGGGCAGCGAGCTGGGCCGGGCGCTGCTGGAAGCGCCGGCGCTCAAGGCGGTCTCCTTCACGGGTTCCTGCGAGGTGGGCCACCGGCTGCACGCGGAGGCCTCGCGGCGGCGGCTGCGGATTCAGCTTGAAATGGGCGGCAAGAACCCCACCATCGTGCTGGCCGACTGCGATCTGGCGCTGGCGGTGGAGAACGTCGTCAACGGCGCCTTCGCCTCGACCGGGCAGAAGTGCACCGCCACCAGCCGGGCCATCGTCGAAGAGGCGATCTACGACAAGTTCCTGGAGGCGTTGGTGGCGCGGACCCTCAAGCTCAAAGTCGGCAACGGGCTGGAGCCGGGGGTGGACATCGGCCCGGCCGTCGATGCGGGGCAGATCGAGACCGACCTGCGGTACATCGAAATCGGCAAGGCGGAAGCCGGGCCGCCGTTGTGCGGCGGGCGCCGCCTCACCGGGGACGGCTACGACCAGGGCTACTTCATCGAGCCGACGGTTTTCGCCGGCGTCACCGAGAACATGCGGATCGCCCAGGAGGAGATTTTCGGCCCGGTGCTGGCGGTGATGCGGGCCAGGAATTTCGATGACGCGATTCGCATCGCCAATTCCGTGCCCTTCGGGCTTTCGGCCTCGCTCCAGACGACCAACGTCTCGCGGGTGTTCGAGTACATCTCGCGCATCGAGGCGGGCCTGCTGACGGTGAACCTGCCCAGCGCGGGCGTGGAATACCAGTTGCCGTTCGGCGGGACGAAGGACTCCAGCTTCGGCCCCAAGGAGCAGGGGCCGGCGGCGCTGGAGTTCTATAGCGATTACAAGACGGTCTACTTGAGGTATTGAGCCGCTTGCGCGGCGGCCAGGGCGCGCCTGGCGCGCACGGCGCCGCGGGGTGGACGAGAGGAGTTGCATGCGCCTTGGCCAGATCCGATTCGCACACAAAACCACGGCGGCCGTTTTTGAGGGCGAGCTGGCCCGGCCGGTGCCGGGCTACCAGTTGGTGGAGCTGATCCGGAAGGCGGAAACCGAAGCGGTTCCGCTGACCGCGCTGGCGCTGGAGATGGCCAGCCATCACCCGGAGCCGGCCGCGCCGGCGCTGCCTATCTGCCCGGTCGAAGTCTGGGCCTGCGGCTGCACTTACGCGCCCAGCGCCAGCTTCCGCGACTCGCAGCACGGGGAGGTGGAAGGCATTTACGCCTACGTGTACCGCCAGCCGCGGCCGGAGATCTTCTTCAAGGGGACGGCGCGTGTCTGCGTCGGCCCGGGCCAGCCGATCGGCATCCGCGCCGATTCCCGCTTTACGGCGCCGGAGCCGGAGCTGGCGCTGGTGCTGGGCGGTAAAGGCAGGATCCTGGGTTACACGCTGGCCAACGATGTCTCGGCCTGGGACATCGAGCGCGAGAACCCGCTGTACCTGCCGCAGTCGAAGGTCTACTCGGGCTGCTGCGCGCTGGGTCCGGTGATCGTCACCGCCGACGAGCTGAAGGACCCTTACCAGCTCGACATGACCTGCACGATCTCGCGCGGCGGCGAGACCGTGTTCGCCGGGAGCGTCTCGACCGCTTCGCTCCAGCGCAAGCTGGAGGAGCTGGTGGGCTACCTGCTGCGCGCCAACCCGGTGCCGGCCGGCTCGGTGCTGCTGACCGGGACCGGCATCATCGTCCCGGAGGAAGCGGCTCTGAAGCCGGGCGACATCGTCTCCATCCGGGTGGCGGAGATCGGTGTGCTGGCGAACCCGGCGGCGGTGGTGGAGTAGCGGTGGAAGAGTGGTTCGCACGCACGTACAACTGACCGAGGATCAACTGAAGGCCCTGCGGCAGCTCTCGGCCGCCACCGGCCAATCAATCGCCGAGATCATCCGGCAAGCCGTTGAACTGTACCTGGGCGCGCAAGCGGGGGGCAGCCGGGAGGAGCGAATCGAGCGCGCAATACGGTTCGCGGGGAGGTTTTCGTCCGGCGCGCGGGACGTGAGTGCGGATCACGATCGCTACCTGGCCGAGGCCTTCAAGGGATGACTGTCTTCACCGACACCTCGGCGTTCTGCGCGGTGTTCGACCGGGACGATTCCAACCATGACTCGGCGCGCGCCACCTGGGCGCGCCTGCTGCGCGAGGCAGGGACGCTGCTGATTACCAATTATGTGCTGGTGGAAACCAGCGCGCTGTTCCAGCATCGCCTCGGTGTCGCCGCTCTCCGCGCGTTTCACGAGGACGTGGCCCCGCTGGTTAGCGTCGATTGGATTTCGGAGCACCGGCACCGCGCCGGTGTGGACGCGGCGCTGGCGGCGGCACGCAAGAAACTGAGCCTCGTGGACTGTATAAGTTTTCAAACGATGCGTGAGAGGGGCGTCCGCACCGCCTTCTGTTTCGACGCCCACTTTCGAGAGCAAGGCTTCGAGGTGATCCCGTAACGCCGGCTGCTACCGCAGTTCCTTCAGCATCTCCTCCACCCACTGGTCCCCGTTACCTCCGA
>JBBTDS010000515.1:0-3887 GCA_038060875.1 Acidobacteriota bacterium | reverse complement strand
GGTGACAGGCTACGCTTTCACTAATTTAATCTGGCGGCGGCGCCGCCGGCTTCACCAGCGTACCGGAGACGTCCTTCAGCCAGAACTCGTAGTATTCTCTCATTTCCGCCAGCCTCTCCGGCTCCTTCGCCGCCAGGTTCTCGGTCTCGCCCTCATCCTTGTCCAGGTGGAACAGGTACTCCTGGCCCTTGTTGTCGAGCAGGTACTTCCAGCCTCGCCGGACCATCGCCCGCTGGGCCGGCTGGTTCGGCGCCTGGTAGTTAAAGCAGAGCATGCGGGGCGGAAGCGTATCCTCGCCGCGGCAGACGTGCAGGAAACTCACGCCGTCGATAGCGCGGTCGAGTGGCAGCGGCGCCTGGGCCGCCGCCAGGCAGGTGGAAAAAAGGTCCATGCCGGCGATCACCTCGGGACGGGACACGCCGGCCGGAAACTCGCCCTTCCAACGGGCCAGGAACGGCGTGCGGATGCCGCCCTCCCACAGCGAACCCTTGAACCCGCGGAACGGCGCATTGCGCCCGACGCCCGGCACGCCGCCGTTATCGCTCATAAAGAACACCACCGTGTTCTCTTCCAGCTCGCGCTTCTTGAGGTGCTCGAGGATCCGCCCGATGCTGAAGTCGAGGTATTCGACCATCTTCCTGTACATCGCGCGGTTCCCGGCGGCCTTCTTATCCTCGGGTCCCTGGAAAGGCGCGTGCGGCGCGCTGAACGGCACGTAAAGGAAGAAGGGCTGGTCGCGGCGCCGGTCGATGAAGGCGATCGATTCATCGGCGATCAGCCTGGTCATGTAGCGCCGATCGCGCAGCGCCTCCTCCCGCTTCCACAGGTCCCGCTGGCCGAGCCGGTCCGTATGAGCGAAGTAGTCGATGTTGCCGGCCACGAAGCCGATGAACTCGTCGAAGCCCTGCCGGGTGGGGAAGAACTCCTTCGGGTAGCCGAGGTGCCACTTGCCGAACAGACCGGTTGCGTAGCCGTGCTGCTTGAGCGCCTCGGGGATGAGAAGCGCCTTCAGCGGCAACCCGCGGTCACGCTGGTCGGCGTAAAGCACGTCGCCCACACCGTTGCGCTGCTGGTACTGGCCGGTGAGCAGCGCCGCCCGTGTCGGACTGCACACCGGCCCATTCGCATAGGCGTGCGTGAAGCGGACGCCCTCGGCGGCCAATTGGTCCAGGTGCGGCGTGCGGATGTCGGGGCAGCCCGTGAAACCCACGTCGCCGTGGCCCAGGTCGTCGGCCAGCAGGATCACGATGTTCGGCTTGGACGGCCTGGGGCGCGTCCCGCGCACCGCGATCTGCGCGCCGGCCAGCGCCTGGAGCGCCGTTCGCCGGGTGACGGGCGCGGGATCGTTGCTCACACCCAGCGCTCCAGCCACTTCCAGGCCTCGGCCTGCATCTCGGCGTTGAACTCGTGCGGCGCGTCGTAGAGCGAGCACCGCTGGCGCTCGGCGGCCCCGGCCTTGGCGTAGCAGCGCGCGATCTTCTCGAACGCCGCCTTGACGCCGTCGGGCGCGAACAGCCGGTCCTCGGAGCCGTTGATCACCAGCAGCGCCCGCGGCGCTACCGCCGCCGCCAGGTCCGGCAGATCCAGGTGCCGGTACAGGCCCGCCGGCATGAAGCTCAAGCCCATCGAGTTGATTACATGCCGCTTGATCTGGGAGCCGAACGAGGTCATCCAGCCGACGTCCACCGCCGCCTTGATCCGCTCATCCAGCGCCGCCAGCATGAAGCTGCGGAAGCCGCCCACCGAGAGGCCCACCGAGGCCAGCCGCCGCTTGTCCACCTCCGGCCGCGACGCCAGGTAGTCCAGCGCGCGGATGTCGTCCCAGACCAGAATCCCCGGCCAGCTCGCGCCGGCCGTCAGCAGGCTGCGCGCCACCAGCGATTCGTTCTGCGATGCGCGGCGGTTGAAGTTCTGGATCTCCTCCTCGGTCATTGTGCGCGGCCGCTCGCGCCAGGCGGGCGGGTCGTCGTCGAGCAGCATCCGCCGCTCGCCCCAATAGAACATGTCGATGGCGATGGTCACGTAGCCGCGCCGCGCCAGATCGGCGGCGATGCCGCGGCCGGCGTAGCGCTGCTGCTTGAACCGCGTGAGCCAAGGATGCTCGTCGCGCCCCTCGATGACCTTCTCTTTCCCCCACAGGTAAATGCCGTCGTGGCTGTGCAGCACGACCACCCCGGGCGCCGGCGCCTTCAGGTTCTTCGGGACCAGCACGTAGCCGCGCACCCGTGTCTCGGGCGCCGTCTGAAAGCTGAGGTACTCTTCGAGGTAGCCGTCGCGCTCGGTCTTCGCGATCAGTTCCGGCTGCGGCGCGACGGGCGGCGGCGTGTAGAGCAACAACTCGAACACTTTCGCGCGCGCCCGGCGCTGCCAGTTCTTCAGGTCGCGGAATTCCGGCCGCAGGAAGGATAGCTCATGCGGCGCGCCGTCGGCCAGTTTCTGTATGAACGGATACAGGTTGCCGAGGTGCGAAGCGTCCGGTTCCTGCGGCGCGGCTCGTCCGCCCCGCGCCATCCCGCTGGCCGCCAGCCAGCCCGCCAGTTCTCTCCGTGATATGCGCATGTCATTTCAAGGATAATGCCAGGAAGGCGGCCCGCGCTGCCTCAAACTTCCTTGAGGAGGGAAGACGTGGCATTCGGTGAATTCATGAGCTGGGCCCTGGCGGCCATCCAGACCATCATTGTGTACGGGATCCTGGCTTTCATCATCTGGAAGCTGGTTCGGATCGAGATGAACACCAAGCAGATCGCCAACGCGTTGGCCGAGGTCTCGAAGGCGCTGGAGGAGAAGCGGTAAACCGGCTACATCCTCTGGATCTCGTCCCAGCTCACTTCCCGGCCGGTGTAGATGGCGGTGCGCGCCATGATCGCCGTGTACATGCTTTCCACCGCCGAGAAGGCCGCGTTCTCGACTTTGCCGAGGCGCACGCCCTCGACGAATTCCGCCACCGCGTCCTCGGTGATGTCGTAGTCGGTGGAGACCAGCGTGGGCGCTTCCTTGCCGCTGGGGATCGCGTAACCGCGAGGCGGGAGGTTCTCGTCGGTGATCTTGTCGTGATGCACATAGCCCTGCCGCGAGGTAGTGAGGGCGCCCTTCTCCCCGATGAAGGTCTCCGAGACGTCGCGGTAGCCGCGGGTGGAGAACTGGTTGGCGGCGTAGCTGAACACGATGCCGCCGGCGAAGCGGAAGGTGCACGCCAGGTAATCCATGATGTCGCCAACCTTGTAAGAGAGGCGGCCGCCGTAACCGGCCACACTCAGCGGATGCGCGCCCATGAACCAGTTGACGACGTCGAAGTTGTGGCAGTCCTGCTCGACGACGATGTCGCCGGAAAGTTCGCGGTAAAAGAGCCAGTTGCGCATTCTCTCTTCGGCCGGCGTCACGCCCTGGCGATAGGGGATGGCGCCGGCCATCCAGGCGGCGCGAATCATGCGGATCGCGCCGAGCTGGCCGGACTTCACGATCTGGTACGCCTTGCGGTAGTCCTTGCCGTAGCGCTGCTGGAAGTCAACCGAGATGCGCTTGGCCGGATCGGCCTTCCTGGCGCTGGCCAGCACGCGGCGGCAGGCGGCGGTATCGACTGCCACTGGCTTCTCCATGAAGATGTGCTTGCGGGCCGCCACCGCGGCTTCAAAGTGCTCCGGCCGCAGATGCGGCGGCGTGGCGATCAGCACGGCGTCGATCGGGGTGGCGAGCATCTCCTCGTACTTCTTGAAGGTCCGGGCCGAGGGGAACAGCCGCCGGGCCGGATCGAGCATGTCGTCGTAGATGTCGCAGATAGCGGTGATGGCGGCGTCCTTGCGCCGGCCGAAAATCTCGCCGACGAAGTTGCCGCGGCGCCCGCAGCCGACCAGGCCGACGGAGACCTTCGAGTTCGCCTGCGAGCCGCG
>JBBTDS010000514.1:0-15178 GCA_038060875.1 Acidobacteriota bacterium | reverse complement strand
GCGGTCCTTCATGCGCGTCGAATAGACCTTGGGGACGAAGATGAGCCGGTCGGGCGGCAGCTTGGCCGCTTGCTGCCGTATGTGGGCCAGCACTTCGGCGATGGAGTTCATCACCGGCACCGGGCCGTCCTGTTCGCTGAGCGCGGCGCCGCTCGGGTGCGTGTGGCTGTCGATCAGCCCCGGCACGACGGCGCGCCCGGCCAGGTCCACCTTCTTGGTGGACGCGGCGGTGGTGGCCAGCGCCTCCTTATTCGAGCCCACCGCGAGGAAGCGGTCGCCGCGAATCGCCACCGCCTCCACCACCGGCCGCGCCTCCCACATGGTCACAATCTTGCCGTTGTAGTAAACGGTGTCCGCCGGCTGCGCCGCCGCCAGCCCGGCCAGCGCCAAACCCACGATCCACGATCCACGTTCCACGTTCTAATACCCCCTCTTCTTATCCACCACGTTGATGAGCGGCAACCCCGCCACGTACCGCCGCACGTTGTCGGCGAACAGGTCGATCAGCCGCACCTGCCGGTCGGGACTCCAGCCGGAAGTGTGCATGGTCATGACCACGTTCGGGCAGTCGAAGATCGGGTGGTCAGCCGGCGGCGGCTCCTGCGGGAACACGTCCAGGCCGGCGCCGGCGATCCAGCCCTCTTTGAGCGCCTTGACCAGGGCCATGTCATCGAACAGCCTGCCGCGCGACATGGCCAGGAAGTAGGCCGTCCGCTTCATGCCGCGGAAGACCTTCTCGTTGAACATGCGCTCGGTCTGGGGCGTGTGCGGCGCGGCGGCCACCAGCACGTCCACCTGCGGCACCATCTCGTGGAACCAACCCGGATCGCGAAGCTCGGCCACGTACTCGGGCTTGGGAATCGGCTTGGCGTCGGTGGCCACGATGCGCATGTCGAAGCCGTAGTAGGCCCGCCGCGCGATCGCGGTGCCGATGCCGCCCATGCCGGCGATGCCCATCGTGCGCCCCACCAGCTCGGTGTGGTGGTCCGACTTGGCGCTGCCCATCGGCTTCCACTGCCGCTTCAGGAACTGCGGGAAGTAGTACCTGGTGATGCCGCGAGTCAGGCAGAGCAGCATGCCGATGGCGGTCTCGGAGATGCCGTGGGCGAAGGTGCGCGCGTAGTTGGTGAGCACCACCGGGCTCTCGCGAAACTTCGCGTCCATGCCCTCGACACCGGCGCCGCCCGACTGCACCCACTTCAGCCGCGGCGCGTAGTCCAGGTCGGCTCCGCCCACGCCGCCGTAGACCACTTCGGCGTCCCGCAGCCTCTGCCGGAACTCATCCCGCGTCTTGCAGAAGATGATCTCGACCCGCGCCTGCGAGGTCGCCCCCTGGATCTTGCCGATCTCGTGCGGCTCGAACTGGTACATGGTGACGATGCGCAGCGGGTCGGCCTGCGCCTTCGCCTCGCTTACGCTCACCGGGCTGACGACCACCGGCTCACGCGCAGCCTGAGCGGCTGCCGAACTGGCCAGGAACTCCCGACGTGTTGGCATGCTGGACAGTTTAACCGATCCGGTGGGATAGGCGTCCTCGCCTGTCTCCGGCGCCTAACCCGCGCGCGCCAGCAGCCTCTGCACGTTGCGGAACAGGATCTTCTCGCGGTCCGCGGGCGTCAGGAAGGCGTTCTTCACCCGCGCGATGACCGCCGACGGCTCGTTGATGGTGAAGTCGGAGCCGTAGAGCACGCGGTCGGCGCCGATCTCCTTCACCGCCCGTTCCAGGATGCCCACCCGCTCGATGCCCGACCCGGAGAGCTCGATGTGGCAGTTCTTGTGCCGGGCGACGATGTCGATCCGCGCGAAGATGTCCTGCCGGTTGCCGCCCAGGTGCGGAAACACGATGGTGGTCTCGGGAAACCGCTCGGCCAGGTGCTGCATTTCCTGGGTGTTGGTGTGGATCTGCACCACGTAGTTGAGCCTGGCGGCGAGCTGCATCACCTGCGCCCACTCGGGCGTGTCGTACTTGTAGCCGGTCATGTAGTTGCAGAACTCGCCCAGCCAGACGAAGCCGTACTGCTTGCGGCAGTGCTCGATCTCGCGCAGCGCCTCGTCGATGCGGAAGGGCGTGATCACGCAACTGCCGCGGAAGCGCCCCCGGTACTTGTCCACGTACTTGGCCACCTCGCGGTTGCCGTTGCGGTAGTCCTCCGGCGTCTGCGCCTTGTTGCTCCACGAGGAGGAGATGACGCCGCGGCGCACGCCGCACTTTTCCAGGTAGGCGACGAACTCGTTCATGTCCCGCGTGACCAGGTGCCACTGGAAGTTCTCGCCGTTGTCGCTGGGGATGTGCAGGTGCGCGTCGTAGATGCCGCGGCGCGTCTCGACGACCGCTTCGCGGCTCAGCGGCTCGCCGCCGACAAACTCGGCCAGGCCGACCACTCCGGCCGTGAGCACCTCTCGACGATGATAGTAAGGCATCGTAGGGGTTATAGCACAGCCGGCGCCCCGCCGCTGCGACCCGCGTCGGTTAAGCTGGAAGAAGCGAAATGAGACCCATCCTCAGACTGCTGGAAGACGAGCTGATCGAACGAATCGTCGCCGAGGCGCGGGAGCTGCTGTGCACGCTCGGCGTCGAGATCCACAACCCGCCGCTGCTGGCGATGCTCGCCGATCACGGCGCGGTGGTGGACCGGGAGAAGGGCCATGCCCGCCTCACCGCGGCGATCATCGACGACGCGCTCGCCGACGTTCCCCGAACCTTCAAGCTCTACGACACGCTCGGCAATGAGACGCACGACTTCGCGGGCGATAGCGTCTACTTCACGCCCGGCTCGGCGGCCATCAACATCCTGGATGGCCGCACCGGCGAGATGCGCAGACCCGATACGGCCGACTACATCCGCTACGTAAAGCTGACCAGCGGCCTGCGCCATATCGCCTCGCAGAGCACCGCGCTGATCCCCGCCGACGTGCACGAGAAGATCTCCGACAGTTACCGCCTCTACCTCAGCCTGCTGTATGGCGAGAAGCCGGTGGTCACCGGGGCCTTCACTGTCGAGGCGTTCGAGCTCATGAAGGACCTCCAGTTGGCCGTTCGCGGCACCGAGCAGGCCCTTAGGGAAAAGCCGCTGACGGTTTTCTCCTGCTGCCCCACCGCGCCGCTGAAGTGGAGCGACGTCACCAGCCAGAACCTGGTCGATTGCGCCCGCTGGTCGATCCCGGTCGAGCTGATCTCGATGCCGCTCTCCGGTTTCGTGGCCCCGGTGACGCTGGTCGGCAGCCTCATACAGCAGACGGCCGAGAACTTGAGCGGCGTGGTGCTCAGCCAGCTCGCCAGGCCCGGCGCCCCGATGCTCTGGGGCGGCTCGCCGGCCGTCTTCGACGTTCGCTACGAGACCACGCCGATGGGCGCGGTCGAGACCATGATGCTCAACTGCGCCAACAGCGAGATCGGCAAGCGGCTCGGCATGCCGACCCAGGGCTACATCGCCATGAGCGACGCCAAGCAACTGGACGCGCAGGCCGGGCTGGAGTCGGGCGTCGGCGCCACGCTGGCCGCGCTCTCGGGCATCAACAGCGTCTCAGGTCCCGGCATGCTCGACTTCGAAAGCTGCCAGAGCCTGGAGAAACTCGTTGTCGATAACGAGATCTGCGGCATGAGCTACCGCCTGCTCGACGGGATCGAGCCGCGCGACGACTTCCCGGCCATGCCTCTCTTCGAGGAACTGCTCCGCGAGAAGCACCTGCTGATCGCCGATCACACGCGCCGCCACCTGCGGCGGGAGATCACCTTCCCCGGACCGGTCATCGACCGCGCCAACCGCGCCCGCTGGCTCAAGGACGGCGCGCCGACGCTGGGCCAGCGCGCCGCCCGCGAGGTCGCGCGGCTCATCGACCGCTACACTCCCTCGCGGCTGCCCGAGGAAACCAAAGCGGAGCTGACCCGCCTGATGGAGCGGGAAGCCCGGCGGCACGGGATGGAGGCGCTGCCGGGGGGAGAGTGAGGCCAATCGCCACAGTTGGGAGCCGGTGTAGACTGAGAGAGGGGGAAGGACAGTGACTCCTTATCGAGTCGAACAGGCCTCTGTGAGCTGCCGGTGGAGGTGTGCGCAGATGCTCCACACGCTCCCCACACCAGGTACGCCGCACTTCGCGAAGTTGACGAGTGCGTTGCAGCCGTTTGGCGTGGGCCCCCGCGGGATCACCTTCGAAGCTCCGTCCGCGCGGATGGCGGACATCGCGCTGAATTTCGAGCTGGTTGGTGGGGCGGTCCGGCTTCAGATCACTTACGAGGGCTTCGAGATCGTTGTCTCTCAGCTTCAGGAAGAGCATCTTACGGAAATCCCGAAGCTCGCTCGAATCGCGCGCGAGACGCTCCAAGACTGCTCACCAGCCAGCACCGGCGGACGTTACGAGATTACGTACTCCGCGCATCTCGCTCTGGAGCCGGGCAAGGCCGTGTCGATACTTGCAGAGCATCTGCCCTCGGAAGCGAAGGATCAGGAGCTGGCGCCGGACGCCTTCGCGTACAGGATTCAGCAGCCGGACCGTCCGGAGGTGGTCGAACTGCGCCTTTTTGTGGCTCAGTCACTCCTACTGAAAGAGGGCGTGTGGGTCCAATTCATCGCCGTCTACCAAGGGGAGCTGCCCGTTGAGCGGTTGGCCCAGCAGGCGGTTGACGACACGTCGGAGGCACTCGCCAGACTGGGCCTCAAGAATCCGCGGGGTGACACAAAATGAATGGACTACAGCATACCGAGCAGAAGCAGCCCGTGCAATGGCCGCAGGAGCAGCGTCTCAGGGCTGAAGCGGCCCCGGTTGGAAGACAGGAGGTCTTCTCGGATTCTGCCCGCGCGTGGCGCGCAGCTCTGTTGGGCCTGACTCGAACGGCGCCTTCCCACCCACTGGAGCAGACCGCACCACCGCCGGAAAGCCCGTTTGCGCGATGGTACGCCGCTGAATACGTGCCTCCCGCCCTCGCTACGCCGCTGAGCGCGCGAGACGTTGGGCTGGGTTCGCGCGGGGCCGAGATCCCGCTGGGATCCCGCAGCAAACCTGCTGCCGGACCGCCGCCGGTCCGGCGTGTGCCATATATCGATCGCACCCGGGAAATGAAGTGGATTCACGAGCACCAGGCTGAGTACGCGGACATGTGGGTGGCCCTGGAGGGCGACCGTGTGATCGCTGCCAGTTTCAATGCCAAGGCGGTTTTTGAAGCCGCAGATGCTGCGGGTGTGGCCAGACCCTTTTTCGTTCATATGGAGCCTAAGGATGCGCTGCCTTTTGGGGGCTGGTGATCGTGCGGCATCTGCTTGACTTCCAGGAGCGGCATCAGTACGAGGATGTGTCGTGGGGCATCCCCATCCCGGTTGTCTTGCGTGTGGGTCTCCACACTGTGGACTTGAAGGTGAAACTGGACACCGGGGCTCAGTACTGCGTGTTTGAACGGGAAGTGGGGGAACGATTGGGACTGACCATCGAAGACGGTCAGGTCGAACAGAAGATACAGGATGCGAGTGGCAACGCTTTCGATACATTCGGGCACGAAGTGACCATCGAGGTGCTCGAATTCGAGGTTGTGAGCACGGTTTTTTTCGCCAAAGATCCCGGTCTTCCCAGGAGGAACGTGCTTGGTCGCGTAGGCTGGCTGGACAGATTCCGGGTCGCTTTAATCGACTACGACCGTGAACTCTACCTGAGCCCTTACGACGACTGAGGCCGCGGGCCGGCTGACTCTTCACCAGCGGGCCGCGCGGGAGGTGGCGCGGCTGGTCGAGCGCTACGCTCCCTCCCGCCCCCGCAACGGCCCGAGACCGAACTCAACTGCCTGATGCAGCGCGAAGCCCGCCGCTGCGGCATGCCGGCCGCAGACTTCACGGCCGGTGAATGACGATGCTGCCTCCGCCCAGGCCTGTGGTTGGGTCGGACTGATCGTCCGCGCCCATCTGGTTGTCGTACACCATTCCGCCGGCGCCCCATATCTTGATCCGGAAGCGGTCCGTTCCGCCACCACCCGGCAGATCGCCATCGATCGCGGTCAGCAGGAACTGATAGGTTCCGGCGCCGTTGATCGTGCCGCTGCCCTTATACTGAGCGCGAGCGCCAGCGATGACCAGCCACTCGTAGGCCGTGCTCTGGAACTTCATGCCGGCCGCGTGGAACTGGAACTGCGTGTCGCCTCCGGGCACGGTGGCTCCCTTCTGGTATTTCGACACGAAGCCGAAGGTAGCTTTACCAGTAAGCGAGGGATTCTCCCTGTAGGCTCCGGCCGGCGACATGATCCAGCCGCCGCCAGTCACGAAACCGCCATCGGGATTGAAGACCACCACGTATAAGCACTCCTCCGCGCTTACATTCCCAGCGACGTCAGTCGCCCGCCCGCACGTGCTGTAAACGCCCGGCATCGAGAACGTCAGCGGGGCGGACACGGGGACTGTTGTGCCGCTCACGTTAAATACGGTAGGGGCACCTCCCTCGATCGTGTACTGCCAGCTTGCCAGGCCGGTGAAGTCCGTGTCCGTGAGAGTGGCGGTCAGGATGACTGGCGCGTTGACCTGCTGCGGGTTGGGACTTGCGGTCAGGTTCGAGACCACCGGGGCTTGGTCGCCTGCAGTGTCAAACTCGACGACATAACTGAAGGGACCCATCCATGATCCGGTGGCTTCAGCCCAGAAGTCATTCCACTTGCCATGGCCCTCCGCCCATTCAAATCCGAGGTACATGCCTAGAACATCTTCGCGACCGTCGCCGTTGCTCGGCTCGCCCCATGGTGCCCAATTCGAATAGTTCCACGGTTCCCCCGTGATCCAGTGCCACCCTCCCGCCGGCTCCACGCTTCCGGGCGGTTGGAAACCGCCCAGCCATGTTGTGCCCAGCGCCAAGTCGCTGAACAACGAGGCGACAAACTGATCTTCTTGCGCGGACGTAATCGTTGCCAGATGGCCACGGATTCCCTGGAAGGTCGTAGCCTCTGCCGCCGCCTCTGCGGCGCTCCAGTTGATTCCAGCCGTATCCACCCTCAAGTAGTAGTGGCCGTTGGAGGGGTTCCGAACAGGTTCACGGGCGCTCAGTGAAAGGGGCACTGCAAACACCGCCACGACCGACACACATGCGACAACTACGTCTTTGGTGCGTCTCGACACCATCATGGATAGACCTCCTTTAGATTCTTACTCGTACATTGCGATATGATACTCCGGTAATAATGTGAGCACACGGCCCACCGGTCTGGTCAATCCGTTGACGGCCATCAAATAGCCAGGGACTTGACGGCCGCAGCCCACATGCTATGCTTCAGCCAGTTCCCTTGAAGCCCACCGGGGCCAACAATTCCTAGAACATACTTTGCATGGCTGAACCTGAATCACGCCTTTTGTCTTCAACCGTTCAAACGTGTATGCGGTCCGGCTGGCGAGCTTGTATCGTTTGTCAACCGGCACGCGTTTGCCAGCGATTTCCTGGTAAAGCTGCGGCCTGGTTTCCCGTAGCTCTCCGGCAGCCGTTCGAATCACCAACGAGCCGTCCTGCTCTGCCCTGAGGGATTCAATGCCCTGGTACGCAATCTGGATCTGACTAGGATTTGCCCCAGGGGCGATGATGAACTCCTGCTTCAGAGCGGACCTTTTGATAAGCAGCCTCAGGTCAATACCAGGCCAGACCCCGCGGTAGATGAGTTCCGAATAGCCCCGGACGCCCGTCCGCCACTTTCGAGGATCGTTGCCAATGAGGAAGTTGTACGCGCCCGGTTGAGGGCTCCTGCCCTCGACTACGACCGGATTCCGCGCGTTGAGGAGTTCCTCGGAGAACACGATGCGTTCACCTGTTGGTTCTGTGCGGCCCGCGGATGGTGTCTCGCTAAAGCCAGACAGCACCCGGTTCAAACCGAACCCACGCAGCGGAGTGGCCTTTTCTGGGGCCGCCTCTCCGGGCCTCGCGTGTGGCTGGGGACTTCTGATGACATCGAAGACTATTCCTCTGCTGGTAACCCACAACGTGATCCGGCCTCCCCTAAGCTGGAACCTGACCTGCGGATCAAACTGACCCAGATTCTCCACAAACGTGGGCGCCACCCCGCTGGGGAGGTCCAGCAAGTCCGTTCGCTCGCCAAGGGGAACGCCGCGTGCCTGCCGTGCAGGATCTGGTTTGGTCTTCGATGCCTCGTGCGATGGTGTGGGGAGCGGTCGCTCCGACGGCCGACTCCTCGTCGCTCTGAGCGCGGCTTGCCCTGCACTGACCTGCGCGGGGCAGAGAACTGGGGCAATGGCCAACAGGGCTAAGGCCGGAAGATGCCAACTTCTCATACGACCTCCTCGCCAGATTCCCTGGCGATCTCGACTCCGATCAAGTGAGTGAGACAGATATGCTGGAAATGGCGTGGTCTCCGGCCTCTTTTGCTCGGCCGCTATCAGAACCCCGAGCCAACCCTTCATAGCCCACCTCCGCTCAGCGTGGACACAAATACTGTCCGCTTCACGATAGAACAGCCAACAAGCCCCGAATATCACAAAATGAACGGACTTTAATTTACCGTGCCCCGGTCAGGACGAATGGGGCCCAGAAGTAGGGGTGGCGGTAGGCGGGGGTGTCGGAGCGGAGGAAGGAGAGTTTCGCCTTGCGCAGGGCGGCGGCGGGGCCGGCGCCGCGGCGCATGGCCCCGTAAAACGCGGCCATGAAAACGGCGGTGGCCAGGTCGTTCACTTCCCAGAGGCTGACGACCACGCGGGGGGAGCCGGCGTAGAGAACGGCCCGCGTCAATCCGATCATGCCCTCGCCGCGGACCAGCTTGCCCAGACCGGTCTGGCAGGCCGAGAGCACGACCAGGTCAGCGTCGAGTTCAGCGACGCCAAGCAACTGGACGCGCAGGCCGGGCTGGAGTCGGGCGCCGGCGCCGTGCTGGCCGCGCTCTCGGGCATCGGGCCGTGCGACGACTTCCCGGCCATGCCTCTCTTCGAGGAACTGCTCCGCGAGAAGCACCTGCTGATCGCCGATCACACCCGCCGCCACCTGCGCCGGGAGATCACCTTCCCCGGCCCGGTGATCGACCGCGCCAACCGCGCCCGCTGGCTCAAGGACGGCGCGCTGACCCTGGCCCAGCGCGCCGCCCGCGAGGTCTCGCGGCTGCCCCAAAAAACCAAAGCCGAACTGACCCGCCTGATGCAGCGCGAAGCGCGGCGTTCCGGGATGCCGGCCCTGGCGGATAGAGACTCTACTGCCGGTGAATGACGATGCTGCCTCCTCCCAGGGGGCTATGCCCCGTCACCGTACCTGGAAGAGAACGCTATAAACTGCGGGATCGCCGCCCGCCGTGAAGCTCAGTCTGTAGGTGCCGGTGGCCAAGCCAGTCGTTTTGAGGTTGAAAACATAGCCCCCGGACCCACCCAGGGTCGAATCGTAGCGGAAGTCGTTGTCGGGGTTCGCATTCCCCGCATCCTGCACCACTTCGGCAGTGTTCGTGGAGACCTGGACGAGACCGGTCGCATGCAAAACAATGCTAGGCGATGACAGATTGGCCCCGCCGGCATCACACAATTGGAGTCTGATCGGAATGGTCGCCCCACTCTTCACAGGCTTCTCTGAATCATAGAGCTGGCAGATGTTGTACGCCGGAACAGAGGCGGGCGGCGTGAAACTGAAGTCATCGTAATAGAAGGCTACAGCCGGCCGCCATCCCGGCCCTGACACATGGAGATTGATCTGGTCAAACCCATAACTGCCAGCCTTCGAGTACACCTCGGTACCGTCGATGAACAGCCTGACTCCGGCGTCGTTTATCGCGATCTCCCAGAGGTGCCACCCCAGAGTTCTCGGAACCGATGTCCGACCCCAGTTGCCAGCATCGTGAAAAAAGTACCAAGCCCCGTCCCAATCCTGTATGGACAACGTAAAATTGTATCCAGACTGACCGGGTGGCACCGTCGAGTTTATCACCTGAAAGACCACATAACGCGTTGCTTGGCCTGGAGCGGAGTCGTACACCCAAGCAGAGGCCTTGCCCTTCGTCACGGAACTGAAGTAGTGCCACAGGTGGATTGCCGAATCGACTCCGCTGGGATTGAGCAACTTCAGCGATTGCATGCCAGAGCGTTTCTGTTCGGTCGATAGCGTTGCTGTGCCCCCTCCGCCCCAGGTCTGTATCGTCCAGAAGGGGTTGATGGTGGCGCTCTCGAAGTCATCCTGGAATTGCTGTGCGTGAGCAGGCCTGAACCCTACGATGCAGAGCGCCGCGAGAGCGAGAGCGGTCATCGCATTACTGAGGAACGGATCTGTGCGTTTCATGCTACCTCCTTTTGCATTACCACTCGACGCGCCGCCTTTCGTGCGACAAGCTCACGACTCACGGACACGGATCACGTCTTGAAGGTAGAACAGGCAAGAGGAGCCGAATCTCACAAAATGAACGGACTTTAATTTATCGTGCCCCGGTCAGGACGAAGGGGGCCCAGAAGTAGGGGTGGCGGTAGGAGGGGGTGTCGGAGCGCAAGAAGGAGAGCTTCGCCTCGCGGAGGGCGGCGGCGGCGCCGGCGCCGCGACGCATGGCTTGGTAGAACGCGGCCATGAAGTCGGCGGTGGCCAGGTCGTTGACTTCCCACAGACTGACGACGACGCGGGGGGAGCCGGCGTACAGAAAGGCGCGCGTCAATCCGATCATGCCCTCGCCGCGGACCAGCTTGCCCAGGCCGGTCTGGCAGGCCGAGAGCACCACCAGGTCTGCGTCCAGTTCGAGGTTGAAGATCTCGTTCATCCGGAGGACGCCGTCTTCCTCCCCCGTATTGACGAGCGAGAGCACAACGCCGGAGCGCGCGGGCGCCTGTTCATCGAGCACCGCATGGGTGGCGAAGTGCAACCTCCGGTATTCGGCCAGCTTCTCCCGCTTCAAGGTAGCCTCGGAGGCGTCGCGGCCCAGGTAGATGGTCCGCTGCACCGCCGGATACAGCGCGGCGAGCCGCTCGACCTCCGCGCGCGTACTGGGAAGCGGAGGCAGTCCCATCCCGGCCCGGTCGTACACGCCACGGACCAGTCGCGCCACCTCAACGGGCCGCGCCTGGTCGAGTGAAAACACGGGGTCGCCGAAGGCGAGCAGCTCACGGCGCTTTGTCCCGGCGCCTGGCGGCAGACTGCCGAGTGCGGTGACGGACGGTGCGTAGGTGACGTCGTGGTCCTCGATGAGGAAGCGCCTCTCCGGCCCTGGTTTCAGCAAGGTCTCGAAAGGCAGGTAGTGCAGAATCCCGTCGGGAACTACGACGAGCGGCTGCCCGGCGGGCACGCGCCGGCGAAGCGGCTCGACGAGCATTCCATACAACCGTTCCGCGCTCGCCCGCCAGGCCTGAAGCGCTCCGGCGTCCCTGGGACGGCGCGCCACCACATCCCGAAATTGCCGGACCTCCTTCTCGATCACCGGTCTCGCCGGCAGCGAAACCATCTCGAATCCTTCGGCCGTGACCAGCCAGGCCTGCGAGCGGCGCTCGCCCAGCGAATACTCAAAAATTGCCGAGCCCCGAATGGCAGCTTCACGCTGCGCTTTGGCCGCGTCGTATGGCTCCGGATACTGGAGTTCGAGGTAGGCGGGGTTGGAACGGCGCATCTCGAGCACCCAGTCCGAGAGCGCCTTCTCGGCCTGCTCGAGTGAGCGCCGGTTGGCGGCCGAACTCTCCTTGAGCAGCGCAGCGGAAGCCTTCGAGAGCGCCGCGAGCAGCGCGGTCTGCCGCTCCCGCTCGACCGCGGTGAGGCCCTTGGTGATCCTGGCCTTCGACTCCGCCAGCGTATCCAGGAGCGACCGCGCCCGGCCTCGTTCGGCCACCTGGAAGGCCTCCCGGTCGTAGCCTTTGCCAGGATCGCGCTGGTGCAGGAGGGAGAGCACATAAACCGCGTCCTCGTACACACGCCAGTTTTCCTGTAGGAAGCCGGCGCGAAGGTCCGGCGCGGGAAGCCGGCTGCGCATGGCTTCGAGCGCCTCCATCGCCGCGCGGAGGCGCCCGAGCGAGCCGTTAAGGTCGCCCCTCCTCCGCGCGGTTTCGGCTAGCCCGCGGCGGGCGGACAGGGCCACCGGAGTGAGTCCGATTTGCTCGGCGAGTTCCAGGCCTCTGGAAAACGATTCTTCGGCCCGTGCCAGGTCGCCGGCTCTGAGCTGGCACTCGGCGACGGCCGTAAGCGCTTCCGCTTCCAGGGGCCGGCTCCCGGCCTCCCGAGCGAGCGCCAGGCCTGCGGCGGACGACTCCAGCGCGCTGGCGTGCCGGCCGAGTTGACTGTGGGCGTCACCCATGCTTAATAGGATGTGCGCCTTGAAGGGCTTGTACAGGTTCCGATCCGTCAGCGCCAGGGCCTGCTCCAAATACCGCAGCGCCTCCTTCGCATTGCCGGTTCGGAGGGAAAGATCGCCGAGATCGCCCAGCAGCCGCTCTTGCTCGCCGATGTCATGGTAGCGGAGAGCGCTCTGGTAGGACTCGACGAGGCTCTTCCTGGCGTTGGGGTAGTCGCCCAAAGCCTGGTAGATGAGGCCGACGTTGCCCACGCCCGCCCCGGCGACGTGGTGGGAGCTGATCTCCCGGAAGATCCGAACGGACTGAAGCCCCAACTCCAGCGCTCGAAAGTAGTCACCCAGGTCCCCGTAAAGGACGCCCATGCAGCGAAGCGCGTAAGCCTCGTACCAGCGGCGTGACGCGTGTGCCGCGCGCCTCCTGGACTCCTCATAGCACCGCAGGGCCTCCGCGGGGCTTCCCTGGGCGCGGTAGACGCCGCCCAACTCAAGCAAAAGCCCCAGCCCCTGGCCGCCGCTCTCTTCCTCAAGCTTGAGGGCCGTGCGGTAGTGCCGAATGGCTGCGTCGTGATTGCCGTGCCGGACGTGGAAATGCGCAAGCTGGGTGTGAGCCGTGAATTCCACTCCACGGTGCCCCAGGTTTTGGGCGAATTCCAGGTTGCGTTCGAGAGCTTCGCGCGCCTCTTCGGTCCGGCCCAAAGTGTCGTACATTTCACCGGCACCCCCGGCACAAGCGACGTACCGTTCCCAGTCTTCCAGTTCCCGCGCGATCCTTGCGGCTTCGAGCACGTGCGGCAAACTGCCCGCCGGATCGACCTCCGATCCCGGACTGATGGCTTGCGCCAGTCGTTGGTGGAACTCCAGGATCAGTTCCTGGTCTCCCGACGCCTCTGCGAGTTTCAAGCCCTCTTCGGCCGTTCGCCGCGCCTCGGGCAGGTTCCGCTGTAGGCCATACATCGAGGCCAGCGCCAGGAGCGTGTGCGGGCTGCCGGGGTCGAGAGGTATATGGGTCTTCAGGTCCTCCAGGCTGATGTTGTTCTTGTGACCCCCAAAGTAACTGTGGACAAAGTAAAGAAAGCACGGGTGGCAACGCACCGGTTTATGGGTGCAGGCAGCGAATTCCTCGGAGGCGGAACGTAGCTCCCGCTTTTCTTGGTAGACCCAACCTAACCCATAGTGAGCCAGACCGTTGCTGCCGTCCTGTGCGACAAGCGAGCGGAAGTATGTTTCAGCGGCCTCAAACTGCTTCTCCTGGGAATGCGCCCTGGCCAGGAGCTCATAGGCACGATAAAAGGTCCTGTCTTTGGCGATGATCGCCTTCAGCAGGGGGATGCCCTCGCCGGCGCGCTGCTGCCCCACCAGTTGCCAGGCGCGGTTGTACTCCTGCATCAACGGATGCGGCCCCGCCAGAAGCAACCCGAGCAGCGGCAGCACAAGCACCGGCTCCTCCTACAGCGAGAACGGGAAAGAAAACGTGCGCCCGCCAGATTCCGTGACGGTCAGAACATACCGCCCAGGGCGGAACAGGTCCCGGCTACAAACCAGGTGGAAGTTGCCGGCGCCATCGTGATCTTCGAGCTGGCGCGGCGCCGCGACGGCCTTGCCGTCCTCGCCGGTGATCGTGGCGGTGTACCAGACACCTTCTCGCACCGGGACGAAGAAGGACAATACGAACACCTTGTCGCGCTCGCCGGGAGACACCTGAACTTTGGCCCCGCGCTCTGGGCTCAGCTCCAGCACCTTCGCGGGCTCGACGCCCAACGGGGGTTGCCGCGGGACAGCCGGCTTCACTTCCGCGGCCCGGCGGCGGCCGAGGGTCCCCATGTAAGCCGGATACAACAGCAGCGCCACCAGGGCATAGGCGAAGGCGGGAGTGCGCAACCATCCGAGCACTCGCTTGCCTGGTCCCGGGTGCGGGTCCCGTTCGAAGGCTTTCATGCGCTCCACCAGCAGGTCGCAAACGCCGCACGCGGCGAGGTGCCGGCGAACCTCGGCTGACTCCTCTTCGGACGCCTCGCCACCGAGGTAACTTGCCAGGACCTCGGCGCGTGGGCAATCCCGCTTCCGGCGTCGCAGGGCGTCGAAACCCGCCCCGAAGTCCCGTTCGAAGGAGGCATCCCCGCCATCGCGCGGCCGCGGATTCGTCATCGCGGGCCTCCTTTCTTCTCCCACAGGATCTTGAACCGTCGCCTGCCGTTTTGCAGGTAGGTCTTTACTTGTTTTCCGGTGAACCCGGTGATCCGCGCGACCTCGGCGGCTGTGTACCGGTCCACGTAGAACAACTTCAGGCAGACTCTTTGCGGCGCGGAGAGCTGGTTCAGGATGCTCTCCAACCGCTCCACCCAGGCGAGATCGTGCTCGAAGTCAGGCGTGCACACGGGCTCCTCGGACAAGTCGGCCTGCACCACCAGCCGGATGTTCGCCTCCAGGTAGTTGAGACAAAGGTTTCGCGCGATAGCACACAGCCACGCGTAGACGTTGCCGCCTCGGAACAGTTCGATTCTGGCCAGCGCGGTCAGAAACGTGTCCTGGGTCAGGTCCTCCGCGGCGGCTTCGTCGTGAACCACCGCGCGGCAACGTCCCAAAATTCTCCGCCGGTGCCGCTCGAAAATCGGCGCAAAGCACGAATTCTCCCCGGTCGCCTTGATCTCCTCCACGAGTTGTTCGTCAGGCGGACCCATAGGAAGAACAGACCGCTACCTTAGAATTCCACAATTCCGCAGGGCAAACAAGAGGCCCGTTTAACGTCCAGCAGTTTCGGAAGTCTGGCGGGGCAGGGGGCGGCGGGCTCGGCGCTGAGGAATTCGAGAGGACCGCGTCGCCCGCGCCGCCGTTGAAGCGACGCGGGCCCCGGCTCAGTTCTTCCGAGCCCTCAGGTTGTCAAAGAGCGGCACCCCCGACAAATTTAGCCCAGCGTCAGCCTTCACTCTAAACACAGCGACTTAAGTAATTGCGCATAATCGCCGGAGAGTTTCGTTGCGG
>JBBTDS010000513.1:0-3282 GCA_038060875.1 Acidobacteriota bacterium | reverse complement strand
ATGGAACCAACGTCGCGTGCTTATTACTGGCGGCGCTTCGTTCATAAGCTCGGCTTTGGCTGATGCCGTGGTGGAGCGCGGCGCCAGGGTCCGCATTGTGGACAACCTCAGCAGCGGAAAGCTCGACAACGTGAAGCACCACCTGCGGTCCGGCTCAGTCGAGTTTGTTGAGGCTGACCTGCTGGAGCCAAGCGTGGCGCGAGATTCAGTGGAAGGCATGGACCTCGTGTTTCACCTGGCAGCGGACCACGGAGGCCGAGGTTATGTCGACCTGCACCAGGCGGCCTGTGCGACCAACCTCGCCCTCGACGGCCTGGTGTTTCGCGCCTGCCACCAAGCCGGAGTCGAGAAGGTTGTCTACGCGTCTTCGGGCTGCGTCTATCCGAACTATCTGCAAGGCGACCCCACGCAGCTCCTGTACCTCTCTGAGGACAAAGCCGGTCCGCCGTGCGATGCGGACAACATGTACGGCTGGGCGAAACTGATGGCCGAGATGACGCTACAGGCCTACTACAAGGACTGCGGCCTGAAGTCGGTTTCCTGCCGCTACTTTACGGTGTATGGGGAGCGCGGACATGAGAACCATGCGGTTATTGCAATGATCGCTCGGTCCTTTCTTAAGCAAAACCCTTTCGCTGTCTGGGGAAATGGCGAACAGATCCGCAACTGGACCTACGTTGGCGACATCGTTTCCGGCACGATCCGTGCAGCCGAAGTCATCGAAGATGCCACCGCAATCAACCTTGGAACCATGGAGCGCATCCGCGTGATAGACGCCGCACAGGAGGTGCTTCGCTACACCGGACGCAATGCTACGATCGAGATCCACCCGGACATGCCCACCGGCCCGATGAATCGCGTGGCCGATAATTCGCTCGCCAAGAAGTTGCTGGGGTGGGAGCCGGAGGTGAAGTTTATCGACGGGCTGCATCGCACGATTGACTGGTACTTTGCGACCAAGAAGCGTGAGGAAGTGTCTGCCATTCTCAATCACGTACTAACGGAAAGAATGCCCAGGATGGCGCCCGGGTTCGCTGACAAGGGCTTGTCCGGAGTAATGGCGGATGGAGTGGAGCGGGCGCGGAAACAATTCGCATTGTGAGGGGACGCATGCTCGGATTTGGGCTAAGCCCAACAAAACGGGCGCCGCCCTTGGAGATCGCCGGCATTGGCGGCAAGAGCACCCTTGCGTTTGAGTTCTTGCCGGGGGATGACTACAATCATCGCCGCGAGGGTGTGCCCAGGCCCGTCAGTGCTCTCGCTGGGCCCTGGGTGGAGATTGGCTACCTCCTCGTTGATGTGCTCTCGGTGTGCCTCAATGCCTTCTGCGTCTTCTATTTTCGGTGGCTTGCTGATTCGCCAGGCAGTTTGATCCGCTCGGCTCCGGCTGTGATTTCTCGTGACTTGGCTCTACAGGAGTATGCGGGATTCCTGCTGCTGTATGTCGTTCTCATCGTCCTGTTTTGCCAAAACCACCATCTTTACCGCACGCTGCGCACGCGCTCGGCTCTGGATGAGAGCTTGGCGGTCGCCAAAGCCGTGACCTACGCCACCTTGCTGCTGACGACTTTCATCTATCTCTCTGGGGTGCAGACCGTGTCCCGCTTAGTGGTTGGGTTTAGTGGGCTCCTGAACGTGGCTACCTTGGCTACCTGGAGGATGTGCAAACGCCGGGTGGTGGCGCGCCGCGTGGCACAGGGTCAGGGCGCGCGCAATGTGTTGATCGTGGGCGCCGGGAGGGTTGGGCGAGCGTTGGCTCGCCATTTCGAGGAGAACAAACAGTTGGGATATGTGGTCAAAGGCTTTCTCGATCAAAACCATCATTGCGACTCCCGCCTGCTTGGAAGAATCGAAGACCTTGCTCAGGTGGCCCAGAGAGAGTTTGCCGACGAAGTTTTCATAACAACTCCCTCGGAACGACAAGTGGTCAGGACCGTCCTCCGGGAGGCGCGGCGCCATCGACTGGATGTCAAGGTAGTGCCCGAACTCTATGATGGTCTCGGCTGGCAAGCGCCCCTCAGCTATGTCGGCGATTTTCCAGTGATGGCCCTGCACTGGGAACCGATCCCCGTGTTGGGGCTTTTTTTCAAGCGACTGATGGACATCGCTTTCTCGTCGTTGGGCTTGGTTGCCCTCTCTCCTCTACTGGCGGCTGTGGCCCTCGCCATCGCGCTCGACTCCCGCGGGCCGATTCTCTACCCTTCCAAACGGGTGGGCAAAAAGGGCCGCACTTTTGTCTGTTACAAGTTCCGCAGCATGGTGCCCGATGCGGATTTTCTGAAGGAAAGCCTCCGTCACCTGAATGAACGCGACGGACCGTTCTTCAAGATCTCTTGCGATCCGCGCATCACTCGATTGGGACGATCGCTCCGAAAGTACAGCCTCGATGAGCTGCCGCAGCTTTGGAACGTTCTCAAGGGAGACATGAGCCTCGTTGGGCCGCGCCCTCATCCGCTCGATGACTACGAGCAGTACCACCTGGAGCACCTGCGGCGGCTCGACGTGAAGCCGGGCCTCACCGGACTCTGGCAAGTCACGGCGCGCCAGGATCCCTCGTTCCAGGAAAACATGGCGCTCGACCTTCAATACATCCAGAACTGGGACGTCTGGCTCGACTTGAGGATTCTCTGGCGGACGGTAGGCGCCGTTCTAGAAGGTGCCGGCAAATAGCTGTCCCTTGAGCGTCGTTGCGAAATGGATGCAAATCCGTGATTTCGATTTCCTCCACGGCTCGGACTGGCAGGCCACGAGACAAACCCCCATTGCCTTCGGTGGGCGCCCGCTTGCCTCTCGCGATCGACCTTCGCCCGCTCTGTGCCTCGGGCGTTAGATCCAGCCTAGCTGTATTAGATCAAAGTGTAAGCGCGGGAAGCGGCTTGATCCTCAACGTTTTACTGGCGCGATGGCTGGGGCCGGAGTTTTACGGCGCGTTTGCCGTCGCCTTCACGTGCTTCTTGTTTGCGTCCGGCTTCCACAATGTCCTCCTGCTGGAGCCCATGAGCGTAATCGGGCCGGCCAGTCATTCGAGTCGCTTGCCGAGGTACTTTCTTTCACAACTCAAGGTTCATTTCGTCTTGGCGGGAATACTCTCGGCGCTTTTATTGCTTGGCGGGGCCGGTCTTGCCGTGATCGACCCGCACCATCCATTGACCCAGGCGGTATTGGGAAGCGGTATCGCCTTACCGCCGCTGCTGCTCTTCTGGCTTGCGCGTCGGATGGTGTATGTGCTTCAGCGCCCATCCAGCGCCTTGTTAGCCAGCGCTCTCTATCTGTTGTTGGTTC
>JBBTDS010000512.1:8247-9578 GCA_038060875.1 Acidobacteriota bacterium | reverse complement strand
TGCCGTCGGGAGAGAACAGCGAGTTCATTCCGAACTCGTCATTCGACTTCTCCCAACCGCCGCGGCTGAACAGCGTGCGCGTTTCGCCCGTAGTGAGATCGATGATCCTGATGTCGCCGGTTTGCCAGTGCGTGTATGTGATGTAGCGGCCGGAAGGGGATACGCTTCCGGTATTGCCCATGTCGGGGCTGTTCCACAGTTGCCGGATCGTCACTTGCGCCGGCCCACCCTCTGCTCCCACACCGAGTTTCAAGCGTGCAATTCTCACGGCTTCGGACTGATCGGAATAACTCCGCAGGATCTCCTCGTAGGTCCTTTTCGCCTCGGCGGCGCCCTGCTTCTCCTGGCAGGCGGCGAGGCGCAGCATGGCCCTGGCGGCGAGGCTGCGGTCTTTGCCGGCAGCGCGCACGGCCTGACGGTAGAGGTCGATGGCAGACTTCAGGTCGCCCTCGATCGTTTCCTTGCTCTGCGCGGCCTGCATCAGGCTTTGCGCCTTGCGGTCGTCCGCCTGCGGAGCGGCCAGCAGGCCGGCCGCCAGAATCACGATGCCCAGTAGCTTCTTCATGTTCGTCTGTGCCTCCTGACCTAAAGCTTACGGCGGCGAAGTTTGCCAGGCATTGAACTTCGGTCAGGAATCGGTCAGGCTTTCATCGGGACCGGCAAAACGATAGCCGAGGCCGCGCACGCTGAGCAGATAGCGCGGCTCGGCGGAGCTGTCCTCCAGTTTACGGCGCAGGTTTAAGACGTGGTTGTCGATGACACGGTCGGTGATCGAAACACCCGGCCCCCAGACGGCGTCGAGAAGCTGCTCGCGCGTCATGAGGCGGCCGTGCGCCTTCCATAGAGCTTCCAGGAGCTTGAGTTCCAGCGGGGTCAGTTCGACGGGAACGCCGGCGCGGCGGGCCGTGCCTCTGGCGAAGTCCACCTCCGCATTGCCGAAGCGCAGCAGATCGCCGGCTTCGGCCGTCGTCCGGCGCAGCACGGCGCGGATACGGGCCCGCAGCTCGAGGGGACTGAAGGGCTTGGTGACGTAGTCGTCGGCGCCGAGTTCGAGGCCGAGCACCTTCTCGGCCTCCTGCGTGCGGGCGGTGAGCAGGATGATGGGCGTCTTCACGCCGCCGCGGCGCAGCTCGCGGCAGACGGCGAAACCGTCTTTCTTCGGCAGCATGACGTCGAGCAGGATCAGGTCGAAGGGCGCCTCGCGGGCGCGCTGGCAGGCGGTGTCGCCGTCGGCGGCTATCTCAGGGCTGTAACCCTCCAGCGCGAGGTCGTTCTTCAGCGCCAGCGCGATGCCGGGTTCGTCTTCCACGATCAAGATGCGTGTCATGGCC
>JBBTDS010000512.1:0-8147 GCA_038060875.1 Acidobacteriota bacterium | reverse complement strand
TCGGGCGAGTATTTCACCGCGTTCTCGAGCAGGTTCCAGATCACGCACTTGAGGCTTTCGCGGTCCGCTCGAACCGTGGCCGGCGACGTGTCCAGCTCGAAAGTGTAGCCGCGCGCCTGGGGCTGCCGTTCGAAGTCCTCGACGGCGTTGCGCACGAATCCGGCGGCGTCGAGGAGCTCGAAGCGAAATTCCGCCTTGCCCGCCTCCAGGCGGCCAAACGTCAGCAGGCCCTCCACGAAACGGTGCAGCCGCTCGCTCTCCCGGCAGAGGAGTTCGTAGTACTGGCGGCGGTCGTCGTCCCCGGCGACGCGACCCGTGCGAAGCATCTCGGAGAGCTGGAGGAGGGTCGTGAGCGGCGTGCGGAACTCGTGCGAGACCGCGGAGACGAAGTCGGACTGGAGCCGGGCCAGCGCGAGCTCGCGGGTGACGGTGCGGCCGATGGTCCACCCGGCGAGCAGGAGGAGCATGAGAAGCAGCGCCGAGCTGGCGACGATCATCAGGCGCCTTGCGCGCCAGCCTGTCTCCTGCATGGAATCGGGCCGGTTGAAGACCTGGATCGTCCAGGGCAGGCGGGTGGCGGAGGCAAGGCGGACAGCAACGCGTTTCGCGGAGGGCGGGGCATTGTTGTCGAGCGACACACCGGCGCCGTACTGATCCAGCATCGGCTTCAGCGCACCGAGCCACTCGTTCCTGACGGTCTCTTCCGGGGCAACGAAAGCGGCGAGCGATCCGGCGGCCCGCCTCCAGACCATCAGCGCCGGGCCGGACTTGAACTCCATCCACACGCGACCCTCGGCGGGCCGGTCTTCGACGTTGCTCCAAAGGTGATCGACCGCTTCGGACAGTGTCAGCCGGGCGGCGGAAACGGCGGCGGTTGCGCCGGGCGTGGCTCTGACTTGCTGGAGAAGGTTGCCGAAGGTCGCGAAGTCCACGGGCCAGCGGCCGGACAGCAACTCGCGCTGGAGCGCTTCAGCGGCTTGCCTGTCATTGTGGGCAGCCAGGGCTCCGGAGCGGGCGGCCAGGGCCGCGGGCATTCCGCCCACCTGCACACCGCCACATCCGGCGAGCTGCTCGTAGGCCCGGAGCGCCTGCTGGAGGTTGCCGGACTTGCGGTGGTTGCGCGCGAGGCGGACGAGCGCAGCGGCACGGAGGCGCGCATCCGGCGCGGCCGCCAGTGGTTGCAGCAGGGCCACGGCCCTGGCGGAGTTGTTCTCGCGGAACTCCGCCGAGTCTGCCTCGGCCAGGATGGGCGATTCCGGTTCCAGCGCCGGCGCGACATCGGGACGGTAGAGCAGGCGGCCTTCCGGCCAGAGGCGGAGTTCGGCGCCGCGGATGAGGAGGTAGAGCGCTTCGCTCGGAGGCGGGTCTGCGGACGGAAGCCCGAGCAGTGAGTGCTCGACCTGGGCGAGTTTCTTCTCGACCGCCGCAACCGCGAGGTCGGCGGCGGCCTCGCGCTGGGTGGCGAGGCGCTGTGCGGCCAGTTCGAGGTCCTGCTGCGCCAGACGCCACAAGAGAAAGGCGAGCACGCAACCCAAACTCAGGAAGGCCGTCCAGAAAGTGATCTTCCAGCGACTCGGGGATATGAAGCGGGAGCCGCGTGCCATGATCTTGCCGTCTCGAAGCGTGGTTCCATTATAGGGTCCGGCTGTTTGGAGGGGGTTGGCAGACGGTCAGGAAATGGTCAGGGGGCGTGAGCGCGGCCAGGCCCTGGCGGATCAGCTCGGGCGCCGCCTATAGAGCTTCCCGCGCTTCGGAGGTTTTGCACTTGTTACGAATCGGGGAATTTTCTCCGGACCGTGTGAAATCTACCTACCTAATAAGTCTGACCGAGAGCGGCGCCCCACGATCAGTGCTCTTGAATCTTGCCGTTGGGGGCGGCGGAAATCTGGCAAGCAGCTTGCTGTGGGCAATACAGACGCAGCGCAGGGCTTACCATGCGCTTGCACCGAAACAAAGGGGGTACAAGACTATGACGAGGATGCTAAGAGTAGTAAGCGTCAGGGCCTGGTCTCTGGCGTTAACATTTGTCGCTTTGCTGGGCCTGAGTCTGGTGGGCGGAAGCTACTCCGCCGTGCTCGCCGACAGCGGTAAGGGCGGCGGCAACAGCGGCAGCACGAACAGCGGAAGCGGCAAGGGCAATAACGACGATCGCAGCGGCAACAGCGGCAGCTCGAACAGCGGAAGCAGCAAGGGTCACAACGACGATCGCGGCGGCAACAGCGGTCCCGGCAGCCAGAATAGCGGCAACCCGGAGCGTGTTCGCCAGGAAGCCAGGGCGGAGGCCGATTTCGAGGGTTTCGAGGCCGAACTGCACGTGCGGTTCGAGAAGCGGGAAGATCGGACGCGGTTGACCGCCGAGGTGGAGAACGTCAACCTGCCGGCCGGGACTCTGTTGAATGTCTGCCTGGGCGGCCAGACCCTCGGCCACATCGTGCTCAATGCGTTCCACTCCGGCGAGCTGGAGCTCGACTCGCGTAACGGACACTTCGTCCCGTCGATCGGCTCCGCGGACCTGATCGAGGTGAAGCAGACGGCATGCGCTTTCCCGGCGGCGCCGATTCTGGCGGTGAGCATAGGCGGGGGCACGGCTCCCGCCGCCGGCGGGCAGAGGGTCAGACTGGAAGGCCGTCGGCAAGCGGTCATTAACGGTTTCCAGGCCGAGTTCAAGGCACGCTTCGAGCACCGGGCGGACCGGATGCGGTTCAACGCCGAGGTCGAGGACCTCAATGTGGCTGAGCGGACCGCGCTGAACGTCTGCTTTGGCGCCATGAGGCTCGGCGGGATCGTGCTGGATGGTTCTCACGAGGGGGAGCTGGAACTCGACTCGCGCGACGGAGACGCCGTCCCGATGCTGAAATCGGGGGACATCATCGCACTGAAGCTGGGACCGTGCACCACGGGCGCGGTCCTCATCTGGACAGAGCTGCGGTGAGGATCCACCCGGCCTTCACCCTACTGTGACGTCGGCGTCGGCCAGGCCCTGGCGGATGGCTTCCAGGTTCTTCAGCGGCGCGCCGTCGTAGTGGCCGAGCGAGAGGCCGTCGGCGCCGCACTCCGACGAGATGACCACGCCCTTGCGGATCAGCTCCGGCGTCGCCTTCGGGCGGATACCGATGGCCGACAGGAAGTGGATGTCGTCGCCGGCGGCGGCGCGGATGCTCAGCAGGAAACGCCGCTTGTGCTCCAACCGCTCCGCCTGGCCGGACTGCTCGGAGTAGTCGCTGGAGCGGATCGATCCCAAGTACGGCTTCAGGCTGGCGAAGTCGATGCCGGCCAGCTCGAAGTTGCTGGAGATGTAAGCGTTCAGGCGCAGGTCGATCTTCGGGTTGATCTGGCGGATGGCGGCGTGCGCGTCGCGGAACAGCCGCGTGATCGAGCGGCAGCGGAACTTGAGCCAGTCGAACATCTCCGGATGCGCCAGCAGCACGGCGGTGGGCGTGAGGTTGGAAGCGCGCAGCAGGGCGAGGCGGTGGATCTCGGCGGGGCCGGCGTGATCGAGCATGTCGGCCAGCGGCAGCATGGCGCGGCGCACGGCCTTCAGGTCCAGGCCCTCGGCCCTGGCGGCGCTCTCGCAGCCCGCGCAGAAGCAGCCGCCCAGCGCCGTTTGCAGCGTGGTCTCCACCGCGGTGGGCGTGCCGCCGCCGGCGCCCCAGGTGAGGAAGCCGAAGGTGCCCGGCGCGTGCTCGTCTCCGCCCACGCCCACGGCGGCCCGCAGGCGCGCGGCCGCGAACGGCACCAGGCAGGTCTGCACGAAGTCCAGGTCGTAGTTCTTCACCAGGTCGGTGAACAGGCCGATGAGGTAGTTGCGCGCGTCCGGGTTGTTCACGCAGATCAACTGGGCCAGCGGATTGCCGTAGATGTCGCGCTGCACGGCCGAAGAGTGCTCGCCGCGGGCGCGCTCGAAATCGAGCACCGTGTGCGAGATCTCGGCCCCCGTCTTCCAGCCCTTCTTGCGCGCGGCGGTGACCAGCGTCTCCAGCCAGTCCTTGCCCTTCAGCTCGGCGCGGTCGCTGGTGCGCGGCTTGATCTTGGTGTCGCGGTAGTGCTCCAGGTGCGGCTGCCAGTAAGCGCGGCTGTCCTCGGGGAAGTAAGTCTTCCGCTTCGGGTTGTGGGGGTAGTAGAAATCGGTGAGCGGGCGCTTCTCCCAGTGCATCAGCGCGACCAGGTAGGTGCTATTGGCGCCGGTGGTTTCCTTGAGCGTGTCGAGCACCGGCTCGACGCCTTCGTCGAGCAGGTCCCAGGCATAGAGGCTGGCGGCGATCTCCGAGAACCGCTTCAGCGCGCGGCGGCGGGCGGGACTGGCTGTGGGCTGCCGCTGGGCGAACAGGCCGCCCCACGGCCAGGCGAGCAGGCTGCCGGCGAACGTTCGTCGTTTCAACATGAGTTCCTCCCGTGTACAACGAGATGGTTTATCACGTCGCGGCAGGGGAAGGCAACGCGGCTGGGGGCGCAAGGGTGGGGCATGCACGACCGGGTCGAGCGTGCGCGACCGGGTCGGGCGTGCCCGACCCCTATTTGGCCAGCACGGCGGCGAGCTCCAGCAGGCGCAGGTCGAGCGGCTTCTTGGCGGCCACAACCTCGGCCAGCGGGGTGGCGGTGACCTCGCCGTTGATCAGGCCCACCAGCACGCCGTGCTGGTTGCGGGCGAGGCAATCGACGGCGCCGGCGCCGAGCCGGGTGCCGAGCATGCGGTCAGCGTAAGTCGGCGCGCCGCCGCGCTGCACGTGACCCAGGATGGTCACCCGCAGCTCGAAGCCGAGCCGCTCGCGCTGGCCCTTGAAGTACGCGTCGAGCGCCTGGGCGTTGTAGCGGGCGCCTTCGGCGGCCACGATCAACGCGTGGGGCTTGCCGCGCTGGTAGGCGTGGCGGACCTCGCGGGCGATCGCTTCCGGATCGGCCTCCACCTCGGGGATGGTGATGGCCTCGGCGCCGCCGGCGATGCCGGTCATCAACGCCAGGTAGCCGCAGTCGCGGCCCATCACCTCGACGGCGAAGGCGCGCTGGTGCGCGGAAGCGGTGACCTTGAGGCGGTCGATCGCCTCCAGGGCGATGTTGAGCGCGGTATCCACGCCGAGAGTGACGTCCGAGCCGCAGAGGTCGTTGTCGATGGTGGAGGCGACGCCAACGACCGGGAGTTCCATCTGAGAGAGAGCATGAGAACCGGTCTGGGTGCCGTTGCCGCCAATGACGATGAGCGCGTCGATGTCGCGCTCGCCGAGGCGGCGTAAGGCCTCCAGGCGCCCGGCTTCGCTCTTGAACTCGGCGCTACGCGCGCTGCCGAGCACGGTGCCGCCGCGCTGGATGATGCCGCCGACGTCGCGCGCGCCCAGCGGGCAGAAGTCGCCGGCGATCAGGCCGTGGTAACCGCGGCGAACGCCGAAGACTTCGAAGCCTTTCTCCAGGCCGGCGCGGACCACGGCGCGGATGGCGGCGTTCATGCCCGGGGCGTCGCCCCCGCTGGTGAGCACGGCGATGCGCTTCATCGCGGCACCACCAGCGGCCAGGTGGAGCCGGCGCTGAGGCCGCCGTCCACGTAGAGGACCTGGCCGGTGACGAAATCGCTGGCCGCGCTGGCCAGGAAGAAGGCGGCGCCGATCAGGTCCGGCGGCTCGCCGAGCCGCCCGGCCGGCGTGCGCTGCTCGGCCCAGCCGCGGATCTTGGGGTCTTCCCAGAGCACCTTGTTGAAGTCGGTGCGGATGAAGCCGGGCGCGATGGCGTTCACCTGGATGTTATGCGCCGCCCACTCGACCGCCAGGGCGCGGGTCATCGAGGCGATCGCGCCCTTGCTGGTGCCGTAAGCGCTGATGCCGGCCAGGCTCATGTGCGTGTGCAGGCTGGCTATGTTGACGATCTTGCCGCCGCGCTGCCCGACCATGACCTTGCCGCAGGCGCTCGCCATCAGGTAATTGCCGCGGACGTTGACGGCCAGGATATCCTCCAGCTTGTCCTCGGGAAACGTTTCGGCCGCGTGCCGGAAGTTGATGCCGGCTACGTTGAACAGCACGTCGAGCCGGCCGAAGCGCCTGACGATATTCTCGACACAGCGGCGGATCTGGGCGTTGTCGGTGATGTCGCAGACCTCGTAGTCGAGGCCGGTCGCCTTGAGGGTCGCCTCGCTGCGGGCGCTGACCACCACGCGCGCCCCGGCCTCATGCATGGCGGCGGCGATGGCCCGGCCGATGCCGCGCGAGCCGCCGCTGACGTGGACGGCTTTGTCCTGTACGGAGAACAGTTGCTGCATCCTCCTTCGATTATGCACAGAGACCGTGTTGGGCAGCCGGGGGGAGCGACGTTGGCCGGATCCAAAAGGGGTTGTCAGCAGTCGTCATGACATTGTCTGGCTTATGTGCTATCCTCACTTCGTGAGAGGAGGCCGAGACATGCCGACCACCGAAACCCGTAACGAGAAGCTGGACCTCCGCCTGACGCCGTCGGCGAAGCGCACGCTGCAAACTGCCGCTCGGGCCGCCCACCGGTCCGTCAGCGAATTCGTTTTGGAGAGCGCACTTGCCCGAGCCGAGGAGACCTTGCCGGATCGCCAGCGCTTTGTCCTGGGCGCCGAGCAGTGGGCCGCCTTCCAGGCGGCTCTCGATGCTCCTCCGCAGCCCGCTCCGCGACTGGCCAAGCTTCTCCGCGAGCCGAGCGTGTTCGAGCGCGGTCGGAAGAAGTGAATCTCCGCATCGAAAAGCTCCAGCGCTGGCACGCGGTGGAAGGTTTCGACTGCGGACGCGAAGCGCTGAATCGCTTCCTGATCCGCTACGCGCTTCAGAACGAACAGGCCGGCGCCTCCCGGACCTACGTGGCGCTCGCCGGCGCGGAGGTTGTCGGCTACTACACGCTGGTTGTGGGTCAAGTGGAATATGGCGGCGCGCCGGAGCGGCTGAAGAAGGGTCTCGCCCGCCATCCCGTCCCCATCATGCTGCTGGCTCGCCTGGCGGTCGCAACGCACCGGCAGGGGAAGGGTCTGGGTTCCTGGCTGCTGAAGGATGCGATGCTCCGGACACTGCAAGCCGCCGACATTGCGGGCATACGAGCTTTCGCCGTTCATGCGAAGGACGATGAGGCCAAGGCGTTTTATGAGCGGTTCGACTTCAGCGCTTCGCCGAGCGATCCCCACCACTTGTTCCGTCTGCTTAAAGACATCCGAGCCATTCTCAAAGCCTGATTCGGGGTCGGCATCATTGGCCGGACTCGCGTGCTCCGTGCGGGCCGGCCGGGGGCAGACCGGCCGCGCGACACTGGGCGACAAGGCTGAACCTATTTCCCTGGTGGGCGTTTGTGGTGTGGAATCTGGTGGTAGCTGTTGGGCAAGAGCAGGCCCATGTAAGCTGGGATTGAGGAGCTACTTGCCCTAAACTGAGAGGGAAGGAGGAGCAGTGAGGAGACACTTCGTCGTAGAGATTCCGCAGAACGATGGCAGCGTGGGAACGTACCCGATGAAAGGATGGCTGCGGCAACATCCTGAACACATCCCAGTTGGGCTTGACCCCAACTCAGGAACGTCGTGGGAGCTAAGGAACGGCCTAAAGAAGGGGGGCTGGTTTGTGACTAAGACCCCGGTGGAGGTTCGACTCACGATGCCCGGGGCAGGTGTCCCAGGGTCCCCAGCGAACCGCATTCCGGGCGAGGGCAGCGAACGCAGGCTGAAGATGAGCGAAGACACGTTCGCGGAGTTGCTGGTGTCAGCCGTGACCCCCTTTGTGCAGCCGCATAGGATTGAACGAAAGCGGTCGCTGTTGTACGACTTGTCATTCAACCATCGCGGGATTGTGACCATGGGCGTCGATCCAGACAGTGGCGAGCCCATCCGAGGCGGTGGACGCGGGTTCGAACAGGACATCCTGGGTTTTTGACGAGGTCACCGACAGTCATACCTCTGTGATTCCTCGGATTGTCGCTGAGGTGAAGTTTGGCGGTGTCACGACGCACGATGTGATCGTGTACGCGGAAAAGGCAGACCGCATACGCCGTGTTTATCCGTACCTGCGCTATGGCTTTGTTCTTGGCGGGCTGGGCCATATCCCAGGCCGGGTGCTTCGCTTAGGCCAGCGTTTCGACTTCATTACCGCACTGACCGCTGAGCTCCAGCCTATCGAATTGGATGCATTCTGCCACTTGATGCGTGAGGAGGCAGCAGCATCGCTAGC
>JBBTDS010000511.1:0-1475 GCA_038060875.1 Acidobacteriota bacterium | reverse complement strand
GCGGTCTTTTGTCCTCCGCGGCGGCTACCGCATCTCCTACTTCCCCATCCCGATGTACACTTGGGGCCAGCGCATGCGCCAGAACGCCCCGCTGACCGCGCGCTTCATCACCTCCCTGACCGATCCGGCCCAGGCGCCCGACGGCATCGGCAACTACGGCCTGCGCTCCGTGCCGGCGGTGATCTCCGGGCGCAACAGCCGCGACGCGGTTACCCTCGGCAATGCGCGCACTATTACGCGCGGCTCGCCGCTCGCCAGCTACTTCGCCCCCGAGCAGCCCGACGCGCGCGTCCAGGACTGGAACCTGACGCTGGAAAAGGAAGTGATGGCCGATACGGTCGTGCGCGCCGCTTACGTCGGCAACCGCGGCAGCAACCTCGAGCAGTTCTACCGGTACAACGAAGCGACGCCGGAGTACATCTGGTTCGTGACCACCGGCGAGCGCCTGCCCACCGGCGAATACTCCGGCGTAGCGCGGCGCGCCTTCGACCAGCAGGTCTGGGGCACCATCGAGGAGTTCCGCAAGACCGGCTGGTCGAACTACCACGGCATCCAGTTGGAACTGGAGCGCCGCTACTCGAAGGGCTATGGCTTCCAGCTCTTCTACAACCTGGGCAACAACCTGGCCGCCGGTGGCCAGGGCTACAGCGGCACCTCGGTCATACCCGAGCTGAACCAGTTCCTGCCGGGCCGCGTGCCGGCCGGCATCGACGAGCGCAACCGCTTCCTGAATTACCAGCGCGACACCAGCGTGCCCAAGCACCGCGTGCGCTGGAACTGGATCGTCGATCTGCCGTTCGGCAAGGGCAAACCGCTGGCCGGCGGTGCGGGTCGCGCGCTTGACCGGCTCATCGGCGGCTGGCAGGTGGCCGGCATGGGATCGCTCCGCAGCAACTACTTCTCGCTGCCCACGGGCAACTGGGGCAAACTCGACCAGATCGAGATGTACGGCTACCAGTATCCGGTCCAGGATTGCCGCGGCGGGCCGTGCCGCCCAGGCTACCTCTGGTGGAACGGTTACATCCCCGCCAACCAGATCAACTCGACCGACGCCCAGGGCCGGCCCAACGGCGTGATGGGCGTGCCGGCCGGCTACAAGCCCGCGACGCAACCTCTCATCCCATGGCCGAAAACCCCCGACCGCAACGACCCGATGTACTCCTACTTCGGCGGCAACACGGTCTGGGTGACGCTGAAGGATGGCACCCAGCAGCGCACCAGCTTTAGCGACGGCCTGCACCCCTGGCGCCAGCAGTACCTGCCGGGCGTGCGCCAGTGGGGCCTGGACGCCTCGCTCTTCAAGACGATCCCGATCACCGAGCGGATGAACGTCCGCTTCAACGCCGACTTCTTCAACGTGCTCAACATGCCCGGCAACCCCAACTCGATCGGCGGCGACGGCATCCTGAGCACCCGCACCTCCGGCCAGGGCGCCCGCGAGCTGCAACTGACCCTGCGCGTGAGCTGGTGAGGCT
>JBBTDS010000510.1:0-1894 GCA_038060875.1 Acidobacteriota bacterium | reverse complement strand
GAGGGCTCCATGACGGGCGCAACCGCACCTTCTGGCACTTCAGTTATCAGGGCATTCGGGCAAGCCAGCAGCCCACGACGGCAAACCTGACGGTACCCCGCACGCCCTTCCGCAGCGGCGACTTCTCCTCTCTGCCGACGCAGATCAAAGACCCGCTGACCGGCCAGCCGTTCCCGGGAAACATCATTCCCCAGAACCGTATCAGCCCGGTTTCAAAGTACTTCCAGGACAAGTTCATGCCGGTGGCGAACGTCGGCACGAATAGCTGGGTGGAGACTTTCGTGTACCCCCAACTGTCCGAGCAGTTGGCCTTCCGCGGCGATCACACAATCACATCGCAGAACACGATTTTCGGCCGGTACGTGCATCAGCCGCTCATCATCGAGAACTGGGACGGCGGCAATAATCCGCTGGCCGGCAGGTACAATCAGTGGCGCAAGCAGCGGACTGGCGTGATCTCCGACACCCACATCGTTTCACCTTCGGTCGTAAACGAGGCCCGCTTCGGGATTGGCGGGGACGCCAGCGAGTACGGCGGTGTGAAGGGTTTGGAACTGGTCCAGGGCTCCGGTCTCAACCTCCCGGGCGTGGCGGACGTTCAGGGCAGTCCGAGGATGAACATCACCGGCTATGCCAGTTTGTATCGGACCAATGTGAACTCCTACGGCACCAGGACCCACCAGGTGCAGGAAACGGTTTACTGGACCCGCGGCAAGCACAACTTCCGGTTCGGCGCGGAGATCATCCGTTACAGGGGCTATGGAACATACACCACCTCCCCCGGTGCGGTGTATGGGACCTACAACTTCGACGGCCGGTTCTCCGGAAACCCATACGCCGACTACCTGCTCGGTATAATGAGCTCGAGTTCCCGTGGCACCTCCGCCGGCATCGTACGTTCGGTAAAGGTCAATTGGGAAGGGTTCTTTCAGGACGATTTCAAAATCGCCCCGCGGCTCACGCTCAACTACGGCGTGCGTTACTCGCTGCTGGATCCGGGCCGGGAGCAGGGCAATCTGCTAGCGAACTTCATTCCGGAACTCAACGCCCTGGTGGTGCCTGATGACGAGGCCCGGGCCAAGGTGCATCCCGGTTTCCCGAAGAACGTACCCATCGCGACCGCTTCCTCGGCCGGCCTCGGCTCCTCGCTGATGTACCGGGACAAGAACAACTTCGCGCCACGCTTCGGTTTCGCCTGGAGCCCCACCTTCTGGAAGAATCTTGTGATTCGGGGCGGCACGGGAATCTATTACGTGACCGTCGATCCAAATGTGGGCGAAGGCGGCGGAGCGCCTTACGAGGTGAACGAGAACTTCACCAACTCGATCGCCGACTGCAAGCCGGCGTTCGCTTTTCCAAACCCGTTCCCCTCGACGCAGTATGTGCTCGGGGGAACCGGCGCGAGCGGCATCAACCCGCGTGTGCGGACTCCGTACACTCTCCAATACAACCTCACGATGGAGAAGCAGGCCGGGAACATGGGCATCGCGCTGAGTTACATCTCGACCAACTACCGCAAAGGCATCTACAGCCGGGATCTGAATCAAGTGAGGCCCGATACGACGCCTTACCTTGTGAAGCGTAACCTCGTTCCGTTCCCGTACTTGTTATCCATGTCCTACAGGGAGAACGGATCGGGGCACAACTATCACGGCCTGATGCTCAAGGCCGAGCGCAAGGCGAAGATTGGCCTCTACTATCAGGCCCACCTGACCTGGTGCAAGAGCATGGGCGATGACTGGAGCGGTCCGGAGAACGCCTATGATCGGAAGCGCGACACCACCCAGGGCGCCCAACTCGCGAAGTTCCGGGCCGTCATGCTCGGCATCTGGGAGTTGCCGTACGGCAGGAACAGGCGCTGGGGCAGTTCCATACCCGCCGCGCTGAACTATGC
>JBBTDS010000509.1:0-9276 GCA_038060875.1 Acidobacteriota bacterium | reverse complement strand
GGCAGAAGCGTACAACATGGTCCCAGGTCGTGATCCCCAAAGCGGTTAAGCACCCGCGCCAAGCTCGGAAAGCTCTTGTCGGGAGACGAAGGCTACCGCCTTGTCAACGTAGCGATAACACGAGCCCAAGGCAAATTCATCCTAATCGCTCGCAGGGAGTGGGTGCGAGAACATTCGGACCCCAAGGAGCCGGGCTTGCTTTACCGGGTGCTCTACGGCCACCAGGCGCCGGAGTTCAAAGCCTGCAAGGTGGAGAAACTTGTATCAGAGGCAGGGCACGGCGGCGTTGAATCGGAAATCGAAAGAAAACTTGACGAAGAACTGCAACGCAGGCAACCGGCACTGCCCCATTTTGAACTTCAACATCGGATCCTAAACCGAGAGAAGCGAATTGTTTCGCGCGCAGACTTTGCCTTCGTTCCTCAGCGGCTCGCCGTGTTTTGCGACGGTGCTCGCTACCACTTGGTCGCGGATCAATGGAAGCGTGATTTGCGCCAGCGAAGGGAACTGGTGACTCTCGACTGGAAAGTTCTGGCTTTCACGGGCTCGGAGATTAATTCCGATGTCGGTCGCTGCGTAGATGAGATTGTCAGGGCGCTGGAAGGTTCACATGCGGATTGAAGGCTGCTGACTCGCGAGCCCCCCATGGCTGGGTGGGCGCGCGGATCGAACTTCGAAGCAGGAGCCTGCCCCTTACCCCACTTCGCTCTCCGCCGTGTCCGCCAGCACGCGGATGTGGTCGTCGAGCACCTCGACCCAGCCGCCGGAGACGGTGTGCGAGCGGCGGCGGCCTTCGATGGCGTAGCTAAGCTCGCCGGCGCCCAGCTCGGAGAGCAGCGCCGCGTGGCCCGGTAGCACGCCGATGTAGCCGCCTTTGGCCGGGATCTGCGCCTCCTCGACGTCCTCGCGGACGAGCAGCCGCTCGGGTGTCGCAACCTCCAGGTGCAAGCCCATGCTACACCGCCGCCTTCAACTGCTCGGCGTGCTCGAGCACTTCCTCGATCGTGCCCTTCATGTAGAAGGCCTGCTCGGGCACGTCGTCGTGCTTGCCGGCGACGATCTCGCTGAAGCCGCGGATGGTATCGGCGAGCTTGACGTACTTGCCGGCGCGGCCGGTGAACTGCTCGGCCACATGGAAGGGCTGCGAGAGGAAGCGCTGGATCTTGCGCGCCCGCGCCACCACCAGCTTGTCCTCGTCGGAGAGCTCGTCCACGCCCAGGATGGCGATGATGTCCTGGAGATCCTTGTACCGCTGGAGAACCGCCTTCACCTGCTGGGCCACGGTGTAGTGCTCCAGGCCGATGATGCGGGGATCGAGGATGCGCGAAGTCGAAGCCAGCGGGTCCACCGCCGGGTAAATGCCCAGCTCGACGATCTGCCGCGACAGGTTGGTGGTGGCGTCCAGGTGCGCGAAGGTCGTGGCCGGCGCCGGGTCGGTGTAATCGTCGGCCGGCACGTAGATGGCCTGCACCGAGGTGATCGAGCCTGTCTTCGTCGAGGTGATCCGCTCTTGCAGCTCGCCCATCTCGGTGGCCAGATTGGGCTGGTAGCCGACCGCGGAAGGCATGCGGCCCAGCAGCGCCGAGACCTCCGAGCCGGCCTGGGTGAAGCGGAAGATGTTGTCGATGAACAGCAGCACGTCCTGGCCTTCCTCGTCGCGGAAGTACTCGGCCACGGTGAGGGCGCTCAAGCCGACGCGGAGGCGGGCGCCGGGCGGCTCGGTCATCTGGCCATAGATCAGGGCGCACTTGGACTTGCGCCAGTCGTGGATGTCGATGACGCCGGACTCCTGCATCTCCAGCCACAGGTCGTTGCCCTCGCGGGTGCGCTCGCCTACGCCGCCGAACACCGACACGCCGCCGTGCTTCAGCGCGATGTTGTTGATCAGCTCCATGATGATGACCGTCTTGCCGACGCCGGCGCCGCCGAACAGGCCGATCTTGCCGCCGCGCAGGTAAGGCTCGATGAGGTCAACCACCTTGATGCCGGTCTCGAACATCTGGAGCTGGGTGGATTGCTCCGCCAAGGACGGGGCGGGCCGGTGGATGGGGAAAAACTTCTTGGCCTCGAGCGGTCCCATGCGGTCCACCGGCTGGCCGATGACGTTGATGACGCGGCCGAGGGTCTCGGGGCCGACCGGCACCATCACCGGACATCCCAGGCTCACCGCCCGCATGCCGCGCACCAGGCCTTCGGTGGGCTGGAGGGCGATGGTGCGCACCCGGCCCTCGCCCAGGTGCAGCGCGACCTCGGTGATGATGTCGATCGGGGTGGGCACGGTGAAGCCGTCGCTGGTGATGCGGATGGCCGTGTAAATGATCGGGACCTGCCCCTCGGGGAACTGAACGTCCACGGCGGGACCGGCCACCTGAATCACCTTGCCGGTCACCGTCTGAGCCTTGTTCTCGGCCACTTCCATAACCTCCTACACTGACAGGCGAGGACGCCTATCCTACAGCGCTCTCGCGCCGCTGACCACCTCGATCAGATCGTTGGTGATGCTGGCCTGGCGCACGCGGTTCATGTACAACGTCAGACTGGCGATCATGTCGCCGGCATTGGACGTCGCCTGATCCATGGCCGTCATGCGGGCCGCGTGCTCGGCCGCCACCGACTCCAGCATCGCCTGGTAAACGGCAATCTCGACGTAGCGCGGCAGCAGCCCGCGCAGCAGCTCCGCCGGCGGCTGCTCGTAAATGTAATCGACCACACTGCCCTGCGGCGGCAACTCGACCGGCAGCATGCGCGCGATCGTCAGCCGCCCCGCCAGCAGGCTCTTGAACTCATGGTAGAGAAGGTAGACCGCATCGACCTCGGCCCGCTCGAAGCGCGCGGCCACCTCGCGGGCCAGCGACGCGGCGCCGGCGTACTCGACGCGCTGCGAGATGCCGATATGCTCGGCCACGATCGCGGCCCCGCGCTTGCGGAAAAAATCGCGGCCCTTGCGCCCGGCCGTGACCAGTTGGACCTCGCGCCCGGCGTGCTGCCGGAGGAACTGCTGGGCGGCCTTGATCAGGTTGGTGTTGAAGGCCCCGGCCAGGCCGCGGTCCGAAGTGACCAAGATCAGCAGCAGCCGCTGCTCGGGCCGCCGCGCCAGCAACGGATGCCCGCCGAGGGACTCCTCGCCGGCGGCCGCCGCCGCCAGGCCGGCCAGCACGCGGCGGTACATGGCCGCGTAGGGCCGCGCCGCCAGCACGCGCTCCTGCGCCCGGCGCAGCTTGGCCGCCGAAACCATCTTCATCGCCTTGGTCACCTGCTGGGTGCTGCGCACCGAGCGGATGCGGCGGCGCAGGTCGATCAGGCTCGGCACGTCAGCTCCCTCGCTCTTTAGTAACCGTCATGACCGTTTGCCGTGGCCAGCTACGCACCGCCGGTGCGCGCAGCGCCCAGCGGCGGCGGGTAGCCGCTCAGGAACCGTTCCTTGAACTCTTTCACCACCGCGTGCATCCGGGCCCGCAGAGCGTCATCCAGCTTCCGCTCGGCCCGCAGCGTCTCCCACAGGCCGGGGTGGGCGTTGTCCACGAAGCGGTACAGCTCCTCTTCGAACTTCCGGGCCTGATCGACCGGCAGGTCGTCCAGGTACGCGTTGGCGCCGGCAAACAGGGCCAGGACCTGCTTCTCGACCGGCAGCGGCTCGTACTGCGGCTGCTTGAGGATCTCGACCAGGCGCTGGCCGCGGTTGAGCTGGGCCTGGGAGGACTTGTCGAGCTCGGAGCCGAACTGGGCGAAGGCAGCCAGCTCGCGGTACTGGGCCAGATCCAGCCGCAGCGTGCCGGCCACCTGGCGCATGGCCCGGATCTGGGCGTTGCCGCCCACGCGGCTCACCGAGAGGCCCACGTTGATGGCCGGGCGGACGTTGGCGTTGAACAGGTCGCTCTCCAGGTAGATCTGCCCGTCGGTGATCGAAATGACGTTGGTCGGGATGTAGGCCGAGATGTCGCCCGCCTGGGTCTCGATGAACGGCAGCGCGGTCAGCGAGCCGCCGCCCATCTTGTCGGAGAGCTTCGCCGCCCGCTCCAGCAAGCGGCTGTGCAGGTAGAACACGTCGCCGGGATAGGCCTCGCGGCCGGGAGGCCGGCGCAGCAGCAGCGAGATCTCGCGGTAGGCGGCCGCGTGCTTGGAAAGGTCGTCGTAAATGCAGACGGCGTGCCGGCCCGAGTCGCGGAAGTACTCGCCCATCGAGCAGCCGGCGTAAGGCGCGATGTACTGCATCGGGGCGGGATCGGAAGCGGTGGCGGCCACCACGATGCTGTACTCCATGGCGCCGTAATCTTCCAGCGTCTTGACTACCTGGGCCACGGTGGAGCGCTTCTGCCCGATGGCGACGTAGATGCAGATGACGTCGCCGCCCTTCTGGTTGAGGATGGTGTCCAGAGCGATGGCGGTCTTACCGGTCTGGCGGTCGCCGATGATCAGCTCGCGCTGGCCGCGGCCGATGGGGATCATCGCGTCGATGGCCTTGATGCCGGTTTGCAACGGCTCTTTCACCGGCTGGCGGTCCACTACGCCGGGGGCGAGCCGCTCCAGCGGGTTGAAGTGGGGCGTATCGATCGGCCCCTTGCCGTCGAGCGGATTGCCGAGCGAATCCACCACCCGCCCGACCAGCGCCTCGCCCACCGGCACCGAGATGATGCGCCCGGTGCGCCGCACTTCGTCGCCTTCCTTGATCTCCGTCCACTCGCCCAGCAGCACCACCCCGATCTGGTCTTCCTCCAGGTTCAGCGCGATGCCGGAGACGCCGTGGCTGAACTCGATCAATTCGCCGGCCATGCAGTTATCCAGGCCGTAGATGCGGGCGATGCCGTCGCCGACCGAGATGACCGAGCCCACCTCGGCCACGTTGATGGCGCGGTCGTACTGGTCGATTTCTTCGCGTAGCAGCCGTTCTATTTCGTCGGCTCGAATGGTTGCCATAGATCCTATGCTCGTGTTCCCGCCAGCCTCTTCTCCAACACCCCAAGCTGGCCGCGCACCGACCCGTCATAGACGGTCGAGCCCACGCGGGCTACCACGCCGCCGATCAGCCCGGCGTCGGTGGCGAACCGCGGCCGCGGTCTCTTGCCGGTCAGCCTGGCCAGCCCGGAGGTTACCGCCTCCCGTTGACGGGCCGTCAGCTCGCGGGCCGAGGTCACATCCACCCGCACCAGGCCGAGACGCTCGTCCAGCAGGGCCTCGAAGGCCTGCCGGATATCCGCCAGCAGCGCGGCCCGCCGGTGGTCGATCACCACCAGCAGAAACCGCCGTACCAGGTCCGAGAGCCCGAGCCGGCCGGCCAGCTTGCCGATCAGAGCGCGCTTTTGCGGCGCCGGCACCGCCGGAGACAGCACTACGTGGCGCAAAGCAGCGGAAGCCGCCAATGCGGCCTCGACGGTTTCCAGTTCCTCCAGCACCCGGTGCGGCTCCACGCCGGCCGGCGCCCGTGTGGCCAGCTCGGCCAGCGCGCGGGCGTATCTGGAGGCGACGGCTGCGGGCATAACCTTACCTCACCTCCGCCCCGCCTGCCGCTCCAGATCGCCGGCGACCGAGAGCACGATCCGGTCTTCGACCTCGGGGGTGAGCCGCTGGCGAATCTTCCCGGCGGCCAGGCGCACGGCGAGCTCCGCCGCGTGAGCGCGCAGTTGTTGGCGCGCATCATTGGCGGCCGCGGCTATCTCCTGTTCGGCCCCGGCCTGGATCCGCTTGAGGTCCCGCTCGAATGCCTGCCGGGCCCGCTCCTGCTCGTGGGCGGCCTCCTGGCGCGCCTTCGCTCGCCAGCTCTCGATCTCCGCGTCCAGGCCGGCCAGGCGCTGCTCGATGGCCGCGCAGCGCGCTTCGGCCTCCCGGTGGAAGCGGGCGGCCTCGGCGATCTCCCTGCGAATCTGTTCGGTGCGCGAGCGGAAGAAACCGCCCGCCTTTTTCCAAAGCACGTAGCCGATCGCGCCGGCGAACAGGGCGAAGTTGGCCAGCTTCCATAGCGTAAGGTGGGCGGGACCGGCTTCGGAGGCCGGCGCAACCAGCACGAAACCCAGCGCCAGCAGCAGGCAGCGTCCGGCCAGCCTCACGCCGCCCTCCTGCCGAGGATGGCCTCGGCGATGCGGCCGGCCAGCGCCTCGCTCTGGCCTTCGAGGGTCCGCTGGGCGGCTGCCAGCTCGGCGCCGAGGGTCCCTCGGGCCTGGCTGACCACGGCCGCGGCGCTCTCGCGCGCCTGGCGCACCGCTTCGGCCTGCTGGTCACGCCAGCACCGCCGCGCCTCCTCCTGCTCGCGGTAAATCACCGCCCGCGTTTCCCTCAGGAGGGATTCGTACTCGGCCGTTTTCCGTGCGGCCAGCGCCAGGCTCTCCTCGGCCAGCTTGCGCGCCCCGGCGGTGGCCTGATCGCGCGCCTCCAGCACCCGCGCCAGCGGGCGGAAGAAGACCCGCTTGAGATAGAAGTGCAGCAGCACCACCAGGAGGAATGTGGGGACGGCCTTCACGAGCAGGCCGCCCAGCGCGTGGAGAGTTGCTTCCATCGGATCGCGATCGGGAAACTGGCTGCGGATGCGCCGGCTGGCGCGTCAATCCGTCACCGTAACACACCGCCGGCGAACGGGTCAAATTAAACACGGAAACACGGGGACAGGCGGGACCGTCCCCGGCCGCCGGAGCGCTATAATTCCCTTAACCCAATGCAGCGCCTTGGCCGATACCAGATCCTCCAGCCGCTGGGCAAGGGAGGCATGGGTATCGTGTATCTGGGGACGGACACGGCCATCGGTCGCCCGGTTGCCGTCAAGACCGTCTACCTGAGCGAGCAGGCCGGCGACCGTGAAGCCCAGGTGCTGCGGGCGCGCCTGCTCAGGGAGGCGCGGGCCGGCGGCACGCTTTCGCACCCCAACATCGTCACCGTCTATGACCTCGGCCAGGAGGGCGACATCACTTACATCGTGATGGAGTATGTCAAAGGCCGGACGCTGGAGCAACTGCTGACCGAGGAAGTCTCGCGGCCCGTCCAGGAGGAGTCCCTGCGCATTCTGGCCGATTCGGCGGACGCGCTCGACTATGCCCATTCGCTCGGCGTCGTCCATCGGGACGTGAAGCCGACCAACATCATGATCCGGGAAGACGGGACGGTGAAGCTCACCGATTTCGGCATCGCCAAGCTCGCCTCGGGCGAGACCCTGACCGGCGCCGGCGTGGTGGTCGGCTCGGCGCACTACCTGTCGCCCGAGCAATTGAAGATGCAGCCTGTCAGCGGGCGCACCGACCAGTTCTCGCTGGCGGTGATCGCCTACAATCTGCTGACCGGCCACCGGCCCTTCGAGGCCGATACCGTTGCTTCCTTGTTCACCAAGATTCTGTTTGAGGATCCCCCGTCGCCGCACTCCTTCAACCCGGCGCTGGGTCCGGAAGTGGAGGCCGTTCTTCGTAGAGCGATGTCGAAAGAACCAGCCGACCGCTTCGAGAGCTGCACGGCGTTTGCAGAGGCGTTAACCGGCGCCTGCCGGCGTTCCGCGGGGACGGTCACCCAACCCATCCAGGGGTCGGCCCGGCACGTGGCGCCCAGTCCGGCCCTAACGGCGCGGTTTTTCCGCTCGCGGTGGTTCCAGGCGATCATCGCGGCCGGTTGCCTGCTGGCGCTGGGCGCCGTGGGATGGCACTTCTGGGACCGGCAGCAGGATGCCCGGTACTGGGGAGCGATCGAGGATAGCGTCCAGGTGGAGTTGTTTGAGGGGTACCTCAGGAATCACCCCCAAGGGATGTTCGCCGAGGCCGCCCAGGCCAGAATCCGGGACTTGCGGCGTGAAGCCAGCGAGGCCCAGGTCACGCCGGCTCCACCCCCGCCTCAGCCGGATGCGATCGCGCCGCCCCCGCCCCCGCCTCCGCCAGAGACGGTTGCGTCGGCTCGCCCGCCGCGCATCCACCCAGTGCAAGTGACCACCAGCCCGCCCGAAGCCGAGGTGCTACTCGACAACGACCCCCGCGGCGCCTGCCGGTCTCCCTGCTTTGTCCAGCTCTCCTCCGGCCGCCACACGCTGACCGCAACGCTGCCCGGTTACCGCACGGAGCACAGGATCCTCGACGTGGCTCGTCCGCTGGAAGTCTTTGTCAGCCTGCCGAGGGTAACGGGCACCGTTTGGGTGGAGACCACTCCGCCCGGCGCCCAAATTATTCTGAACGGTCAACTGCGTCCGGAGACGACGCCGGCCAGGCTGGTGCTGCCCGCCGGGAACTATGAGCTGGCGGTGATGAAGGACGGGATAAAGAACCAGGACAGCTTCGAGATGAAGGACAACGCCATGATGCGGCTCTTCCTCCCTCTGAGCCAGTAGGGGTCGGGCATGCCCGACACCTACCGGGTGCGCGACACAAAAGTGGTGGACGGCATGGACCCCATGCTGAGCCGCGACCGCAGGGAGCGGTTACCGTCAGGTCTCGGTCTTCTCGAGGACAGCCATTGGCTCACCCTGCTCGTCAACGACATACCGAATCGCCGCCGACACATTCTCCCGCTTCCCCAGCCACCGGGTACTCCCATGCCGTGCCCACCGCTTTCGACTGGGTTCATCCAGCCCCATTCGGTACTCTCTCGGGGCGAGCCTCCGCTTCCACCACGATGTGAACGCGGGTGGTGCGGACGTGGGCAGCCAACAGGCTCCAATGGCGCGATGACAACCGCTCCCTGCGGTCGGTTGCCAGGACAATCCTGGCTGATCTTGTGAACTGAAAGGAGTTCACCATGTAAATTGCCTGTTCAGCATGTAGCCGAACGAGCGGGGGATCCAGTAATGGAGCCAGTGCGGCTCGGGAGGCGAACACGCGAGCCGTAACGCCAGTGAACCCGATTCGGCCTCGATAGGAATACGAAGGTGGCCAGTCCGCCGACTAGGATGAAGCCAGCGACCGGTGGTGAAGCAACAGGCGCAAGCAGCCATCGGACCTTCCGGGGTGGTTGGGGACAGCGCGCGTGGAAAGATCAGTCGAGGCGCCTGGGAGGCCCTGCGGGGTGGCGGCGGAAGCGGCCAACGCGCGGAGGGAAGACATAACCTCCGGAGCGGCCCGGCAGGGAGTCGGAGAGGCCCATAGTAGCGAGGAAGCGGGGTAACGCCCGTGGAGCCAAGGGGCCTTGCTGAAAGCATGTTTCTGTAAGAGGAGGAGAACGCCGCTTGGAGGAAAATCCCACTACGGAGACTCGGGCAGCCGCGGGAAAGGCGATGCCGGAAACGGCGAAAGAGCCAAGACTGCCAGAGAAGGTTTCTCAACTGAGACCTTGAGAGTACCGAGTTCCCGCCTATCAGTTAGCCTTAGATTCCGCCATCTG
>JBBTDS010000508.1:0-2309 GCA_038060875.1 Acidobacteriota bacterium | reverse complement strand
GGCGGCCAGGGGCGGGCGGATTTCTTGCGGCGCTGATAAGTGCGTGCCAGTTCCAGGAAGACGCCCAGGTCGCTGTCGAGGTCCGACTGGGTGCCGTCGAAGTAGAAATTGCGGATGGGGATGCCGCCCAGGTCCCGGCTGAGCCGCGGGTAAATCGCCTCGCACACGACCCCGTTCATGCAGGTGAACGGGCTGATATCGACGATGCCGTCCACACCGCGGCGGGCGAGGCAGACGGCCTTGCCGACGTTTAGCACCATTTCGCCCATGGCGCCGTCCTGCGGCAGGTAGGGGCGGGCGGCTTCGAGAATCTCCTTGATGTTCGGCTCCTCGTAGCCGGCGAAGTCCTCGCGGAAGGACTCGATCAGGAAGTGCTCGTCACGGTGTTGGACGTGGTTGCGGATCCAGGCGCCGAGCGCCTCCAGCGAGCAGAGGCGGCCCGCCAGTCTCAGGTTGCGGAACTGCTCGGTGTTGCTGTACCAGACCCACTCGGCGATGTCGGAAATCCAGGCCTCGGCGCCGTAGCCTTCCAGCCGGCGGATGAGGTCGTCGTTGGAAAAGGCGTTCAGGCGGCAGAAGATCTCGCCGACAATCCCGACCAGCGGAGTGGAGCGGTCCCGGCGGACGGCCAGGCCGCGGAAGCGGGCGCGGCAGCGCTCCAACACCCCGCGGAAGGCTCTGATCTGCGCGGCCGGCGCGGTCGGGGTGCTGGCAACGGTGCGGCACAGGTCGTCCAGGCACTCTTCGTAAACTCTGTCGCTGTCCCCGGGGTTCTGCTCATAGGGGCGGTGCTGAAGCAGCAGCTTGAGGACGATGTCACTGGCGACGACCCCCCGCCAAATGGTTCGCTGCATGGCCGCGTCCATCTCGTAGCCGTCGGCGCAGGTGGGCGACATCACCTCGGTCTGGGTGAAGCCGTTGGCATCCAGGATCTGCCTGAGGTAGACCGAGTACTGGCCGAAGCGGCAGGGGCCATCGGCGGCGGGCATCACCAGGATCGTCCGGGCAGGATCGACGTCGGGCCGCTGGAGCACCTTCATGTAGTCGCCGACGGTGATCTTGGCCGGGTAGCACTCGTCGCCGCCGGTGTGGCGCGACCCGAGTTCGAGCGTGAGGTGGTCGGAAGGCGGGGTGATCTCGGCATCCAGGCCCAGGGCGCGGAAGCCCGCCGCCATCACCCGCGCGGCGCCGTAGGACATCGGGTGGATGAACACCTTCTTGCCGCTGAGGCGTCGGCCGTCGGGATTGGGTGTCGGGTTCACGGGGGCCGGATAGTGCTAAGGATAGCCCAGTGAAGCGGGGCGGCACAATCTACCGGCCGGCAGCGGCGTGACCGGCTGGGGCGGCCGGCCAACTCACACTCTTGCGGGATCGAGCACGCGCAGACGGGCGAAACAAGTACGGTAGAAGCCCCGATCGCGCGTCAGCAGGCGATCGGCCTGGACCAGAGCATGGGCGCCAACCAGGAAGTCCGCCAGGACCCGCTGGCGCTTCCCGCCCCGTGCTCGATAGGCCTTCCAGGCCGCACTGGCGGCCCGTGCGGTGTCGATCTCGATGGGGCTGAATTCCACCGCCAGGCGTTCGACGGCCGCCCGCGCCTGGGTGTGCGAGGGGAAGAAGCTGGCGACCTCCGTCCACACCACCTCGCAAGCGACCAGGCGGCCTTCCCGCAAGCAGGCGCGAAGGGCCCTGGCCGAGTGGGGGCCGAAAGTGGGGTCGGCGCCAAAGACATCCAGCAGCACGCTGGTATCGACTGCGGTGATCACGTCGCGTTCCCAGGGCCGCGGAGGTCGCTGATAGCAGCGTCGGTGCTCCGACCCAGCTTCAGGATTCCATATACGCTCTCTACTGGGTCTTCGGAGGACACCTTAATGGCCACCAGCCGTCCACGCTCTTCTCGAAAATCCAGAGGCTGGCCGGCACGAAGGCCGAGCCGGTCTCGCAGCGGCTTCGGGATGGTCACCTGGCCCTTCTGGGAGAGGAGTGCCTTCATACCTCTAGAGTAAGAATTCCTACCGCCAATGTCAACCCCGGGCCAGCTTGGCCGCCAGCTCCAGCGCCTTGACCAGGTTCCGGGGCGAGGCCACGCCCTGCCAGACGATGTCGAAGGCGGGGCCGTGATCGACCAAGGTGCGTAGGATAGCGCGGACAACCGCGCCGAACCCAACGGCCGCCCGGCCCTGGTCCGCTGCGCACCGCGAGGCTTCCGCCGCTGTCTGTGCCTGGGGATGGATCTGCGGCAGCGGAAAGTCACGCTAAACACAGCGTCATAAGTAATTGCGCATGTTAAGGAATTGTGATCTCATGGA
>JBBTDS010000507.1:0-1185 GCA_038060875.1 Acidobacteriota bacterium | reverse complement strand
GCTGCCCGGCAAGCTGGCCGACTGCCAGGAGAAGGACCCGGAGCGCTGCGAGCTGTTCATCGTCGAGGGCGAATCGGCCGGCGGCACCGCCAAGATGGGCCGCGACCGCCGCACCCAGGCCATCCTCCCGCTGCGTGGCAAGATCCTCAACGTCATGAAGGCCCGCGAGGACAAGATGCTTGGCCACGAAGAGATCCGGGCGATGGTCACCGCCATCGGCACCGGCATCGGCAAGGGGGTGGACCTCGCCAAGATCCGCTACGGCAAGATCATCATCATGACCGACGCCGACGTGGACGGTTCCCACATCCGCACCCTGCTGCTCACCTTCTTTTTCCGCCAGATGCAGGAGCTGATCACGCGGGCGCACGTCTTCGTGGCCCAGCCGCCGCTGTACCGGATCAAGAAGGGGCGGTCGGAGAAGTACATCAAGGACGAGAAAGAGTTCACGCGCGAGATCCTGCGCCGGGCCACCGAGAACCTGGTGGTCGAGGTCGGCGACGGCGAGGCCGTGCGGCTGGAGGGCGGGGATCTGCGCGGCTTCCTCAGCGCGCTGGATGAGTACCAGCAGATCTTCCAGCGCGTCGAGCGCCGCCTGCGCGACCACCGCGTGGTTCAGGTGGTGGCCGATCCGGCGCTGAGCCTGGACACCAAGGCCGACTTCAGCCTGGAGCAGAACCTGCGGGCCTTGGGTGAGCGGCTGAGCGCGGTCGGCATCGGCTGCGAGCTGCGCCGCGACGAGGAGCACTCCAGTTGGGCGGCGGTCTTTCACGACGCCACCCAGGCCGAGCGGGTGATCGGCGTCGAACTGGCTTCGCAGCCCGAATACCGCCGCCTGCGGGCGCTGGGGCGGCAGATCGCCCGCTACGACCGGCCCCCGTTCGTGGTGGTCAAGGACGCGGCCCGCCAGACGCTGGCCAACTGGGAGGAACTGCTAGGCCACGTGAAGGCCGAGGGCATGCGCGATGCCCAGGTGACGCGTTACAAGGGTCTGGGGGAGATGAACGCCGATCAGCTCTGGCAGACCACCATGAACGCCGAAGCGCGCACGCTGCTCCAGGTGCGGCTGGAGGATGTGGTCCAGGCCGAGGAAATCTTCTCGACGCTCATGGGCGAGGACGTCGAGAGCCGCCGCAAATTCATCGAAGAGAACGCCCTCGACGTGCGCAATCTGGACGTGTAGTG
>JBBTDS010000506.1:0-5122 GCA_038060875.1 Acidobacteriota bacterium | reverse complement strand
GTCGTAGAGAAACAACTCCGGTTTGTGCTGCCCTCGCCGTGCGGCAAACAGCCGCGGCTCGCCTCGAGTTGCCTGCCATGATGTTTCATCCTCTCCGCCCCCTGAAGGTCAGTAATTGCGGGCCGGGCAGGTGTCTCATCAATGTTGGCACGGAGGGGTAGCCCCGTCACCTCACGTCAAACCTGAGGAACGCCAGCACCGCCCCCAGGAATAGCGCCGCGTTCCAGCCCGCCAGCATCGCGAAGAATCGCTGCGCCACCGCCAGCCGGTCGGCGAACGGTGGCGGCGCGTACTCGAACCGCGGCCGCCCGCTCACGTCCAGAAAGTCGTTCACGCCGAAGGCCGGGTTCTTGCTCTGCTCTTCCTTGTAACGCCGCCGAACATACTGCCCCAGCCCCGAGCCGTACGCCCGCGCCTGCGCGCGGAAGCGCTCCTGGCTCTCGAAGCCCGTCGCCGCCAGTTCCGTCGAAGCATAAAGCAGAGGCGGCAGCGGCGAGGCATACGAAATCCACCGCGAGAGCTCGAACTGCCGTTTGGTGCGGTCCTGGTAGGTCTCCTGGAGTCGCATCGCCTTCTCCCTCTGGCGGCGGTTCACCTCGGCCCAGACCGCCTCGATCTCGTTGCGCATCTGCTGGTAGAGCCGCCGCTGGGCCGGATCGGCGGCGATCCGGCGCCTGGCTTCTTCGCTGGCCACGTCGCCGAACTCGAACCGGCCCCGGTATTTCTCCTGCACCTTGCGCTGGCCGGCCCGCCCCAGCTCGTCCCGCTCTTCGCTGGTGATGTAACGCTGGTCCCGCTCCATCGCCGCCGCCGAAGGCAGCGGCGCGAACTGCGCCGCCACATACGGGCTCACGTTGGGGATCACCAGCACCAGCAGCACCCAGCCGAACACGCTGGCCAGCACCGAGACGGAGCTGCGCCGCGCCAGCGCCGAGAACATCAGCGCCAGCGAATAGAACGCGCCGCAGTAAACGAGCGAGGCCGCGCAGACTCCGGCGAACGCCAGCCATTCTTCCCGGCTCCAGTGCGCGCCCGAACGCGCCAGCACGATGCCCGCCCCCGCCAGCACCGCGGCCACAAACGCCGCCGCCAGCACCAGCATCCCGCCCGCCCACTTGGCCGCCAGCAGCTCGAACCGCCGTACCGGGTTCGCCAGCACCAGGCGCAAGGTGCCGCGCTCCCTTTCGCCGTTGATCGCGTCGAAGCCCAGCACGATGCCGAACAGGCTGAAGATGATCGCCACGACCGCCGGCAGGTCCATCGGCGGGAACATCTCCAGCATCGGATCCGAGTCCAGCGTCTCCATGCCGGCCTCGTTCGCCAGGCCGCGCACCAGCGCCATCGCCGCCGGAGGCCGCCGCGCCGTCAGCACCCCGCCCAGCCGGTTCAAATGGGCGTACCTACGCAGGAAGTCGTCCTCCTGGCGCAGGCGCTGAACGTATTCGGCGTTGTCGCGCTGGTAGTTGCTCGACAGCACGAATGCCGAGGCCGACACGAGCACCAGCGCCAGCAGGAATCCGGCCTGGAACCGCAGCGATAGCAGGTGATCGTGCAGTTCCTTCAACACCAACTCGCCCATCATCTCGCTCTACCTCGGATCGACCCGCAGGCAGCGGAAGGCCGCCAGCGCAAACACCGCCGCGCAACTGAGCGCCAGCACGCCCAGGTCCAGCAGCACGCCGCCCGAGAGCGCCTCGGCCGCCCGCGCCGGCGCGAACTCAAAAACGGCGGGGGGCGGCGCGTCTCTGCCGCCCTGTTGGATCAGCGCCGGCAGGTTGCGGCTCTTGTAGTCCATCAGCGCCCGCGTCAGCCGCCGCTGTTCGCTGAGGCCCGTACCCGCCAGGTCGGTGAATACGTAGCTCAGCGTGGCCGCCGGCGACACCCGGCAGATCGCCTTGCTCAACTCGATCGTTCCGTCCAACCGGTTCCGGTAGTCTTCGATCAGCCGGTCGTATTCGCGGTTGAACGCTTCCGGACCTCCCGCCGCGTCCCGGCCCTTCGATTGGATCCACAGGAACCGGTTCTTGGCGAACTCCTGCCGCCGCAGCATCTCCTGCGTCTCGGCCGAAGGCAGCGGGCGCAACTGCTCCGCCACCAGGTTGCCCACGTTCGGAACCGCGAAGACCAAAGCCGCCCACAGAAACAGCGCAATCATGAGCGCGCCGGCCGAACTGCGCGCCATCGCCGACACCAGCACGCCCAGGGCGAAGAACAGCGCCGTGTACAAGAGGGCAGCCAGCACCATCACGGCCAGCCGCTGGAACTCATCGGAGCCCAGCCGGATGCCCGGCCGCGTCGCCAGCGCCAGCAGGGCCGCGCCGAGCACGGCCAAAAACGGAAGCGTGATCGCCGCCAGCCCGCCCAGCATCTTGCCCGCCACAAGCTGCCCGCGCGAGATCGAAGCGCTCAGCACCAGCTTCAGCGTCCCGTTCTCCCTCTCGCCGCTCACCGCGTCATAGGCGAACAGCAGGGCGATCAGCGACAGCAGCACCTTCACGATGTACAGCAGGTCCGGCGGCGAGAACAGCGCGAACAGGCTCTCGGCCGGCGTCTGCCGCGTGTGCGCCTCGATGCCGGCGTAGGCCGTCACCGTGTAGCCGCGGGTCATCATCTCGTCCAGTCCCTTGGCGAACACCGCCAGCGGCCGCGGCTCGACCACCGCCATCACTCCCATCTCGCCCGGCCGCAGCCGCGCCCGCTCGCGCAGCACCGAGTAGTTCTCCATCCGCAACTGGTAGTCCCGGTACATCACGTACCCGGAAAGCCCCAGCAGCACGGCCATCGCCGCCATGCACACGTGGAACTTCAGGCTGAGCAGGTGGTCGAGCAGTTCCTTTCGCGCAATGAGCAGCGTCATGCCACCCCCGCCTGGGCCATCCGCCGAGCCGCGACCGGGTGCCCTTTGGGCGGGAGCGGTCTCATGCCACCCCCGCCTGCATGTAATGCAGATACAGCTTCTCCAGGTCTTCCATCATGAGTTCCGCGCGCGTGCGCTCGATCACCAGCCGGCCTTCCTTCAGAATTCCCACCCGGTCGGCGATCTCCTTGGTCCGGAAGATATCGTGCGTGCTCATCAGCACTGCCTTACCCTGCGCCCGCAGTTTCTTAAGCAGCTCCAGGAACTCCGCCGCCGCCTTGGGATCCAATCCGGCGGTCGGCTCGTCCAGCAGGATGGCCGGCGCGTCCTTCACCAGCGCGATGGCGATGCCCAGCTTCTGCCGCATCCCCTTGCTGAACTCCTTCAACCGCTGCTCGAAGGCCTTCTCCGGCAATCCCACCTGCCGCATCACCATGTAGTAGTCTTCCCGCGACATGTTGCGCCGGCCCGCCAGCCGCGCGAAGAAGTCCAGGTTCTGCCGCGCGGTGAAGTTGCCGTAGAGCATCACGTTCTCCGAGACGAAGCTCACGTACTTCTTGGCTTCGAGCGGAGTCCGCGCGCAGTCGATGCTGTTGATGAGCGCCTGTCCCGTGGTCGGCTCGATGAAGTTGAGGAACAGGTTGATGGTGGTCGTCTTGCCGGCGCCGTTGGCCCCCAGCAGGCAGTAGACCTCGCCGGGCTTGATCTGGAAATTCACCGTATCCAGAGCCAGCAGCCCGTCCTCGTATCGTTTCGTCAAATCAATCGCTCGAATCATCCCTCACCTCACGTCATACCTCTCCAGCGCCCGGTAAATGGCGCCAGTCAAGACCAGGAACCAGCCCAGCAGAATCGCCAGGTCCGTTCCCTGAAAACTCTCCGCGAGGCCCGGCCGCCTCAGGCGAAACTCCGGCAGCGCCGCCGGGTTGATTGGCGCCAGCGTCCCCATCGAGACGCCGCCGGGCCGCGAGTCCCAGAAGATCTTGCTGAACAGCTCGCGTGAGAGCACCTCCCGGTAGCGTTCTGCCTGGGCCTGGAACCGCTCTTCCACGCCGCTGCCGGTCCCGGCCATTTCGGTCGCGAAGTTCACCAGCGCGCCCGCCGGCGACAGCCTGGCCAGGGCGAGGCCCAGGCTTTGCTGCTCGGCTTTCCTGCGCTGCCAGCCCTCCTCGATCTGCCGCACCGCCTGCGCCGTCCGCTCCTCGTAGACCTGGGCCACCGGCGCGCGCCGTCGCATCCAGTCCTCGTGGGGCACGGAGCCAACCCGCCGGCGCAGCTCCTCCAGCGCGCTCCCCTTCTCGCGTTCGAGGCTCTCCTTCACCGCCAGCTTCTCCAGCCAGGCCGTCTGCCGCGAGGGCACCGGTTTCACAAGCTGCGACGCGAGCGCCGCCGCCCGCGGCGCCACCAGCACCGCTGACAGCCACAACGCCAGCGAAACCACCAGCGAAGTGTACGTCGTGGACGCCACCGACGACACCAGTAGCCCCATCAGGAAAAACACCGCGATAAAGACCAGCGATCCGGCCAGTATCCAGCCCGCCCGCGCCGCGAACTCGCCCGCCAGCACGTCCATGCCCGTCGCCGCCAGCAGCACCATCCCGGCCCCGAACGCCACCACCAGCGCCGCCCCCAGCACGGCGTAACCCCCGACCAGCTTGCCGGTCGCCAGCGCAGCCCGGCTCAGCGGATTCGCCAGCATCGACCGCAGCGTCCCGCTCTCCTTTTCCCGCGTGATCGCGTCGAAGGAAAGCAGGATGGCAAACAGGCTGAAAACGAATTGCGCCACAAACAGGTAGTCGATCGCCCCGAACAACCCGGCCAGCTGCTTCACGTCCAGCGGCGCTCCGTACTCGACGCTGTGCTTCGTCACCAGCAAGTGCCGCGGGTGCTCCTCCTCAAGTCCGGAGACGAACACCGCGGCCGGCGCCGGCGGCCAGTACACGTCGAAACTCAGGTTCGGCGTGGTGAAGACCTGCGCCGTGGAGAGCTTCCGCACATAGTCGCGGTTACGCTGTTCGATCTGCTGTTGTTCGGCCAGCCGCCGCAGATACGCGCGGTAGTTCGTGTACAACGACGACGGAATGAAGACGAGCGCCAGCAGCACCAGCAGTAGGAACCGCGGGCTTATCAGGTTCTCGTGGATCTCTTTGCGCGCGATGGTCCAGAGCATCGCCGTCACCTCACGTCGTACCTTGCGAACGCCACGAACCCGCCCGCGATGAACACGCCGGCGTAGGCCGCCAGCAGCCCCAGCCCCGGCAGCGC
>JBBTDS010000505.1:0-1180 GCA_038060875.1 Acidobacteriota bacterium | reverse complement strand
CTCCGGCTCGGCGGTCCTCAGCCACGATCACAAAACACATCTGCGAGATGCCGATTCTCACGCCCGCTCTTCAATCGGGCATCAGCACAGGGATGACTTTGTTCCCGTGGCGGCGATAGATGCGAAAATCGGCGTCCAGCGTGAAAACCTCTCCGGCCGTGTGGATTTCCGAGAGTCGGACTAGACAGGCATCCGCCAGGGACATGGGCCTGTTGCGATAGCGGCGCATGAGCGCCCGAAGGTCGGCCTGCTCCTCCTGCACGGCGAGCGCGATACGAATCACTCCCCGCTCCAGCAAGGCAAAAAGAGCATCGGGTTCGCCGCCCTCCCGTTTCAGGAGAAACACCGCCTCTGTTAGGACCGGCTCGCACGTCAGCAGCGGCGGGTGCAGCCGTTTCCATTGCTCGACAGTCCAGGAGTGATACCTCAGCCCGGAAGCGAGGAAGCTTACCAGCGGGCCGGTATCGAGAAGCCCCAAGCCTTTCTTCACTTGCCAAAACCTTCCATGTGTCTTGGATTATCCGCGAGATCCTCGGGCAGTCCCTTCACCGTACCGGCAAGATCCCGGGCCAGGTCGTAACAGGAAACTGCGCCGCCAGGCGCTTGCTGGCGCAGCGCCTTTTCAAGGCTTTCCCGCACGAGCCAAGATTTCGTCACCCGCCTCGCTTTGGCCTCACTTTCGAGCTGGGCCAGGAGATCATCGGGCAATTTCAGTGAAATCGTCTGCATAACCATAGCGTAATACGCACCGTCCTGCCGCGCAATACCCAAGGCTCTCGATTTCAAGTTCCACGTGGCCGTATCACGCCCTGTCCGTAGCAGTGCCGCCTCGCGGGTTCTCGTTCGTTCGTCGCCCACCCGGAAGCTATCGCTCGGCGGCGCCTCTGATACGGCCACCTGCGTGGCAGCACAGCCCGCAAGCCAGGGACTGGACACATCGACGCGCCCCCGCGCTGAGGGCCGCATGACGGCCATGATGCCAGAGTCCAGTCACAACCCCTCCAGCCCCCCTAAACTCCTTAGAACAATCGCCCCCGGCCTCCACCATGGCCGCCAGCCCTTGACAACCGGATATAAGCTGTAACCGGAGGCCCTGCGGCCGCCAGCTCGACAAAGTTCGACAGAACTCGACACTTTCGACAGTGTTTTTTTCGCAGACCCTGTCGCCCCCGCCGGCTCC
>JBBTDS010000504.1:0-2973 GCA_038060875.1 Acidobacteriota bacterium | reverse complement strand
CCTCGCGGCCGGCAGCAGCTCAGCCAGGCGCAGCGAGCGCGCCTGCTCGTAGACCTGGCCGCGGACCTCGGGCGAGGAGCTTTCCGCCAGCCTGCCGAGCAGAGGCCGCATATCGTAGCCCGGCGCCTCGGCCAGTACCGATAGCGCATAGCAGGCCTGCCGCACATTCGGCCCGGCAGCCGCCTGCTCGAGCAGCGCCAGGGTGGCCGGGTCAGTCACACCCACCCGCAGGCTTTCCAGATCCAGTCGCCGCGTGTCGAGCCGCCCGCGCACGGTGGCGATATACTCCTTCTGCGCCCGGCGCGAAAGCAGCACCCACACCACCGCCAGCCCGATCACCAGCAGCGCGATCTGCCGCGGATGCTGAATGCCGAACCACCCCAGGACCAGCAGCAGCACCGCGGCCAAACCGCGGCCGGTGCGATCCATCGCGATATCGACGAACGCCTTGGTGCGGTTCCTGAGGTCGGTCGGCAGGGGCATGTAAAGCAGCTCCATGCCGGTGCGATTGAAGGAGTAACGGGAAGCCTTTTCCACCAGGGCCGCGATGACGGTCGGAAGCAGGCCCGGAACAAGCAGGATGGGCACGGACGCAACCGCCATCGTCACCGGCATGATCTGCATGGTGCCGCCCACCCCGAGGCGGCTTACCAGAGCGGCTGTCACCAGAAACTGCAAGGCGAACGTCAGCAGGTTCGAATATAGGAAGAAGCTTGCGAGAAACGCACTGATCTGGCCGCCCTTTTGCTGGTCAGCCATGTAGTTGTACTGGTAATCGACCAGCACATCCACGACAAAAATCAAGGCGATGATGGCGATGATGACCTGGAGGTGGCGATGCCGGCCGGCGGCCACGACGATGTCGCGAACGTGCGACTCGGCTTCCTCGGCCCCGGCGGCCTTGGCCCGCGCCAGTGAAACGCCCTTCTGGGCGACCGCCAGGCGAAAGGCGACGTAGGCGAGGAACACCAGCAAAGCGCAGACCAGCACTAGCGGCCTGGCGCCGACCTGCTTCACCAGGGCCTTGGTGAACAGGCTGCCGGCCAGGGCGCCGGCTACCGCTCCCAGGCCGATGGCGCCGTAGAGCCGTTTGGCTTCGCGGGTGGTAAACACGTTGGCGGCCACCAGCCAGCCTTGGGCAACGGTCACGACGCCAAACAGATTGGCCCAAAGGTTAAAGACGTACAGCAGCCACTTCCAATCGAACTGGAAGGCCCACCAGAAGCCCACGAATGAGAGCACGCAGACAGCCGTCGCCCAGGCCACGGCGGTCTGCAAGGAAGCCCGCAGCGCCGCCCGCGTGTAAAGCGTCGCGAGAAGACCTCCCACCGCCGCCAGCAGCAGATAGAGATACGGCAGCCGGTCGATGTCGAATTTCTCCAGGAACATCCCGCGCGAGATGGGCTTCAGGATGTAATGGGCAAACAGAACCAGGAAAAGGTAGAGGGCCAGGAAGAGGGTGCGAAGCCGCTCGCCCTCACGGATGTCGAAGGTGCTTCGCCAGTAAGCCCGGATCGCGCGCATGGCCTTCCGCTGCTAACAGCAAAGCGTATCACGTTCTTGACCTACCCAAGCGGCGCTCCGAAGCGCTACAGTATCCCTGATGGCGCTGGGACAAATTCGCGACTTCCTGCTGCCGGGTATGGCCGAGATGGACCCGGTGTTCCGCTACCAGATCCAGCGGCTAAGCCACCAGGGGCTGCGGGTCATCGGAGCGGTCGGGATTCTGCTGCCCTTGCTGCTGACGGGGATCGAGGCGATCCTGATGCCCGAGCTGATCACCGGGAGGGTGTTCGCGCTGCGGGCGGGAAGCATGGCGGTGATCGGCTTGATCGCGAGCCTGATCGCGCTGACGAACTGGAGCCGGCCGCGGGCGCGCGGGCTGGCGCTGATCGCCGGTTTCGCCAGCGCGGCCGTCCTGGTGGGCACCACTCCGGTAGTGACGCGCGACGTCCCCTGGGCGCCGATGCACATCCCCACCGGAATCGTCACCGTGCTGCTGGTCACGATGGCCGTCATCCCGCTGCGGCCGATGCAGACCCTGGCCTTCGGCCTGGCCATCGAAGCGATTCACCTGGCGGTGTCGCTGGTGAGCCGGCGGCAGGGCTTGCTGGCGGACGCTTCGTTGGACGCCGCCCACCATTTCTGGGTGCTGGTGCTGGTGCTACTCTGTACCGCGCTGACGGCCTTGATCTACGCCGAGCGGGTGGCCGCGCACCGCGCCCACCAGGAAGCGCTGCGCAACTACGACGAGCTGTGCAAGATGCGGGCGCAGGCCGCGGTCGCCGAAAGCGCCGCCTCGCTGGCCCGCCTGGTGGCCGCCTTCAGTCACGAGCTCAACACGCCGGTGGGCGCACTGCGGAGCGCGGTGGACACGCTGCTGGTGGTGGGCGCCCGGCAGGCCACCGCGCCGCCCTCCGAGCAGACGCGCCTGCGGGCCCTTCAGAACGATTTGCGCAAGTCGGTAAGCGATTCGGTGGAGCGGCTGCGGGCGGTGGTCGCGCGCATGCAGCGGCTCACCAACCTGGACAAGGCCGACGTCCAGGAGGCCAACCTCAACGAGCTGCTCAGCGACGTGGCCGCGCTGCTGGAGCCGCAGGCGCGCGGCCGCGTGAAGCTGGAACTGGAGCTGGAGCCGCTGCCGCCGCTGGTTTGCAAGCCGCAGCAGTTGAGCGCGGTGTTCTCCAACCTGCTGAGCAACGCGGTGGAGGCGATCGACGGCCAGGGGCGGGTGACCATCTCGACTCACCGCGCCAGCGGGCGTGCGGAAATCCTGATCCGGGACAACGGCCGGGGCATGGATGGGCACCTGCTGGCCACGATTTTCGACCCCGGCTTCAGGGTGGCGGCCAACCATGTCTCCACCGGTCACTGGAGCCTGTTCGGCTCCCGCCAGATCGTCCGCGAGCACGGCGGCGAGATCACCATCAGCAGCGAGCAGGGCAAGGGCAGCACGGTGAGGCTTACACTGCC
>JBBTDS010000503.1:0-27846 GCA_038060875.1 Acidobacteriota bacterium | reverse complement strand
TGGTTGAGGAGCGGGCGCAGGCGCTGGCGCGCTCGGCGCCCGGCGCTGAGGCGACCACCAACTGGCGAGCCGCCGTGAACAGGCCGGACGTGGACCTGGTAATCGTCGCGACTACCCACTACATGCTGGCCGAAATTGCCTGCGCCGCCGCCGGCGCCGGCAAACACGTGCTGGTCGAGAAACCCGGTGCGCGGCGAGCGGTGGAACTCGACGCGGTGCTGGCCGCCTCCCAGCGCACGGGCGCGCTGCTCCGGGTCGGCTTCAACCACCGTTACCACCGCGCCTTCCAGAAGGCGCGGGAGATCTTCGACAGCGGGGCGCTTGGCGAGCTCATGTTCATCCGCGGGCGCTACGGGCACGGCGGCCGGCCCGGACTGGAACGGGAATGGCGGGCTTGCCCGGAAGAATCCGGCGGCGGCGAGCTGATCGATCAAGGGATGCACCTCATCGACCTGGCCCGCTGGTTTCTCGGTGACTTCAGCGTGGTGCGCGGCCGCATCGCCACTTACTACTGGGACATGCCGGTCGAGGACAACGGCTTCATGCTGCTGGAAACCGCTCGTGGCCAGGTGGCCTTTCTCCATGCGGGCTGGACGGAATGGAAAAACCTCTTCTCCTTTGAGATTTTCGGCCGCGACGGCAAACTGGAGATCTCCGGACTGGGCGGCAGCTATGGGACCGAGCGGCTGGCATGGTACCGGATGTTGCCCGAAATGGGGCCGCCAGTTACTACGATCTGGGAGTACCCGATGGCGGACAACTCCTGGGAGGTTGAATTCGCCTCCTTCCTGGAGGACATCCGGCTCAAACGCCCGCCCCGACCCGGCGTGCCTGACGCGCAAGCGGCCTTGCGCGTGGTCGAGCGCCTGTACGAGGAGAACCCGCGGTGATCATCACTCGAAGTCCCTTGCGAATCTCTCTTGGCGGCGGCGGCACCGACCTGCCTTCCTACTATCGGGAGCAGGGGGGCTTTGTGATCGCCGCCGCCATCGACAAGTACGTCTACATCACCCTGCACGAGACCTTCCAGCAGGAGCTGATCATCAAGTACTCGAAGATGGAAGTGGTCCACGAGATCGACGAGGTGAAGCATCCCATCGTCCGCGAGGCGTTGCGGATGGCCGGCCTGAACTCGTTGCACCTGGAGATCACCAGCATGTCCGACATCCCGGCCGGCACCGGGCTGGGATCTTCCGGCAGTTTCACCACCGCCTTGCTGCGGGCGCTGCACGCCCTGAAAAAGGATTTCATCCCGCGTCACCAGCTCGCCGAGGAAGCATGCCACATCGAGATTGACCTGCTGGGCGAACCGGTGGGCAGACAGGACCAGTACATTGCTACTTACGGCGGCATCACCTGCTTCGAGTTCCGGCCGGACGATCGCGTCGAGGTGCAACCGCTCCGCCTCGCTCCAGAGACCCTTGCCAATCTGGAAGACAACCTCGTCCTGTTCTTCACAGGCTATACCCGCTCCGCCTCCGAGATCCTCCGGGACCAGGACCAGCGCAGCAGGCAGAAGGACACCGACATACTGTCGCACCTGGACTACGTGAAACAGCTCGGTCGCCAGAGCAAAGAGGCGCTGGAAGGCGGCCATCTGCGGGAGTTCGCCGCGCTGATGCATGTTCACTGGGAGCACAAGAAGCAGCGTTCCGGCGACATGACCAATTCGCAGATCAACGAATGGTACGAGCTGGCGCGCTCCAACGGCGCCTTGGGCGGCAAGCTGATCGGGGCCGGCGGCGGCGGTTTTCTGATGTTCTATACCGAGGATAAGACGCGCCTGCGGCACGTCATGCGCCGGGCCGGACTGCGCGAAGTGCGCTTCCGCTTCGATTTTGCCGGCACTACCGTGCTGGCGCAGTCATGAGGGTCCCGATGCTGCCGGCGGCTATCCTGGCGGGCGGCCTGGCCACCAGGTTGCGGCCGCTCACGGCCAGCCGGCCGAAGGCCCTGCTGGAGGTGAACGGCGAGCCCTTCATCGCTCATCAGTTGCGCCTGCTGCGGGCTAGCGGCATCGAGCGGGTGGTGCTGTGCCTGGGCTACCTCGGGGAAATGGTCCGCGAATTCGTCGGCGACGGCGGCGGCTTCGGTCTCCGCGCGGAGTACTCCTTCGACGGGCCCGTCTTGCGGGGCACGGCCGGCGCCATCGCCAAGGCGCTGCCCTTGCTGGGGGAAGCCTTCTTTGTCCTCTACGGCGACTCCTACCTGCCCTGCAATTACCGTGCGGTCGAGGCGGCCTTCCTCGCCTGCGGAAAGCAGGGCCTGATGACCGTGTTCCGCAACGAGGGCCGCTGGGATGCGAGCAACGTCGAGTTTGCCGGCGGCGCCTTGCTGGCCTACGATAAGAAGAACCGGACCAGCCGCATGCAGCACATCGACTACGGCCTGGGCGTCTTCCGCAAGTCGGCTTTTGCCGCACTGGCCGAGGGCGCCTCCCACAATCTGGCGGCGCTCTATCAGGACCTGCTGGCGCGCGGCCAACTGGCCGGGCTGGAAGTGCCGGAGCGCTTTTACGAGATCGGTTCGGCGGCCGGATTGCAGGAACTGTCGGAGTTTCTGGCCCGCCAGCCCGGCGGGCGGCAGGAGTCAGGCGGATGAGCTTTGCCGGGCAGTATCTCGCGGAAGCGGCGCGTATCATCGAGCAGCTTGATCCGCTGGCCATCGAAGAACTGGCCCGCCGGTTGGCGGAGACACGAGCGCGGGGCGGGAGGCTTTTCATCCTGGGTGTCGGCGGAAGCGCCGCCAACGCCTCGCACGCGGTCAACGATTTCCGGAAAATCGCCGGCTTGGAAGCCTACGCGCCGACCGACAATGTTTCCGAACTGACGGCGCGCACCAACGATGAAGGCTGGGCCAGCGTGTTCGAGGCCTGGCTCCGCGTCAGCCGGCTGCGAGCGGAGGACTCGGTCCTCGTCTTTTCGGTGGGGGGAGGGAACGTCGAGAAGCAGGTGAGCCCCAACCTGGTGGCCGCCCTGCAATATGCCCGCTCGGTGGGCGCCGGCATCCTCGGCGTGGTCGGCCGCGACGGCGGCTACACCGCCCAGGCCGCCGACGCCTGCGTGATTATTCCGGTGGTCAACCCCGCCCACGTCACGCCGCACTCGGAGGCTTTTCAGGCGGTGGTCTGGCATCTGCTGGTGTCGCACCCGGCTCTCAAGCAGGCGGAGACAAAATGGGAGACAGTTCGCTGAGCGCCGCGCCGCGCCGGGCTGTCTTCCTCGACCGCGACGGGGTGATCAACCGGGCGCTCGTTCGCGACGGGAGACCCTATCCGCCGGCCGGGCTCGCCGAGCTGGAGATCCTGCCGGACGCGCCGGGCGCACTGGCCGAATTAAAGAAGCTGGGCTTCCTTCTGCTGGTGATCACCAATCAACCCGACGTAGCCCGCGGCGCCCAGAGCCGCGCGACGGTGGAAGCCATCCATGCGGCGCTCGGTTCCGCCCTGCCGCTGGACGACTTCTTCGTTTGTTGCCACGATGACGCCGACGGCTGCGACTGCCGCAAACCCAAGCCGGGGCTCCTGTTGCGGGCGGCGGCCAGGCACGGGGTACAACTGACCAGCAGTTTTCTGATCGGAGACCGCTGGAGAGATATCGAGGCCGGCCAGCGGGCAGGATGCATCACCCTGTGGATCGATCGCGGTTACGCGGAACCCGGGCCCTCACTCCCCCCGGCGGCGCGGGTGGAATCGTTGGGGGAGGCGGCGGCGTGGATCATCCGCCGCATGGGGCGAGAAAGGGAGCAAGAGCGTGAAATCCGTAGCTGATCTTCGCATTAAGATCTTTGCCGACGGGGCCGACAAGGCGACCATGCTCGCCTTCTATCGAAACCCCCTGATCAAGGGCTTTACCACCAATCCAACTCTGATGCGCAAGGCCGGGGTCACCGGCTACGAGTCGTTCGCCAGAGACATCCTGGCATCGATCCCCGACCGCCCCATTTCGTTCGAGGTCTTCGCCGACGAGTTCCCGGAGATGGAGCGCCAGGCCAGGAAGATCGCCGGTTGGGCCGATAACGTCTACGTAAAGATCCCGGTGACCAACACCCGCCGCGAGCCTTCGGTGGATTTGATCGGTGGACTCGCCCGCGACGGCGTCAAGCTCAACGTGACCGCCATTCTGACCCTGGAGCAGGTGCGAGACGTGGCGGCGGCCTTGGGCGGCGGCACGCCCGCTTTCGTCTCGGTCTTCGCCGGGCGCATCGCCGACACCGGCCGCGACCCGGTGCCGATCATGGCGGCGGCGATGGAACTGCTCCGCCCCTACCCTGGCCTGGAGCTCATCTGGGCCAGCCCGCGGGAATTGCTCAACATCTTCCAGGCCGACGCCATCGGCTGCGACATCATCACCGTGACCGGCGACGTGTTGAAGAAATTGGACCTGGTCGGCAAGGATCTGGCCGAGTACTCTCTGGATACGGTCAAGATGTTCTACAACGACGCTCGTGCTTCGGGATTCGCGTTGTAGGGCGACCCGCCCCTGCTCACGCCAGTGAGCACCATCGGCCTTCTGGCCGAGCTCATTTGGCCTCCTTGGGTGCGGCGTGGATTCTCTTCCACCGCCCGGCGAAGTAGCTGCCCGCGGGCAGACCTGGAGACAGCGCCGCCGGCGCGTTGGCGGGACCGCAGATGCAGTTGGCGAAGCGGAGATCCCACCGGCCGTTGATCACCGGAGTGACCGCATCGGGACCGACACCGCTCCAGTCTGCCGCCACCAGGCTGGCGTTACCCGGCATCGGAAACTCGATAATGCTGCTGTCTGCAACGGCTTTGACGGAAAGCCATACTCTGGACTGCGCGGGGCCGAAGATGCCGATGCTGTCGCGGCCCGTGTTGTTCCAGTCGCCCGTAAGAGGCGCTTGGCCGGGGCTGCCGAACCGGAAGACCGGGAGATCCTCGCCGGCGCTCCGCGGAGTGTTAAAGAGGTGCCACGTGGCGTCCTCGGGGCGGAAATAGCCTGGCGAGCTGACGCCGTCTCCGTCCCAGTCTCCCGCCACCGGCAGATCAGAGGGTTTCATCCCCGCGAGTTCGAAGCTGCGGTCCGCCTTGCCATCGAGGTCTTTGTCCAGATACCAGCGGTTCTCCGAAGGCCGGTACAGGCCGGTCTCGTGCAGCCCGTCCCCGTCCCAGTCTCCGGCTACGGGCAAGTCGCCCGGCTTTCCGGAGGCGACGTCGAGCGCCCCGCCGGCGGGAAGCTGGAAGTGCCACACACCGTCGGGAGAGAAGGAAGCCGGTTCGGGCCGCACTTGCGCCCAGGCCGGATACTCGCGGATGTGCCAGGCGAAGGTGAACCGGCGAAAGTCCACGAGCGGGCGCTGGAAAACCCGGCAGGGAACATAGAACACGTCCTGTTCACTAGCAGCGCCGGCCAGGGCACAAAGCACCCGTTGCAGCCCGATGTCGGTGACGAGCATCGACTCCTCTATCCGGGCCGTCGCGGCGTCGCGAGCCCCGAGATAGCCGTCCACGGCAGCGTTCCATGCGTGTGAGCTCTCGACTTGGATTGGGAAGCGCGTGATAGGGGTGGGCAGATTGAGCGCAACGAGGCTGGCCACATAGTAAGGCGATGACGCCTGTGCCGGCGGCACTTCCTGGAAGCGGAAGGGAACGATGCGGATGTCGCGGCGGCCGGCCTGATTCTGAACCTGGAGCCGCAACTCGATGCCATACTCAAAATCCTCCGGCAGATTGAGCAGCACCACACTGTTGCGCGGCAACGAGGCGATGTGCTGCACAGCGCGTCGGTTGACCCGGTCCACCGTCAATTGAAACCTGGCGAGGCTGAATGCGTTCAGTACCTGGATGATGCCGGTGGCGGCGATCATGATGAGCGCCCAACGCGGCATCGTCCGCTGCTTGCCGGATTCCGTCGTCAGCATCTGGCCCAGCACGATGCCGCCGAAGACCGCATTGCCGACGTGAAAGGCCAACAGATGGTAGTAGTAGATGCCTTGCCAGGGAATCAGAATGCACAGCCAGCAGACCATCCAGACGGTGAGGCACGCCAACAGCCGGCGCTGGAGCAGGCGGCGCTCGAGCAGCAGCCACGCGGCCAGAACCCACAGCGCCACCGTCAAGGGGAACCCGTGCGGGAGGACCATCATGTAATGGCCGACATTGACCAGGATCCTCGAGATATCGAGCGAGTAGAGGGAAGCGTAGGAACCCTTGGGTGGCAAACCGGCCATGGAGAGCCACCACACGCCGAAGGCGGCGAAAAAGGCGAGCAAGGAGATGGCCACCAGCGTGAGTGCGGTTCCGCGCGGCATGCGGAACCCCTCCTCCCGCGGGATAAGGCGGAAGACAAGCCACCACAGGCAGAAGACGGGGAGGATGGCGGCCGAGGTTTCCTTGGTGAAAAAAGCGGCCAACAGCGCGGCAAATAGCGCCACGCCCAGGGCGACCGTACGGCTGCGGCTGTCGCTTGCACCAAGACGGACGCAAGCGCACAAGGCCAACAGCAATGCGGCGGCTTGAAGCGGCTCCAGCTTGGACAGCGTTAGAAAATTCTCGGCTATCGGCGGCGAGATCACAAAGAGCACCGCGGCAAGCCGTGCCTGCTGCTTGGAGCCGCCGCAGCGGCGGGTGAAATCCACCAACGTGGCCAGGATGACGGCCAGCAACATTCCCTGGGCCAGGTAAAACGCGACCGCACTGGCGCCGCACAGACCGTACACCAGCACGTGATACAGCCGGGAAAGCGGCATGAACCGGCCAAATTCCCGCATCACGGTAAAGCTGGCCCAGGGCTTGTCGAGCAAGGCGGCCGCCTTGTCTAGCATGACACCGTCGTCGAGAAGCCCGAAGGTTGGCCAGATCAAACGCGGGACAAGGACGAGCAGCACCAGCCAGGCCGGATTGAGCCGGGTGGCCCACGAAAGCAGTCGTAGCAACGCTGCACCTCGGGAAGACTATGAGCCTGAAACGGCCCATTGTAGCATCCACCCGGCTGGCGTCCGCCGCCGTCCTCCCTGGCCTCGCCACCGCCGCCTCAACCGTGCCCGACCAGGTCCGGCTCACCGCCTGGGCGCGGCCGTGCGCGGTGCGGCACGGATCTCCAGTTCGTCGAGGCGCAGCAGCAGAGGGCGCTTGTCGTGGGGCAAGAAGAACTCCGCCCTCTCCGCGATCTCTCCGACAACCTCGTTGAGACCGCTGGAAACGGCGACCTGAAGTTCGCTCGTGCCCTCGCCGACTATGAAACGCCGCGGCGTCGTGTCCTGTCGGGAACGCAGGATGACGCTGCGAGAAGCCCGGCCCGGCAGGGACGGGCCCAGGGTAAACCGGGCCCTCAGGATCGCCACCCCTTCGTGGGGTGAGAACAGCGTAAAGACGGTGGGCGAGCCTCCCATCCAGAAGAAGGGGGCCTGCGGCGTTCCTTCGATTCCGTTGGGGTTCCGCAATCCGAGTAACACCGGGTTGTCGCTGTCCGCCCTGAAGATCGACAAGTCTCTTGTCATTCCCCAGAACGAGCGCGACGCCGCCGGCGCGTTGCCGAGCGTGGCGGTTTCCACCAGCAGGTACTGCGGCGGTTGGGAAGGCGTGGGCCTGGGCGCCCCAAACTCGACCGAGTCATGGGTGGGCAGTAGGCTGACGAGATTCACCTCCCAGCCCAACGCAAAGCCCAGGTAGTCCGAGAGCCACGGGTTGGACACGTGGGACCAAACCGTGATTCCCTGCTGGCCACGAATCGCTTCGGTAAACCGGCTCAAGTCCCAGTCGTGGCGCCGGTACTCGCCATGGTGCCAGATGTAATTCGGGTAGTCGATCGCGGCCACCGCCAGCCGTGTGCGGTAAAGCCCGAGCAGACACTGCCCGGCGATCCAAAGCGCCAGGCAGAGCCGGAACCAAGCCGCCAGATGCGCTCGCCAGGCGGAATCCGCCGGCGCCCGGGCCGCGAGGACGATCCCCCCCAGCGAGAACAGCAGAAAAGGGTAGCCGAGGGAGAGGCCTTTTCCGGCGGCCCACCACTGGCCACGCCAGTAGAGGTACGCAAACTGGAGCAGGGCTGCGGCCGCCAGGCAGTGGGCCAGCGCCAGCGCGCTGGTCCTGGCGGTGGCCCAATCCGGCCACAGGCGCATCAGGGCCAGGATGGTTCCTACTGTCAGCATTGCTCCCAGTAATACCAGCCCGGCTTGCAGAATGCCGGCGAACGGCACCGCGCCGGAGCGGCTGGCCGGCCCCAGGAATGGCAGGCCCCAGAGCCCCGTCAACGGGCTTCCGTAGAGCCAGCCAAAGTAGGCGTTGTGCCAGGTGTTCGTTCCGGTGGCGGCGTAGGATAACTGGTGCCGCATGAACCGGGCCAGAAATCCAGCCGCGGGCAGCAGCCCCACGACCGCCAGCAGCAGCGAGAGCAAATAGCCTCTTACGCGCCCCAGCGTGAAGCGCCGCCGCCAGGCAGCCGCTCCGAAGTAGACACCGAACCCCAGCATCGCCATCGGCACGATTTCGGTGTAGAGGAGCACCAGCGTCGTCGAAGCCAGCCCGATCAGAGCGTGTTCCCCCCAGGCAACGCCCGAGGCTTCTGCTCTCTCGATGCGCGCCACCAGCAGCGCCAGCACCAGCAGGATGGGAATAGCGCTGATGTGGGATTGCGCGCGAACATCCAGGACGAACTGCGCCCAGAACCCGGCGCAGACCACCAGGGCCAGCAGGGCCGCCTCGACGCGATGCAAGCCGAGATAGATCGCAAACAGGAAGGCCGGCCCGAAGGCCAGCAGGAAGCAGAGAACCGAAAAGCAGTACTCGAACCGGACCAGAGGGACTTGGGCCACCCGCGAGCTGAACGCCAGCATCATAGATGTGGCCCAACGCGCGTTAAGGAGCTGGCGGGCGCGTTCGTAGGACTGGTGGCGATTGACCAGCGTCTGGCGATCCACCTGCTGGGCCCAGGAATAGGGCTCGTGATCAAGATAGCCGGCAACCGTCACGTAATTGAAGCTGTCGCTCCCGTTGCCTCGAAGCACCATAAATCGCTGGCCGCCGGCCGCCGGCGGGGCAACCGTGAGCGCGGCAGTTGCCAGGAAGCCGGCCAGGCCGGCCAGCAACAGACGCTTCGACTCCCGGTCGGACCGGCTGGCGTCCTTCCGCAGGCGGACCACCGCCAGGATGACGCTGATGAGCGTGGCCAGCAGCAGCCACGGCCCGCACCAGCGTGAAACCGGGTAGTCCAGCAGAACAAAGTACGATCCGAACACGCTGGTCAGCGCAAATCCGATGACCGGCGCGATGGCGACAGCCACCCTGAATCGGCCATCCTCTGCCAGCAGGAGCAACGACGGCCCCATGCCGATCAGCGCGAATGCCGCCAGGTTCAACAACAGTCCAGAGCTTAGTTCGTACACCACAAGGTGTGTTATTCCTCCTCTGGCCGGGTGGGCCTCTGCGGCGGCTGGGCCGGCGGCGTGGCGGCCGGCCCCCGCTCCAGGCTGCTGTCTTTGAGCAAATAGACCGGCCGGCGCTTCACCTCCTGAAAGATCATGCCGATGTATAAGCCCAGAATTCCCAGGATAAGCAAGACTATGCCCGTGCCCACCGTCAGCACAACCATCAGCGAACTCCATCCCGGCGCCAGCAGCCGCTGCTCACCCCGCAGCCAGAAACTCAGCACGTAGAGGACTTGGATGCCCGCCAGGACGAGGAAAAGGGCGCCCAGAACCAGCCCGAGCCGCAGCGGCGCCAGCGAGAAAGAGAACATGCCGTCGCGCGCCAGCCGCATCATCTTCCGCAGCGAGTACTTCGACGCCCCGGCGATCCGGGAGCCTGGAGCGTAGGGGAGCACGACGGTGCGAAAGCCGATCCACGGCACCATGCCCCGGTAGAAACGATGGTATTCGCGGATCTCTCGCAGCGCCGAGAGGGCGCTCCCTGACAGCAGGCGAAAATCGGCCGCTCCCTCGGCGATCTGCGTTTCGCCCAGGCGGTTGATGAGCCGGTAAAAGATCGACGCGGTGAGTCTCTTGAAGCGGAAGCCTTTCCGGGCCTGATCCAGCCTCTGCGTCTGGACCACCTCGTAACCGAGCTCGTACAGCCGGATCATTTCCGGCGCCAGCTCGACCGGGTGCTCTCCATCGGCGTCCATCATGAGGACGGCGTCGGCATCCGCCGCATCCAATCCCGCGCTCAACGCCGCCTGGTGGCCGAAATTCCGGCTCAGTTCCAGCGTCACCACGCGATTGTCGCCGGCCGCCATCTCGGCCAGCACTTTGGCGGTCTCGTCCGTCGATCCGTCATTGACGTAAATGAACCTGGCCTGGTGCCCAAGGCCTTCCAGCGTGGCCGCGAGAGATCTATGAAAGACGGCCAGACCTGGAGCCTCATTGTACACGGGAATGACGAAGTCGATATTAGCCATTGGCCGGGACCGCCCTACCCCCAGCGCCCCGACAACGGCCGCTCCGGCTTCGCGATCGACTGGAAGCGCGCCAGCCGCACCACATCGCGGTTCTTGAACGATATGAGCGGCATCAGGCCCGCCTCCAGGATTTCCTCGACCGCGTCCTGGGTCAGCAGCAGCTCGGCGCAAGGCTTCATCTTCTGCTCGCCCTCTTCCTGGTAGACGTGAGCGGGCAGGCCGTCGATCTCCTGGATCATGCCCGGCCGCATAGACCACGCCCACAGGCTGAAGGCCCGCCCCAGCAGGTAGGCGCAGAAGAACGCCGGGTTGCCCCACAAATACCAGGGGTGCTGCGGCCTCTCGGCCATCTCTTCGAAGTCGAATTGCTCGATGGGGTCGGTCTCTCTGCCATAGGGTAGCCGCAGCAGGAACCGCGGCAGCGCCAGGCCGATATAGGAGGCCTCGGGCGACGCCCGCAGAGCGCTCCAGGCCTGCTCGCCTTCGGCGTCGGCCGCTTGCGCGCCGGCCTCGGCCAGCAACGGCGCCTCCGCCGCCTGGGCGATCTTCGCCAGCCGGCCCAGCAACTGCACGTCCCGCGCCGACTGCTCGAAGCTGTAGATGCCGGCCACCACCGCCCAGGGATCGGCGCCGGGCGTTTCCACCGTCTCCTCCACCAGCAGCCGGTAGAGGCCGGTCTGGCGCAGGTCTTGGGCCGAACTCAGATCGGCCGCCAGTTCCTCCTTCGACAGATCGATCAGGTAGAGCTTGAGCGTGCCGTTTGTCTCCAGCCGGCGCACCAGCAGGAGCACCGCGCGCCAGGCCGCTTCCAGCGCCTGAACATCGCGGTGGTGCAGGATGCCGCGCATCAGCCCGCCGATGGCCGCGTCCACCTGTGCCACTAGCTGCTTCTGCTTGGGGTGGGGACTGGGCGTGACGTAGGGGGCGACCACACGCCGCACAAACTGCGCCAGCTCGTCGGGCCGGCGGGCCTCGGCCCGGCTCTCGGTCGCCTGGATCATATCCTCCAGCAGATCACCCGAGGTGAGCCGTGCCAGGTCGGCAGGCGGCGCCGGCTCGCGGAACCCAATCTCGGCGGCGGCGGCGCGAAACGTGGCCGCGTCGCCGAGCTTCGCGCGGGTCTCGCGGAGCCGCCGGAACACATCGAGGCCGGCGTAGATCCGGTCGGGGTGGAAATCGTCGAGCTCGTTGAAGCGAAAGCTGATGTGAGGACCGAGCTGGATCGCCGGCGAGAAACGGGCCAGCACAAGATCGAAGCTGTCCCGGTCCACCGCCACCGCGCGGCGCCCGGCCAGCCGGCCGCCCGGCTCGCAGATACCACGGTTGGCACGCCCGCTGAAGTCGCCGAGGATGGCGATGCGGAACGGTTTCTCGGAATCCTGCACCGCGGCCGGCTCCTTGTCGGGGCTGACGTCGAGCACGGCCTCTCCGAAGTCGTAGCGCTTGGGCATGGAGGCCTCCGCTCGGGCCATTATAGAACGTGCGCCACCCACATTAAATAAGTGAAAGCGTAGCCTGTCACCGAATTTAATGCAACTCCCGAAAGGCCTCCTCGATCTCGCGCCGGGCCTCGGGGCCGGGCGGGGTCAGCGGCAGGCGGGGCGGGCCGCCGTAGTAGCCCTTCAGGTCCATGGCGTACTTCAGGCCCGGCACGCCGTAGCGGGTGGTCACCAGCACGGCGGGCCGCGCGATGCGGTTCTGCCAGTCCGCGGCCGCCGCATACTCCCGCTTGCGGCAGGCCTCCCAGATGGCCACCGTCGCCAGCGGGGCGGCGTTGGCGAAGGCCAGCACCGCGCCGGCCGCGCCCACTACCAGCGACGGGTACAGCGTCGGCGCCGAGCCCACCAGCACCTGGAAGCCGGGCCGGACCTCGCGCACCATCTGCATCACCTTCTCCAGGTTCCCCGAGCTCTCCTTGACGGCGATAATGTTGGGGTGCTCGGAGAGCGCGGCCACCGCCTCGGCCGGGATATCCACGCCGGTGGCCTGCGGCCAGTTGTAAATCATGAGCGGGATCTTCGTTTGGTCGGCCACCGCGCGGAAGTAGAGCGTTTGCGCCGCCGCGTTATTGACCAGGTTCTTGTAGTAGTGCGGCGTGCGCACCATGGCCGCCTTGTAGCCGAGGCCGGCGGCGCGGTTGGTCAGCTCCACCGTCTCGCGCACGCTCTCCATGCCGGTGCCGGCCATCAGCAGCTTCTCCGGCGCCGCGTATTCGGCTACCCAGGCCCAGAGCTCGTGCTTCTCCTCGGCGGTGAGCATGACGCTCTCGCCGGTCGAGCCGCAGACCACGTAGCCGGCCAGCCCCGTCAGGTTCCACTTCTCGACGTTGTGCCTGAGCTTGGCGCGGTACAGATCGCCGTTCTGGTCGAAGGGAGTGGCGATCGGCGGATAAATGCCTTCGAGCTTCAGCAAAACCGTTAAACCACCTTGGCGAAGATGATCACCAGCGTGTAGAGCGCCAGCGACTCGATCAGCACCAGCCCTAGCACCAGCGCGAAGCGGATGGGCGCGGCCGCACCGGGATTGCGGGCCATGCCTTCGGCCGCCGCCGCCACCGCCTTGGCCTGCGCGATGCCGCAGCCCGCCGAGGCGATGGCCATCGAAAAGCCGGAGGTGATCCAGATCCACTTGGTATCGGCGCCCGCGGCCGCCTCGGCCCCGAACAGCGGGCTGGCCACCGCTAACAAAGCCAGTAACAGCAGGAATGCTCTAAAACTCATCCGTTTCTCCTTTTAGTGCTCCTCATGCGCGACCGCTCCGCCCACGTACACCATGGTGAGCAGCGAAAACACGTAGGCCTGTAAGAACGCCACGAACACGTGCAGGCCCATGAATATGGCCGGCACGACCAGGTAAGTAAGGCTGATGAAGACGATGGTGATCTGCTCGCTGGCGTACATGTTGGCGAACAGACGCACGGTGAGCGACAGCGGCCGCCCCAGGTGGCTGACCATCTCGATCGGTATCATGATCGGAGCCATCAGCGGGACCGGGCCGGCGAAATGGGCCAGGTACTTGCCCAGTCCCTGGGCGCGGATGCCGGCGTAGTGGTAGTAGCAAAAGGCGGCCATGGCGCAGCCGGCCGGCACGTAGGGAAACATGGTCGGCGATTCCAGCCCGGGGATCAGGCCCAGCAGGTTCGAAAACAGGATGAACAGGAAGATCGTCCCGAAAAACGGCACATGCGGCCGGCCGCCGTGGCCCACCACTTCGTCGGCCTGGCCGCGCAGGAACGTGTAGATGATCTCGAAGCAGTGCTGGAGCTTCCCCGGCCGGTCCATCGAAAGCTGCCGGCGCAGGATGGCGAAGACGGCCACGATCAGCGCCGCCACCAGGATCTGCATGGTGATGAAGTTGGGCCAGGGTCGGGCCGGGTTCGCGGCCTGAAGCCCGAACCAGGCGAGCACGGTGTTGGCCTCACCGGCCAGGTGATCGTTAAACAGGTGGGTCAGCCAGAGCTCATGTTCCGGCATGGATCAGCTCGTAGATCATTTCCGCGAGGACGGCTGCGACCGATACCAGCAGACCGGCCACGATGGCCAGCCCGCTCAGTCCGAAGACCTTCACTATAACATACCCGCCCGCGCCCAACAGCAGGTAGCGCAGGCCGAACAGGATGGCGAAGCGCAGCCGGCGCCGCGCCGCGCCGGGGCCCAGGCCGGCGGCAAGCTGCTCCAGCCAGCGAAAGTTGAAGACGGAAGCAACGGCGCCGGCCAGAAACCCCAGTCCCCAGGGCCAGCCCTCCAGCCACCATACCGCCACCGTGCCCAGCGCCGCCGCCGCCACCGCCCCGGCGCGGATCCGTCGGAAAGCCCTCTCGACGCGCACCACCTCAGCCTTGCTCATTCGTGTCGCGTCCGACCGTGCGGATCAGCTCGATGAATCCGCCGGCGATCCCCAGCAGCAAAAAAACCAGGTACAGGAACCGGGTCCCGAAGAGCTTGTCGAGCAGGTAACCGACGACGTAACCGGCAAAGGTGCTGGCCGGCAGCAGAAATCCCAGCGTAGTGTAGCGGCCCACCTGCACCCATACGCTGCTCTTCGGTTTCATGCGCGCCTGGCGGCGAGCAGCGCGCCTGCCCGGTCCGCGGCTTCTTTGACCAGGAATCCCATCTTGCCCTGGCTGGCCTCCAGATCGCGGGGGACGCCGGACTCTTCCAGCGCCTCGCTGGTGGCCGGGCCGATTGAAGCAACCACCGTCTTCTCCAGTCCGCGCCGCACCGGGCCTTCCAAACCCAGCTCGTCCGCGACGCGGAGCAGGTGCGCGACCTGGATGGCGGTGGTGAACAGAACGACGTCCGCCTCGCCGGCGGCGATTCGCCGCGCGGCCTCGCGCAGCGGGCCGGTGTCCTCGGGCAGCGCCCAGTGGTAGATGCGTACCGCTGTCACCTCGGCGCCCCGCGCGCGCAGCCCTTCGAGCAGTTCCGGATTCGGCCGCCCGTATTCCTGCACGGCAATCCGGCGTTCGGGCCGGCCGGCGGTCATGCCCAAGATCTCTTTCCAGGTGTTGGGCGGCGGCACCTGGATCGTGATCGGCACGTTCATCTCGCGCAGTACCGCGGCCGGCTTTGGCCCGCGCGCCACCACCGCCAGTTGCCGAAGCGCCTCGGGGAAGCGCTCCGCCGGATAGCGTGTCGCGAGCAGGTCCCGCAGCGCCCGCGTCCCTACGCCGGTGAGCAGGATCATCATGTCGAACTCGCCGGCGAACAGCCGCTCGGCGAAGCGGAATGTCTCTTCGTTATGTTCCTCGGGCGCCTCGCGCATCGAGGGCGCGACGAACGGCTCGCCTTTCTGGTTGCGGATCAGTTGCGCGATCTCGGCGGCACGCCGGCTTTCGAGCGCCACCACCCGGAGGCCGTCAAAGGGCATTCAGGATCAGTATAATGCCGGGGATGTCCCCCACACACCTCTCGCTCTTAGTGTTCGGCGGCGCGCTGCTCGTGGCGGCCGAAACCCGCCAGGTGACGGCCTCGAAGTTTTACAACACGTTCGCGGCCGCGCATCCGCCGCTGGCGCGCGTGCGCCCCGGCGATACCATCGTGACCACCACGCTCGACGCGGGCGGGCAGGACGAGCAGGGCGCGCACCGCGGCGAGCCGGGCAACCCGCTCACCGGTCCCTTCTATGTCGAAGGCGCCGAGCCGGGCGACGCGCTCCTCGTCCGCATCGACCGCATCCGCATGAACCGCAACTGGGGCTGGTCCGGCTTCCGCCTGTTGCTCAACGCCCTGCTGCCCGAGTACGTCGAAGGCAGCTACTCGGCGAACTACAAGCAGGACCTGATCCGCAAGGGCCGCGCCAACCTGGTGCCGTGGGACATCGACCTGGGGCGGAAGACGGTGCGGCTGCGCGAGCCCACCAGCCAGCGCCTGCGCTTCGACTACGCAGCCCGGCCGATGCTGGGCTGCATCGGCGTCGCGCCGGCCGGCGATTTCGCGCCCACCTCGGGGCCTTCCGGCTCTTACGGCGGCAACCTCGACTACAACGAGATCACCGAGGGCGTCACGGTGATGCTGCCCGTCTACCATCCCGGCGCGCTGCTGTTCATCGGCGACGGCCACGCGCTCCAGGCCGACGGCGAGCCTATCGGCACCGGGGTGGAGACCTCGATGGAGGTCCAGCTCACGGTCGATGTGCGCAAGCAAGGCAGGCTGTCGGGCCCGCGCGTCGAGACCGCCGAGCACCTCGTCAGCATCGGCAGCCAGCCCGAGTTCGCCAGCTCGCTCGACCGCGGCCTCCAGATGGCCACCACCGACATGGTCCGCTGGCTGGCCGGCGAATACAAGCTGGAACCCTGGGCGGCGCACCTGCTGGTCGGCTTCCAGGGCACTTACCAGGTGGTCACCGTGGCCGGCTCGATGGCGCTCCGCGTGCCCAAGCGCTTCCTGCCGGCGGCACAAGCTCAGCCCGCCGCGGCCGCGCCCGCCGCCGCCCGGCCGGGCATGAACATCGATCCCACCGCGGACATCCATCCCACGGTCATCCTCGAAGGGAAGGTGACCGTCGGCGCCTACACCAGGATCGACGCCGGCACGATCATCACCGGCAACGTGACCATCGGCCATCACACGCTCATCCGCTGCAACGTGACCATCCGCGGCACGAACACCATCGGCAACTACACGCACATTTACGACAACGTGAATATCGAGGGCGGGCGGCCGGCCAAGGTCGGCGGCTCGCGGGCCGAGGTGCCGGACCGCTCCATCATCGGCGACGGCTGCTGGATCAATCACGGCGCCACCATGCACGGCACACAGATCGCCGACGGCGGCGCGGTCGGCATCAACACCGCCTGCGACTACAACACCCGCATCGGCAAGGGCGCCGTCCTGGCCAACGGCAGCGCCACGCACGTGGACCAGGTGATCCCCGACAACAGCTTCGCCGAGGGCGTGCCCGCGGTCCTCAAGAAGCGCAACATCACCGACAAGGAGCGGCTCGACTACTTCGGCGTGCTGCCCTCGGCCTGGACCCGTTACGAGGCCGGCCGCATCGAGGAGGCCATCCGCAAGCGGCTGGGTCTGTAACCTACCGGCGGGCGCCGGCGAGTTCGAGCCCGAGACGCCGGGCAGCGCCTTTCAGCCCCTGATCTACGGTCGCCAGCGGCAGGCCCTCGCGGATCGCCAGCTCCAGGTACGCCGCATCGTAAACGGAAAGGCCGTGTTCCCTGGCCAGGGGCAAGACGCCCTCAAACGCCCTGGCGGGCGTCTCCTTGTCTACGGAAATCGGAAGGCCCCTCAGTACATTGAGGGACGCCGCTACCTTGGCTCTGGATACCCGCTTCCTTCGTTCCGCGACCAGCAGCGCGTTGGCCACCTCCAGCGGCCAGACCGAAGGGACAACGGCCGCACTGGCGCCCAGTTGCTCGAGCACGCCCTCTGTTTCCGCTGAGGCCTCGTCCTCAAAGCACCACGCCAAGGCCACCGAGGCATCCAGGACGAAGCGCATCAGTATCGCCGCCCTTCCTCGATGAGCGCACGGATGGAGATCCCGCCCAGCCTGTTCCCCTTGCGAAGCTCTCTCAGTTTGCCGATGAGTTCCCGCGGGCTTTGCGCGGGGGCGGCTGCGACTGGGACGAGCATCGCCACCGGCACGCCGTGCTTGGTAATGGTGATCCGTTCGCCCTTGGCGACGCGCGCCAGCAGGGCGGGCAAATAGGTCTTGGCCTCGAAGGCGCCTACAAAACTCATACTAGTCTAAAACTAGTCTAAATCACCCCGCCCCGTCAACCCCCGCTCCCGCTTCGCCACCACCAGCATGCCGATGGCGATCGAGCGGATCTTGGTCTCCGGCGTCTCGGCTCGGGAGAGCAGGATGAGCGGCACGCGCGCGCCCACCACGATGCCGCCGGACTCCCCCTTGGCGAAATAGAGGATGGCACGGTAGAGGATGTTGGCCGCCTCGATGTCGGGGGCGACGAAGATGTCGGTGTTTTCGACCAGCGGGCTCTCAATGCCCTTGCGGCCGGCGGCGAAGCGGCTGAGCGGTACGTCGAGCGCGACCGGCCCCTCGACGTAAGCGCCGGCGATCTGCCCGCGGCGGTTCATCATCGTCAGCCCGGCCGCGTCCAGGGTGGCCGGCATGTCCTGGTTGACGAACTCCAGCGCGCACAGCGCGGCCAGGTTGGGCTTGGCGATGCCGATGGCGTGGGCGACCTCGATCGCGTTGCGGCACATCTCCGCCTTCTGCTCCAGCGTGGGCGCGATGTTGATGGCCGCGTCGGTCATCACCATCAGCCGGTCGAAGCCCGGCGCCTGGAAGACGATCACCTGGCTGAGCAGGCGGCCGGTCCTCAGGCCGGCCTCGCGGTCGAGCACCGCGCGTACCAGCATGGCGGTGCTGATCTTGCCCTTCATGAGCAGGCTGGCGCTGCCTTCGCGGACCAACGCGATCGCCCGCCGCGCGGCCGCCGCTTCATCGGGCTCGTGGATCAACCGATCAGCCGGAATCTCCAGCCCCGACGCCTTCGCCAGCGCGAGGATCTTCTCCTGGTGGCCGACGAAGATGCCCTCCGCGAGCCCGATCTCGCCAGCCCGCTTCAGCGCCTCGATGACGTCCGCGTCCTGTCCGGCGGCCACGGCGATGCGCGCCGGCCCCCGAGCTCGGGCCGCCTCGACCAGCTCATCCAGAGTGCGGAACATCACGCGCCCTTCAGCACCCCCGCCACCATCTGGTCGAACTCCGCGTCGGTCACCAGCCGTTTCTTCTCGGTGGAGAGCTGCTTGACCCGCGCCACCAGCTCGTTGGCCTGCTCGGCGGTGGCCGTCAGGCCGCGCCGCTCCAGGTGCTCCTCGATATTAGCCAGCCCGCTGCCTTTGCCCAGCGCGATATCGACGCCGGGGCGGCCCACCAGCTCGGGCGCGAACGGGATGTATTCGAGCGGCTCGATCACCTTGCAGCGGCGGTGGAACATCGAGACGATGCCGGACTCGATGCGGTAGAGCCAGTCGCCCACGATCGGCCGGTTGGGCGGAAGCTGGAAGCCGGCCAGCTCCTGCACCAGCTTCGACAGCTCGTAGAACTTCTCCGTCTTGATCCCGATGTCGATGCCGTAAAGGCACAGCAGCGCCATCACCGTGTCCTCCAACGGCACGTTGCCGGCCCGCTCGCCGGTGGCCGAGACGGTCACGTGGGCCACCGAGGCGCCGGCGGCCAGCGCGGCGATCGTGTTGGCCACCCCGAGGTCGAAGTCCTGGTGGCAGTGGATCTCGATCGGCTGCTTAAAGCGCGCCTTCAGCTTCCCCATGACGTGCCCCATCGCTTGCGGCGTGCAGCCGCCGAAGGAGTCGGCCACCGTGAGGGCGTCCATGTGACCCTCGCTGGCCACGCGCTCGATGAGGTCCATGTAACGGTCGAGGTCGGAGCGCGTGCTGTCGATGGTGAAGAAGACGGTGTAAAGGCCCGCCTCCTTGGCCGCCAGCGTGGTTTCGATCGAGGCCTTGGCGGCCCAGTCTATCGTCTTGCCGTAGGCGTTCTTGATGATGTGGTCGCTCGATGGGATCTCGGTGATGATGCCCTTGACGCCGCAGTCCTTGGCCAGCTTCACGTCGGACGGCATGCAGCGGGCGAAGGCGAAAATCTCGGAAGGCAGGCCGAGGGCCACGATGTCGCGCACCGCGGCCTCGTCTTCAGCCGAGACCGCCGGCATGCCGGCTTCGATGCGGTGAACGCCGGCCTCGGCCAGCTTCTTCGCGATGGCCACCTTCTCCTGGCGGCGGAAGACGATGCCGGTCTGCTGCTCGCCGTCGCGCAGCGTCACGTCGTGAATCTTGATCTGGTCGGGGAAGCGCAGCCCGGCGCGCACCTCCGGCGCCCAGTTCCACGGGCTCGTAAACCACTTCTCGGTTTTCCAGGGTTGGTTCATAGCTAGATGACTCCTTTAGCGCAAGCAGATCAGCCATTATAAACCGGGGACAGACGGAACGTTCCCCGGTTTTTCGGGCCACCGCCCGTCAGAAGTTCACCTTGAGCGCAAACTGCATCAGCCGCGGGTTGTTCACCGTGCGGGTGATCCGCCCGAAGCTGGCCGCGGTGACGTTCAAGCCCGGCAGGGCGAAATTCACCGTGTTGAAAACGTTGAAAACCTCCCAGCGGACCTCGAAGTCCTTTCGCTCGGCTATCCGCGTGCGCTTCATCAGGCCCATGTCCACCAGGAATCGCCGCGGGCCGAACAGGACGCTCTGGCCCAACTGGCCCAGCAGGCCCGACTGCGGCAGCGCGAACAACCCTTTGGCGGCCCTGGAGTCGGTGCACTCGCTGCCGAGAAAACCGGACAGGCAGGGGTCGAACCACAGCACGCCGTCGGCCACGTCGCGCCGCCCGGTAAGGGCGCGGATATCGCCGGCGGTCGCGTTCTTCGTCAGATCGACCGTGTTCCCGCCCGAAAGGGCGTTGCGGACGAATGTCCCGACGCCGGAGACAACCGATCCCGGCAGCCCGCTGCGCATATTCAGCAGGCCCGAAACCTGCCAGCCGCCAAACACCTTCCCCGCCAGCGCGCCCTTGAGATACGGCTTGCCGGCCCCGAACGGAAGCTCGTACACCCAATTGACGTTGAACTGGTGGCGAGGCATGTGTTCCCCCCGGTTGTACCGCGGGAAGCGCACCGGGCTGGGACGCTCGCCGTTGAGCAGGTCGTTCGAGTCGCCGTCGAAATCCGCCAGCGCCTTCCCACGCGTGTAGTTGCCCTGGAGGGAAAGGCCCTGGGCAAAACGGCGCCGCACCTCGATCTCAAGACTGTGATAGGTCGAGGAGCCATCATTGATCATCGCCCGCGCGGTGGCGACGAACGGATTCGCCTGGAAGAAATTCACCGGGAACCGGCCGGCCAGCACCTGCCCCCAGAAACTGCCGCCGCGGATGCGTGCCTGTCCGGCCGCCGGTGCGGACGACTCCACCTGCGTCAGCGCATGCACGAACTGCCCGGTCTGGTTGCGTTCGAGCGCGCTGACCAGCGCGGTCCGCGTCCGCAGCCGGCTGGCTTCCCCGGCGATCAGCGCGGTCATCAGCGGATTCGGCGTGATGCAGGCCGCGCCGCTGGCGTCATCAAAGCGGGCGCCCTGGCCGGCGCTGCGGTTGCAGTTCAGATTTCGCTGGGCGATGGTGAACGCATCGACAAACGTCTGCCCGCTCACCGGATCCTTGGCGTAGATGTTCATCTCGTTGTAATCCGCGAACCGGCGCAGGGCGACTCCGCGGTTGCCCACATATCGCGCCTCGAAAGCCCAGTTGCCGCCCACCTCGCGCGAGATTCCCACCGTCCACTCGTTGTAGTAAGGGGTGCCCAGGTTCTGGTCATAGGCCCGGAAGTCGATGGTGCTCGAGTCCAGGATGCTGCGCGAGCTGGGAAGGGCGAACGCCGGGATGGGCGGCATGGGAGGCGCCGACGTGGAAAGGTCGCGCAGCAACAACGGGTTCTGAAGGCAGGTCCCGTCCGCGACCACGCATGTCGGCTGCACACGCAGGCCCTGGTTGGCGCTCAGGTTGGGCGCCACGATGCTGAAAGCGTCCTGGGTGAAGCTGGTTCGGAAACCCGCGCGAACCGAAGTATGGCTGTCCCCGAAAGGATCCCAGGCCAGGCTCACCACCGGGGCGAAGTTGTTCCAGTCGTTCTTCCAGATCGGCGGTCCCCCTTTCGACGCCGCCGGATAGTACTTGGTGGCGCAGCCGGTGATCAGATTGACGGCGTTGGCGGTGGTCACCGTCCTCGGCAGGCCTTCGAGCTCGTTACAGGGCGTGCCGTCAAACCGGCCCGGGTTGAAGAAGCCGCCCGGCCCGGAGACTCCGAACACGGCGCTCAAGCCGCCCTGGGGCGCCAGCGCCAGCCCCCGCGTTTCCCAGGGCACCGAGGCATATTCCCACCGCAGCCCGAGGTTGAGCGTCAGGTTCCGGCCGGCGCGCCAGGTGTCGTTGACGAACCAGTCCAGCTCGCGGTTCTGGTATATCCGGCGATCGGGAGTGCCCGGTACATAGCCGGAGGTGAGAGATTTCACGACGTACCGCACCGACACCTGTCCCATCGCGCCCACCAGGTTATTCATCAGGTCGCGGGCGGTTTCTTCATCGTTGGAATGGATGGCGCGGGCGCCGGCGAGCCGGTTCAGGTCGTCGGCGGCGAAGCCGGGCGGGTTGTTGTCGTCGTCGAACCCGATGTCCCCCGCCGCCGTCACCAGGTCGAAGCCGTAAAAGTCGGCATAGCGCTGCCGCCATTCGACGCCCGCCTTGACCTGGTGGCTGCCCCGGATCCAGTTGACGACGTTCCGCATGTGGTAGGTGTGGCTGACCTGTCCCTCGGTGCCGTTGCCCGGGTCGTACGGATCGTTGATGGTGTTGAGATCCAGGACGAAGGGCGTATTAAAAGGCTGGTTGACGGCGAAAGCGTTGGTCCCCGCCAGGCGCCCGATTCGGAACTCGTTCACTAGCGTGGGGCGCAGGGTCGAGACCAGCCCCGCGCTGAAGCCGCGTGAATGCGTGACGCGGTCGCCCAGCGATCCCAGCGCCGGGTACTGCGGCTCGCGGTCGTTGACGTAATCGCCCACGATGTTGCGGTCGATGTAATTGAAGGTGCCGTAGAACGTGTGCCGGTCGCTGATGCGGTGATCCAGCCGGGTCGAAGGCAGGTGCTCGACAGTCAGCGACCTGGCGTTGAAACGGAAGCCGCCGGTGTTCAGCCCGTCCCCAACCTCCTGGTTGTTGGGGAGCGGAATGGCGGCGAACACCTTGCCGGTGATGAACGGGTCGAGCGTCGGCGGCCTGGCAGCCGTGAATCGGCTGTCCAGGCAGTCGCGCCGCAATGTGGTCGCCGCGCTCCCGCCGCAGGCCAGAAGATTGACCGACCGTACCCGGTCCGGACTGGCGGCTACATTCCGCGGGGTGCTCGCCAGGCCGTCCAGGAACCGGAACGTCCCCTGCCGCGCCTCGCTGGTGTAGACCACCCGGTTTACCGAATTGCCCCTCGACTCGCGCGTCTGCTGGTAGCCGGTGTAGAAGAAGGTCCGGTTCCTGAGGATCGGACCGCCCAGCCGCCCGCCGAACTGGTTCCGGTTCAGCGGTGGCGTCGTCACCCTGGGAATGGCGGCGTTGTTGAAGAATTCGTTCGCGCTGAAGGCGTTGTTGCGGTTGAACCAGAACAGGGAGCCGTGGAACTCGTTCGAGCCCGAGCGAGTGACCGCCGAGATCTGCGCCCCGCCGCGGCCGTACTCGGCCGAGGACAGCCCGGTGATGACGCGGAACTCCTGCACGTTCTCGGCCGCCATCGCCAGCAGCGGCTGGTCGATCATGGTCGAGGAGGCGCGATTGTAGTTGGGCAGGGCGTCGATGCCGTCCAGCGTCATGCTGATGGCGCGATGCCGCTGGCCGTGGACGAAGAATTTGTCGCCTTCCCCATCGGGCGTGCGTTCAAAATGGACGCCCGCCTGTTGGAGGGCGAGTTCCACCGCGTTGCGCCCGTTCAGCGGCAGCTCCAGCACCCGCCTGGTATCGACCACCGTGCCGAGTTCGGCATCCACCGTGTTGATCGTCAGTTGAGCCCCCTCGGCGGTGACGGTGACCGCCTCCTGCAAGGTCCCCACTTCCAGGTTGATCGTCACCGCGGCGGTGCCGCCGACCTCCACCAGTACATCTTTCACCACCGCCCGGCGGAAGCCGGCCGCCTCGGCGCTGATCGTGTATCGGCCGAGCCGGACGTTGGGGATCGCAAAGGCGCCGGTCCCCGAACTCTTGCTCTCGTACTTAGTGTTGGTCTCCTGGTGCGTGGCCACCACGCTGGCGCCTGGAACGGCCGCGCCCTGGGGGTCGTTCAGCGCCCCCTCAAGGCGTCCGCCGAGCTGCTGGGCGCACAGCACACCAGCCATGAGCGGCACGCCTGCTACGAAACGATGGACTGACATCTGCTCACCTCCCGGCCGGCATCGCCGGCCCTCACACGGATGCGCCCGGCGCAGTCTCCGCAAGTCAGAACTGCAATCTCAGCCCGAGCTGCCAGTTGCGCGGGTCGCCGTCGGTGCCGGTGATCGTGCCGAAGGCCGAGCTCGTCGGAGTCCTGTTGGGCGTCGCGAAATTAGTCTGGTTCAAGGCGTTGTACACGTCGCCGCGGAACCGTATTTTGACCCCCTCCCGGATCGGGAAGTCCTTCACGATGGAGATGTCCCAGCTCCTCTGATCGTCCCCGCGGATCCCGCTGAACCGCATGGGAAACGTCCGCAGGTTGGAGGCAAGCTGCTGTCTGGAGTCGCGATTGAAGCCGGCCCCGGTGTTGAACCACCGGTCCACGTCCCGCTGGCTCTGGGGCAGCGGGATGTTCTTGATCTCGCCGTTGAAGATGATGTTGCCGAACTCCAGCGGCGCGCCGCTCTGGCGCGTGAGGATGGCGCCGAGCTGCCATCCGCCGAGGATCAAGTCCAGCCCCCGCGGCCAGGCCCCTCCGAACCTGCGGCTCTTGCCGAACGGGAGTTCCCAAATGCCGCTGGCCGTCAGGCGGTGCGGCCGGTCCAGCGAGGCAATGCTCTCATACGGCATCGGGTCGGTGGCGTTGAGGAACACGTTCGCCTCCATCAGCTTCGAGAAGGTGTACCCCAACTGGAGCGTGTAGCCTTGTGAGAAGCGCTTCTCCCCCAGCAACTGCATCGAGTGATACCAGCCGTAGCCGATCGGCTGATCAGCGACGATGTTGCCGAAGTGCGGATAGGGCCGCAACAGGTTGGCGCGCGAGATGTTCGCCCCGTAGATCGGGTCGAGTCCCCGGAAGGGGCTGGGGAACGTGGCGCTCAGGAAGTCGATCGTGGCCTGGTCGCGCGCCGGGCTCCGGCTCAGGTACTGAGCGGGAGTCACGTTGAACTGGCGGTCCACGCCCAGGCGCGTGCTCCGGTTGGCCACGTAGGAAGCATCCAGGACGAACTGCGCCGGCAGCATCCGCTGAATGCCGAGCGACCACCGCTGGGCGTAGGCGTGCTTCTCGTTGTAGTTGTAAAAGTCGATCCCTTGCCCCAGGTTGGTGGTCAAGCCGCCGGCCGGCCCGAGCGGCTGCCGCAACCCGCTGGGAAACGGGTTGGCCGTGGTGGCGAGGTAAGTGAGGCCGCTATCCAGAGACGCCTGGATCGGCGTCGCTTGCGAAAAGCCGGTCTGGATGGGCAGCGTGACGGCAGTGCCGACGGGGCCAAAGAACAGACCGTAGCCGCCGCGCAGAATCGTTTTCTGGTTGATCTGGTAAGCCAGCCCGAGGCGCGGCATGAAGTTGTTCTTCTCTCCGCGGAAGGGGCTGCGGTCCGCGCCGCCTTGCTTCACCCAGCTCAGGCCGCCGCGCACGCGGAAGTCGTTGGGCGATAGCTCCGGAATCGGCCGCGCCGCGTAGTTGGCCCGGGCCTGCGCCTCGATGGGATTGGAAACGCCGGAGTCGAAGCCGGCCACCAGCCGGTCGAAGCGCTCGGTCATCGGAGTCTCGTTCTCCCAACGCACGCCCACGTTCAGGGCCAGCCTGGAGGTCAGCTTGATGTCGTCTTGCCAGTAGAGGGCCAGGTACGTGTCCTGCAAGGCAGCGCTGGCCGAGACCACCATGGAACCACCCGGAACGCCCAGCAGCATGGATGCCAGGTCCTGGCCGATGGGCGCCGACGTCGCGTTGTCCAGCGGCCCCCGTGTGTACGTCGTGTCGAAGGTGAAGTCCGGCGCCACCCCGGTGGGCCGGCGGTTGGCGAAACTCCGGTAGACGCGGAAATCGGCGCCGAACTTCATCGCGTGGTTGCCCTGAAGCTTGGTGAAGTGCCCAGCGAAGCTGTTCGTGAGGCTCGAGTTCACACCGTCACCGGGGTCCTCCCAGTTCGAGAGGACCGTGTAGGCGCCCGGACTGACGCGGGGGAGGGGGGCCTCCCGCCGCTCCAGCAGCCCCAGCAGGCTCGGCGAAAAGCCCAGGCCGGCCAGGTCCCAGCCGCGGCTCCGGCGGAACTGCCACCACTTCGTGCTGGTCAGCCCGTACCGCACGTTCAGCACCAGCGTCGGATTGAGCACGATCACGTCATCCAGCGCCACGCCCCGGTTCGGCCGGTTCTGGAAGATCCCCATGATGTTCGTGCCGAAATTGTCGTTCTTGTCTTCCTTCCACATGTCGTAGTGCAGACGCAGGAAGGCGCGGTGGTTCTCGCTGAAAGCGTGGTCCAGGCGCAGCAGATGCTGGTAGAACTTGTGGATTGACTTCTTGTCCACGAAGGAGTTGTTCCTGCCGTCCGCCGTGCCCGGCTGGTTCGGCAGCGGGTAGAAAGGGAGCAGGTTCAGACCCACCGGGTCCAGCCTGCTCCTGGGGATGAGGTTATTGGCAAACGGCTGGCGGCTGAAGCGCCCCGAGGGAGCCGGCGTGGTGGTCCGGGGATCGTAGATCTGGTAGTTGGCGCCCGGGATTCCCAGCAGCCCGGAGAAGTCGCCTGTCCGCTGGACCGCCGTGGGAACGGTGTTAGTCCACTGTTTCGGCACGCCGAACCTGTTGTCCTCGTACACGTAAAGCCAGAACGTCCGGTTCTTGCCGTTATACAAACGCGGCAGCACCAGCGGGCCGCCCGCCGATCCGCCGTGGCGGTTGTCCTGGTAGATGTCCATCTTCGTGCCCGCTTTATTGACGAAGAAGTTCGGCGCGTCCAGCGCGCTGTGCCGCAGCACGTAGTGCAGCTCGCCGTGCAGATCGTTGGTCCCGCTGGCCGTGCTGACGTTCACCACCGCGCCCATCGTTCGCCCGACGCTCGCATCGTAAGCCGTGGTCTGCATCTTGAACTCGCGAACGGCGGCAATCGGCGGGATGAAGGCGATCCGGGAGTAATCGCGCCCACGGTCCGACGACATGTTGGAGATGCCGTCGATCTGGAATTCGGTGTTGTACGATCCGGTGCCCTCCGCCGCGATCTCGGAAGTCGCCCCCGGAGCGTGCGCCTTGCGGAGGCGCAGGTTGGTGGCGTTCACCACTCCCGGGGTCAGCAGGGTCAGCTCCATGGGGTTGTAGCCGCGCTGGGGCAGCTCCTGAATCCGCCGCTGGTCGATCACCTGGCCCAGAGAGGAGCCCGTCGTGTCCAGCAGCGGCGTCGTGTCTACAACCTCGACGCTCTCGGTCACCTCGCCGACCTCCATCCGGATGGGGAGACCCACCGTCTCGCCCACGCGAACTTCAACGTTGTCCCGAACGAAGCGTTTGAATCCGGCCAGCTCGGCCGTCACGCGGTACATTCCGGACGGGAGAAAAGGCAGGTGGAAGCTGCCGGCGGCGTTGCTGGCCGCCGCCGCGGCCACGCCGGTTTCGGCGTTGGTCGCGCGCACGGTGGCCCCGGCGATCACCGCGTTGGTCGCGTCCGTCACGCTGCCAGTGATGGCTCCGCGCGGGTCCTGCGCGATCAGGCTCGCGGCCAGCAAGGGCACAACGAGTCCTGCAATTGCGAGAACATCTCGGTTGCTCATCGGTTCCTCCCCCATCCAGTGTACCCCCCCAGTCTTGTCCAAACTCCGGCACGTGCCCCCCACTTCGCTCGGGCGGTTTCTGCCGTTGTATGCTGGGATCAAGGAGGTGGCTCAGATGCCAAGTTACATTGCTCTGTCCCAGTTCACCCAGCAGGGAATCGAGAACGTCAAGCAGAGTCCGGCCCGGCTGGATGCGTTCAAGCAGGTTTTGCAGGCCGCCGGCGGCCGGCTGAAGGCCTTCTACCTGACGATGGGTCAATACGACATCGTCTGCGTCTTTGACTTGCCCGACGACGAAACCGCGGCCAAGGTGGCCTTGACTTTAGGCTCAAAGGGCAACATCAGGACGCAAACGCTTCGCGCCTTCACCGAAGAGGAGTACCGAAAAATCATCGCTGGGCTACCATAGCTGCGCACAACGACCGCTTGCTTACGCGCGCGGCTCGCCCGCGTTGCTGAGCCGCGACCGCAGGGAGCGGTCCGGCACTCCGCTCCCGCGACACAGTCACTCCGGCAGCGCCGGCTCCAGGTCGTAGCGCAGCTCGCCGCCCTTCAGCCGCTT
>JBBTDS010000502.1:0-2174 GCA_038060875.1 Acidobacteriota bacterium | reverse complement strand
TCGATCATCCAGCGGAAGGAGCCGTGTGTGCGCCGCTTGTTATAGGGGGTCCAGCGCGCCGGGCCCACCCACGCGTCGTAGTCGATCCCCGGCGGCGGCTCCTCGTCCGGCGTCCAGTCGCCCGCGGGACTTGCGTAGTGCCAGCAGGCGACCTTGCGCACCGTGCCGAGCTGGCCGTTGCGGATGTACTTGGCCGCGTGCCAGGCGTTGAGCTGCGAGCGGCCCTGCGAGCCGATCTGCACCACGCGCCCGTAACGCTCGGCCGCCCGCACCATCGCCCGGCCTTCCTCGACGGTGTTGCAGGCCGGCTTCTCGCAGTAGACGTCCTTGCCCGCCTGGCAGGCGAGGATGGTCATCAGCGCGTGCCAGTGGTCGGGGGCGGCGATGAAGACCGCGTCCACCTCGCGGTCTTCCAGCAGCCGGCGGAAGTCCTTATAGAGTTTCGGCCGGCCCCCGACCTTGGTGGCCGCCTCGTCCAGCCGCTTCACGTCGATGTCGCACAGCGCCATCGAGCGCGCCGGGCGCAGGTACCGCGTGCCGTCGCCGCCGAGGTTGGCCGACGCCTGGACCTTCTGGCCGAGGTTGGCTTCCGGCCGCAGGAACCCCCGGCCGCGCCCGCCGATGCCGATGTGTCCGAAGTTGAGCGTGTCGCTCGGCGGCGGCTGTCCCTGAAGGCCCAGCGCCCGCGCGGGCACGATGTCGAACAGGAGCGCCGCGCCGGCCGTCTTCGCAAAATCGCGTCTCGTGGTCATGTTGGCCTCAACCTTGGTACAGCATACTGGGGCCGCGGCCGGCTTTCAAGTGCGTGCGGCTGCTTGACAGGGGCGAAGCACAGCGGTAGGTTGGCAGGCAGAGGAGAGTCTCATGGCCATGCGTTTGCTGACTTTCAGTGTGATGGTGCTGCTCGCCCTGGCGGCCACCTGCCCGGCCCAGGAAGCGCGCGGCTCCATCCTCGGGCGCGTCAGCGACCCGTCCGGCGCCGTGATCCCCGGCGCCTCGATCAAGATCACCAACACCGCCACCGGCGTGAGCACGCCGGCCGCGACCAACGAACAAGGCAACTACCTTGCCCCGTACCTGATCCCCGGCCCCTACCGCATCGAAGCCGAGAGCAGGGGCTTCAAACGGGTGGTGCGCGACGGCATCGAGCTGCGCGTCAACGACCGGCTGGAGGTGAACCTGACGCTGGAGGTCGGCGACGTGGCCGAGCAGGTCACCGTCGTGGCCGACACGCCGATGCTGGAGACGGCCACTGCCTCGATGGGTTCGGTGGTGGACGCGCGCCGTGTGGCCGAACTCCCCTTTCCGCACGGCAACCCGTACCACCTGATTCAGCTTGCTTCGGGCGTGGCCTTTGCCCAAAGCCTGACGCTGGACCGTCCCTTCGAGCCCACCCACATCGTGGGCTACACCATGGACGGGGCGCGCTCCAATCGCAGTGAAGTGAGCCTGGACGGCACGACCAACACCGCCTCCGGCAACACGGGCACGCGGAATGAGCTGATCTCCTCCTGGGTGCCGCCGGCCGACGTGGTCAGCGAGTTCAAAGTGCAGACCGCGGTGTTCGACGTCACTGTCGGCCAGACTGAAGGCGGCGTGGTCAACGTGAGCCTGAAGTCCGGGACCAATGCGCTTCACGGCACCGCTTACTACGTGAAGATGGCGCCCGAGCTGACGGCCAACCTGTTCTTCTCCAACCGCAACCGCATCCCGCGCGGCAACTTCACTTACAACCGCTGGGGCACGATGTCCAACGGGCCGGTGTACCTGCCGAAGCTCCTCGACGGGCGCAACCGGACGTTCTACCTGTACGGCTACGAGGGCATCCACGAGGAGCGGCCGCGCGGATCGACCCTCACCGTGCCCACCGCCAAACAGCGCGAGGGGGACTTCTCCGACCTGCTGGCGCTCGGCAGCCGCTACCAGATCTTCGATCCGTCCACGCGCCGCACGGAGGCCGGTGGCCGCTTCCGGAGCGATCCGCTGGCGGGCAACATCATACCGGCTTCGCGCGTCAGCCCCATCGCCAAGAAGATGCTGGGCTACTTCGCGATGCCCACCGTGGCCGGAACGGTGGACGGCCGCAACAACCTGCCGCTGCCGAACGAGCCCGAGCCGATCACCTACTACACCCACACCTTCCGCCTCGATCACAACCTGAGCGAGAAGCACCG
>JBBTDS010000501.1:0-1603 GCA_038060875.1 Acidobacteriota bacterium | reverse complement strand
GCTCCTCAGAGGCTGTGAATCTTTCACTGATTTCCGAAGAAGAGCTGGCATATTTTTTCCGGCCCTGATTCGATGGTGCGCGGAAGCGCAGGATCGAGGCATCCGATGACCGAGCCATTGCCGTTCGACGAGCACCCCGAACAAGCCGCCCCTGAGCGGCCGTTGGGCAAGCCGCGGCTGCTGGAGCCGGAGCGCGACCAACTGGAGCTGCGCTCGATGGATCTCGACAGCCTGATCGGCGCGGACCATCCGGCGCGGCTGTTCTGGGCCTATTGCGAGCAGCTCGATCTGAGCGAACTCGAGGGATCGATCAAGGCCCGGGAAGGGCGGCCCGGCCATCCGGCGATCGCGCCTCGGTTGCTGCTGGCGCTGTGGCTCTATGCGACCAGCGAGGGAGTGGGCAGTGGGCGGGCGCTGGCGCGGCTGTGCGAGAGCCACGATGGCTATCGCTGGCTGATGGGCGGCGTATCGGTGAACCACCACACGCTGAGCGACTTCCGCGTCGGTCACGGCGCCATTCTCGACCGGTTGCTGACGGAGAATGTGGCGGTGCTGATGGACTGCGGGCTGATCGACCTCGACAGGCTGGCCCAGGACGGCGTGCGGGTTCGTGCCGGCGCGGGGGCGGCCTCGTACCGTCGGCGGGCGACGCTGGAGGCACATCTGGCGCACGCCCACGAGGTGGTGGAGCAACTCAAGAGCGAGATCGACGACGATCCCGCCGCCAGCGCCAAGCGGATCGGCGCGGCGCGCAAGCGGGCGGCACGGGAGCGTGCCGAGCGGGTCGCGGCGGCGCTGAAGACCCTGGGCGAGGTCGAGGCGCAACGCGAGCGCCGCCTGAAGACGAACCGCAAGCAGACGGAGAAGCAGAAGGAGCCGCGTGCCTCGACGACCGACGCGCAAGTCCGGCCCATCAAGATGGCGGACGGCGGCTTCCGGCCGGGCTGGAACGTGCAGGTCGTCAGCGTCGCGGGAGAGCAGATCGTGGTCGAGGTCGAGCCGTCCAGCTCCGGCTCGGATCGCGGCCTCATGCGGTCGATGCTGGAGCGGCTTCGTCGGCGCTTCGGCCGCCTGCCGGCGCGTCATCTCGCCGACGGCGGGTTCACGGTCGGCGCCGACATCGAATGGGCGCATGGCGAAGGCGTCGCGGTCTATTGTCCGCCGATCAAAGCCAAAAACGGCGGCGATCCGTTCCAGCCGCGCGCCGGGGACGGCGCCGGCGTGCGAGCCTGGCGAGGCCGAATGGCGAGCGAGGAGGGCAAGGCGCAATACCGAGACCGAACGATCTGCGAGTGCATCCATGCCCGATGGCGCAACTGGAACCTCCTCCGCCTGAACGTCCGTGGCCAAGCCAGGGTCGCCGCGGTGATGTTGTGGCATGCGCTCGCCAACAACATCCTGCAAGCCGAGGGCATGCTGAAAACCCACCGCATCGTGACCGCGTAGGGACAGGCCGACCATCCTACCCGCTTCACGGCCTCCGTTCCCAGGGCAGCCACTCAACTTGCCGACCTGTCGGCCAGCCCAACACTCCGACCCGCGACCGAGCAGCGCCGACGCTGCGCGAGGTCGAGTAACTCCACCAGATGCGACATACTGTAAA
>JBBTDS010000500.1:1653-3009 GCA_038060875.1 Acidobacteriota bacterium | reverse complement strand
CTAGTCCTCCGCTCAGGCGGGGACGCCTCGTCCACGTTGTCTTGCCGGGGCGAAGTTGGGCTTGACCGGGCCGAGACCAGCCGCTCATTTCGACGTGAGCACCACGATGCTGCGGCCGGCGACCGGGCAGGTGTCGTCCGCCAGCAGCGGCTCCTCACCCGGCTCGAAGATATCGCGCGGCGGCGGCGCGGCCGTATCGACGGCTTTGTACCACTGCCGGCCGGGTACGGCGGGAACTTCGAAATCGAGCCGGTCCCAGTACATGTTGAGCATCACGTGAAGGTCCGGCTCGTCTCGAAACTCGCCCAGGGTGAGGGCGAGCACGCGGGCATCGGGATCGTCCCAGCCGGGCTGGTTGAGGCGGCAGCCGTGCCAGGCGACGTCGGCCAGGCCGCGCTCGTTCACTTCGCCGGAGAAGAAGTGCCCGCAGGTGAGCGTCGAGTGGCGCTTGCGGAACCGGACCATGCGCCGCCAGAAGCGGAGCAGGTCGCGGTTCTTCTCGACTAGATCCCAGTCGAGCCAACTGGTCTCGTTGTCCTGGCAGTAAGCGTTGTTGTTGCCCTTCTGGGTGCGCCGGACCTCATCGCCCATCAGGATCATCGGCACGCCGCGGGAGAGCATCAGGATGACGGCGAAGTTGCGGGCCTGGCGGCTGCGGAGGGCCTCGATGGCGGGATCGGGCGTTTCGCCCTCAACGCCGCAGTTCCAGCTCAGGTTGTCGTTCTGGCCGTCGCGGTTTCCCTCGCCGTTGGCGTCGTTGTGCTTCTCGTTGTAGGAGATCAGGTCATTCAGAGTGAAGCCGTCGTGGCTGGCGACGTAGTTGATGCTGTTGATGGGCAGCTCGCCGTGGCGCTCGTAGAGGTCGGCGCTGCCGGCGATGCGCGAGGCGACCGCGCCCACCAGGCCGGGCTCGCCTTTGACGAAGCGGCGGACGTCGTCGCGGTAGCGGCCGTTCCACTCCGCCCAGCGGTCGCCGGGAAAACGCCCGATCTGGTAGAGGCCGGCCGCGTCCCAGGCCTCGGCGATCACCTTCGACTCCGCGAGGGTCTCGTCGAGCTCGATCTGCCAGACCACCGGCGGGTGCACCAGCGGCGCGCCGTCCTCGCCGCGGGCCAGCACCGAGCCGAGGTCGAAGCGGAAGCCGTCCACGTGCATCTCGCGCACCCAGTAGCGGAGGCACTCGATGATGAACTTCTGCATGATGGGGTGGTTGCAGTTCAAGGTGTTCCCGCAACCGGTGTAGTCGAAGTAGTAGCGCTTGTCCCATGGGACCAGGTAGTAGTAGGCGCTGTTGTCGATGCCCTTGAAGGAGAAGACGGGCCCCTGGTGGTTGCCCTCGTCGGTGTGGTTGAAGAC
>JBBTDS010000500.1:0-1553 GCA_038060875.1 Acidobacteriota bacterium | reverse complement strand
CCGCCCGGACAACGCTCCCGCCTTGTCTCCGCCCGGACAACGCTCCCGCCTTGTCTCCGCCCGGACAACGCTCCCGCCTTGTCCACGGTGACAAGCCGGGAGGCTTATCCTACGGAGTATGAAGCGGATTCTGTTCCTCGCCGCGGTCGCGCTGCTGGTGGGCGTGCCCGTGCTGCTGATGGTGCTCTCGTCGCCCGTCACGCTCCAGGTCGATCCGCCGGTGCGGGTGATCGGGGCCGAAACGCCCGTTCAGGTGCGAGTCGAGAGCCCGCACGGCGTGCGGCGCTTCACGGCGGCGCTGGAGCAGAATGCCGCCCGGTATCCTCTGCATGAATCGAGCGAGCCGGCCACGCGGTTCTGGTTCGTGTTCAAGGAGGAGCCGGCGCGGACCATTTCGTTCTCCGCCGGCAAGAAGCGCGCCCAGGCGCTTCGCGACGGCAAGGCCCGGTTGATCATCGAGGCTCAGGCGAACGACCTGCGCGGGCAGACCGCGACGCTGGCCATCGACGTCGAGATCAACACCAAGCCGCCGCGGCTGGTGGTGGACGGCGCGCAGCATTACATCAACCAGGGCGGGGCGGAACTGGTCACCTTCACCGTTTCCGGCTACTGGACCGAGGCCGGGGTGCGGGTCGGGCCGCACGCGTTCCGCAGCTTTCCACTGCCGGGCAAATCGCAGGACGAGCGCTTCGCGCTGTTCGCCTTCCCGTGGGACGTTCCGGCCGAGACTGTGCCTCACGTGTTCGCGCGTAATCCGGCGGGCGCCGAGGCGCGCGCCCACTTCTGGCACAAGGTGTTCCCCAAGAGGTACCGCGTGCGCGAGCTGGAGCTGAGCGACGCGTTCCTGGAGCTGGTGGTGAACCAGATCGATCCCACCGGCGCCGGCGACCTGCTGGCGCGGTTCCTGAAGATCAACGGCGAGATGCGCCGCGCGAACAGCCAGGCGCTGGCGGACCTGCGGCTGAAGACCGAGGAGCGGGTGCTGTGGTCGGGGCCGTTTCTTCAGCTCGGCGACTCAAAGGTGGAGGCGCAGTTTGCCGACACGCGCACCTATCTCTACAAAGGCAAGGCGGTGGACCGGCAGACGCACCTGGGCTTCGACCTGGCCGTGACCCAGCACGTGGCGGTGGCGGCCGCCAATCACGGCAAGGTGGTCTTCGGCGGCGAACTCGGCATCTACGGCAACTGCGTGGTCGTGGACCACGGCTACGGGCTGCAATCGATGTACGCGCACTTGAGCGAGATCGCGGTGAAGCCGGGCGAGGCGGTCAAGAAGGGGCAGGCGCTCGGCAAGAGCGGCTCGACGGGACTGGCCGGCGGCGACCACCTGCATTTCAGCATGCAGGTGGACGGGGTGCAGGTGACGCCGCTGGAGTGGTGGGACGAGCACTGGATCAAGGACCGGATCCTGAGCAAGCTGGGGGGAGGGTGAAGCCGGACACGAGTGGCTTACTGATGTGCGACGGTTCCCTCTTTGGCGAGCAGCTTGGACACAAAGGGGCCCAGGATCGGGTCCGCCAGGACTTCTGCCTGCTGCTTGCGCCGGGCCTCTT
>JBBTDS010000499.1:0-10165 GCA_038060875.1 Acidobacteriota bacterium | reverse complement strand
CTAGAGAGCTACGGATGACCAAGAGTAGACGGCGTCGGGAACGAAAGAAGGGCCAAGCCTCCCCGAGCTTGCCTTTGTCCTGGTTCGATTCTGCCGGCATCCATGCACTAGTCCCAGGCTCCGCTCCCTCACCTCAGGCTCTCGAGGAAGCTACAAAGCTGTACCAGCAGGAGATTCGCAACTCGCCCCTTTGGCATGAGATGGTCAGGCAGTTTGGTCCGGGAGAGGCCGAGCGCCGGCATATTCCAATCCAGAAATGAGCCTGAAACAGAAAGCGCTGTCAGCGAGTGCTGCTGCGGATTGCTCCTGTGTTTGGCTGTCGGCAGCGGGGGATGGGGGTGCGGGGCAAGGGGGCGACGATTGACAACCGCTTTGCCGGATGACCATCGAAGAGCAGTTGCGGTTCGAGCCGGACAAAGAAACGCGAAACCGAAAGCCGCTGCATCGACCGGTGGCGTTTGAAGCGACGTGGGAGCTCCGGTTCGGTCCGGAGAACCGCTTCCGGGTGTTCTACGCGGTGAGCCACGAACGCCAGCAAGTGCAGATCCTGGCCATCGGGACCAAACAGCGGAACCGGCTGATGATCGGACGAGAGGAGATCAAGCTATGAAGATTGCTTCGGTGGCGGACATCAAGGCACATTTCAGCGCGTACCTGAGGTCCGCCGCGCGTGGCCCGGTGGTTGTCACTCGCAGCGGTAAACCCGTCGGAGTGTTGCTGGCGATCGACGATGAAGAAGAGTTGGAACGCCTGGTGCTGGCCTACTCGCCGCGCCTGCGAACGCTTCTCGATGCCGCTCGGCAACGAATTCGAGCCGGGGCCGGGATTCGCCACGAGGATTTATGGCGGGAGTTGGAAGGCGGCAACGAGAGCAACCGGCGGAGCGGTGCGCACACGAGAACGGCCTAACGAAGCGCTGAAGGTGCCGGCCAACGGAGGGCCGCGCCTGAGCGCCTGACTCGTTAGCCGGACCAGCACCCATCCCACAGCCATATGGCTCACTCAGGGATTTGCCAGGTGGCGCGGTCATGGGCCCGTGCGCTCGAACAGCAGGGCAGTCGAGTCCCGGTCCACCAGGCGCCAGCCCGGGACCTGCTGGAGCAGGTTGGCCAGCGGCCACTCGGGGTGAGCCACGACCAGATTCATCGAGTAGCCATCGAGCACTTTGCGCCAGTCGGGATGGGCCTGGACGGTGCGGAGGTACTGCTTGCCGATCTCGGGCCCGTAAAAGTCGCTGCGGCCGTCGATGAAGACCTTCTGGCGCGGATAGAAGCGGTAGATGAGGTAGTCGCCCCACTGATCGGAAGTGAAGACGCGGCTTCCCTCCAGCCGGCCGCGCTGGCGCTCGATCAGCTCGACGGGGAACTTCTGCTGGGGGAAGTTGCGGGGCCAGTGCGCGGCCGGCGTGAACAGAACCAGCGCCAAGACCCCGAGCGCGATCCACAGGCTGGTATGCCGGAAGCCCGGCGCGAGGTCCGTCGCCACCCGATCCAGGATGACCAGCACGGACTTGGCCGGCTTGCCCTCAGTCCACCGCGTCCACAGCAGGCTGGCGGCGGCGGCGACCGGCGGCGCGGCCAGGATGACGAACAGCGGCACGTGGCGGGCCGAGACCAGGGCGGCGTGGGCCCAGGCCAGCAGCAAGAGCGCTTCGGCGACCTCGCGCCGCGAAAGCAGCCAGGCGGCCAGCATCAGCCCGGCGAACAGAATGATCTCGAAGTGAAGCGAGTTTTCGGAGCGGAACTTGGGCGACTGGAACTCGTCCACCATGTTGCGGATCCAGTCCGAGCGCAGGTAGCGGACGATGTGCAGGTGCAGCCTGGGGCCGTAGGGATTCGCCAGCGAGGCCAGCGACGAGGCCAGCGCCAGCGCCGAGTACCGCCGCGTTCGGAACCACCGCCCCGCCGCCGGCGGGTTGAGGAGCGCCTCGATGACGCTGCCGGCGGCCAGCACCGCCAGTGAGGCCGGCAGAGCCACCCAGCCGCCGTGAAGATTCGTCCACAGCGCCGTCAGCGGGACCAGCAGCCAGACGGCGCGAGTGGGCTGGCGGCGGTCGCGCTCCAGCACCAGCAGCGAAACGGCCCACAAAAGCAGCGTGAAGACGTGGGGCCGGGCCAGGTAGTGGATGGAGGCGGCGCCCACGCTGAGCATGGTGAGGGCGACGGCGAGGAAGGCGTTGGCGCCGCGCCAGATCATGTGGCGCAGCACAAGGATGGCCGAGGCGGTGATCACCAGCCCGGACGCCAGCACCAGGCCCTTCAGTCCGAGGGCGCGGAAGACGGCGGCGAACAGCAGGTCGGAGAGCCACTCCCAGGCATACCAGGGCTGGCCGGCTTTCGAAAAAGAGAACAGGTCGCGGAAGGGCCACTGGCGATGATCGAGGATGAATTCGCCGGTGCGGATGTGCCAGCCGCTGTCGCCATCGGCCAGCAGGGTGGCCCAGCGGCCGCCGGTTCCGAACAGCAGGACCAGCAGGGAAACGAAGAGGCAGTCGGAGAGGGAGGGGAGCAGCAGGCGCCCGAGCCGCGTATGGCGCACTTCCATGGCGGCCTACTCCGGGAGGGCCTGGCCGCTGAGCCAGCGGCGGCTGCGCACGGCCAGCTCATAGCGGTTGCGTGTGCCGGTCTTCTCGAAGACGTGCATGAGGTGGACCTTGACGGTGCCTGGAGCGATGGCCAACTCCTGAGCGATCTCCTTGTTGCTGAGGCCGCGGCAGAGGAGCCGGACGATGTCCCCCTCGCGGGGTGTCAGCCGGGGAGCCGGCCTCGCCGGCGCGGCCTCGGGGCGGGCGCCGTTCTCAAACCAAAGCTGCCCGGCGGCCACGCTGCGGAGACACTCCAGCAGCACGGCGGTGGGCTGGTTCTTGCGGATAACGCCGCGCGCTCCCAACTCCAGCGCCCGCGAGGCGTCGATGGCGTCGGGATCGCTGACCCAGAGCACCGGCCGGGTGCCCACCGAGACGCTCCCGATCTTGGCCAGCAAGGCCTGGGCCGAATCCGGGCCGGGGGCATGGCCGACCAGGACCACATCGGGGCGCAGGCCGGCGATGGCCTCCATGGCTTCGCCGGGCTCGGCGGCGCCGGCGAATTCCAGCTCCAGGCACGAGTCGAGGAGGCTGCGGAGGCCCTCGATGACGATCGGTTGCGATTCGCAGGCAAAGACGCTAATGGGCTTCACGCGAGTCTCTGCCTGATTCATCGGCAGCGGAAGGCGGGAGGATTAGGGGCCGCCGGCTGGTCGGCCGGGGCGCGCCCGACGCGCGTGGGCGCCTCGCCGGCTAGCGCGCCACCGGCGCGGGCTTGACGTTGGTGATCTTCAGGACCACCGGGTTGGGCCACTTGCGGTCGTTGTAGAGGCGCTGGGCGCGCATGGCGCGGATGTGCAGGCCGGCGGCGTCCTGTTTCCAGGTGGTCTTGGGCACGACGTCCTGGCGGTACTCGAGCACCTGGTCGTTCTGGCTGAGGATGCTGACCTGAGTCTTTTCGGTGGCCTGCACGGAGCGCAGAGTGATGTCTTTCCACTGGCCGTAGGGCCAGCGCTCCTTTTCCTTGACGAAGGCGTAGACGGTGTCTTCGTTTTTCTTCCTGGTGAACCAGATGTCCTTCTCGTTGGTGATGACCCAGGGGCGGACGCCGTAGACGGCCTCGGAGTTGACGAACATCCAGAGGGCGATCTCGCGCAGACGCTCCTCCTGCTCGATGGGCAGCTCGCCGTCGGGCTTGGGGCCCACGTTAAGCAGGAGGTTGCCGCCCTTGGCGCGCGTCTCGATGAGGATGCCGATGAGCTCGCCGCCGGACTTGTAGACCTCGTTGGTGGGCTTGTACTGCCACTGGGCGCCCATGGTGAGGCAGGCCTCCCAGGCGCCTTCGAGCGGCACACCGGGGATGTACTGCTCGGGCGTCTCGATGGCGCCGCGGGTGACGACGATGTTCGGCTGAAGCTCCCAGGCCAGCTCGCGCAAGCCTTCGGGCGGCCCGTCGAAGAAGATGACGTCGATGGGCCCGTAACGGGTGAGCAATTCGCGCACCTGGGCCTGGTCTAGCGCCATCAGGCCGGGGTTGTTGGCGGGCGCCACTTCGGGGCGGTGGCGGTCGATGAGCTTGCCGTTGCGGTAGAGCCAGTAGAAGTCGTCGGGCGAGAAGTAGAGACCAGGGGCGATGCCCTGCTGGCGGAAGGCGTCGAGGATCTCGCGGGTGATGTCGCGGCGGAAGGGAGTCTGCATGATGCCGAACTTCACGGTGGCCGTGTCGAACATCGCGAAGCCGGAGTGGTGCTTGGCGGTGAAGACGACATACTTGATGCCCGCCAGCTTCGCCAGCGCCGCCCAGTCCGCGGGATGGAACTTGCGCGGGTTGAAGGTGCGGGGCAGATCTTCGGTGAAGCGTTTGAGATAGTCGGGGGTGGCGCCGACCATGGAGTGGCTGATGACCGAGCCCAACTGGCTGTCGTGGCTCCAGTGTATGAACAGGCCGAAGCCCTGGTCGCGGAACCATTCGAGGCGCTCGGGGCGGTTGGCGGCGGCGGCGGCCAGGGCAATGAGCAACGCGAGGGCAGTCCTCATAGGGTGAATCCTACCACTGGGAACCTTATAAACTGTTTCGTATGCCGGAAGACACCAAGCCGCTGGTTGCCGTGATCATGGGAAGCAAGTCGGATTGGGAGACCGTGCGCCACGCCGACGAGTGCCTGACGCGGTTCGGCGTGCCGCACGAGAACCGGGTGCTGTCGGCGCACCGCACCCCGGAGGAGACGGCCCGCTATGCCGAGGCGGCCCAGGAGCGCGGCATCGAGGTGATCATCGCCGCCGCCGGCGGGGCGGCGCACCTGGCCGGAGTGATCGCCGCCCACACGCTGGCGCCGGTGCTGGGCGTGCCGATGGAGAGCCCGGCGCTGAAGGGGCTGGATTCGCTGCTCTCGACGGTCCAGATGCCGGCCGGCATTCCGGTGGGCACGCTGGGGATCGGCAAGGCGGGCGCCATCAACGCGGCGCTGCTGGCGGTGGCCATCCTGGCCGTGAGCCGCCCCGAGCTGCGCCGGAAGCTGCGCGAGTTCCGCGAGGAGCAGTCCAGCGCGGTGCTGGAGCAGACGCTGCCGTAATCGGCGGCGGGACCCGCGGAAGATTAAATTAGTGAAAGCGTAGCCTGTCACCGAAATTAATCTGGTATAGTGGCGAAGCGTGAGCCTGATGAGACGGTCACTCGCGCTAGCCCTGGTGACGGTGGCGGCCTGGTCGGCCGAACTGGCCCGCTGGGAGGCGGGCGGCGCGGGCCAGGGGCTTTCTCTGGTTCGCGGCCCCGGCGCCGAATGGCGGATCGAGAAGACGGCGCAGGGTGTCTTCGCCGCGGTTGTGCCGGTTAACGACTACTTCCACCGCGCCGGCTTCCTCGTGCGCAGCGAGAAGGCCGCGCCCGCACCAGTGTGGCTCACGGTGGAGTTTCTGGACCGCGGCTACGGGCTCATCTCGGTCTCCTCGCGCGGAGCGGCGCGATTGAACACCGGCAAGCTCCGCCGCGCGGTCTTCCAGTTGAACGGCCTGTCCGCCGGCGCGGAGATCCGAATCGAGGGTCTGGAGCTGCTCCGCTCGCTGGCGCTGTCGGACACCGAGCCGCCGGCTGAGCCGATCCCGATGGTCGAGCCGGCGCTCCGCTTTCGCACGCCCTCGCAGCGCGTGACCACCGCCGGGGCCGACGCCAGCACGCCGGAAGGTCTCCCCCAGGCGCTGGCGCAATTGCGGGAGCTGCTGCCGCTGGCCCGCGCGCTCGGCTTCAACGGCATCGAAAGCTACGTCAAGTGGGGCTTCGTCGAGCGCTCACCGGGCGTCTTCGACTGGAGCTTCTACGACGCGGTGGTGGCGGAGATCGAGAAGTACGGGCTTCAGTGGTTCCCGCTGCTGATCGTCGGCTCGGCCTACACGCTGCCCGACTGGTATTACAACTCCAGCGAGAACGTGGGCTTCGAGTGCCTGGAGCACCGCCTGCGCAACGACATCCAGTCGATCTTCTGCGACAACCAGGTGAAGTACGTGCGCCGGTTCCTGGCCGAGTTCGGCAAGCATTACGGCCCGCGCCAGGCGCTGCTGGGCGTGCGGCTCGGCCCGAGCGGCAACTACGGCGAAGCGCAGTACCCGGCCCGCGGCGACTGGGGCTGGCGCGGCAAGCCGATCCATACCCACATCGGCTACTGGGCGGCGGACCCTTATGCGAAGGTCTCGTTCCGCAACTGGCTGCGGCCGCGGTATCCCTCGATCGCCGAGCTGAACAAGAGTTGGGGCGACCGCTTCGAATCGTTCGAGCAGGTGGAGACCTTCCTCCCGGCGACCGCGGTCACCAGGCGCAAGCGCATCGACTTCGCCGACTGGTACATGGGGGCGATGAGCGACTGGTGCGAAAAGTGGGCGCGGTGGACGCGCGAGGCGCTGCCGCGGGCGGTGGTTCACCAGTCCTCGGGCGGCTGGGGGCCGATCGAGATCGGCACCGATTACAGCCACCAGGCGAAGGCGATGGCGCAACTGAAGGGCGGCATGCGGCTCACCAACGAAAGCGACAACTACCCGCAGAACTTCGCCATAACCCGCATGGCCTCCTCGGCCGCCCGATTCTACGGGGCCGCGCTGGGCTACGAGCCGGGCGGCTTCGGCAGCGCCCGCGGCGTGGCGGCGCGGCTGTACAACACCATCACCAACGGCGGCGAGCACCTGTTCTACTACCACTCGAACCTGTACGCGAACGACCAGGGCACTGCCACCTGGCTGCGGCACGCATCGCTGCTCGACCGCCGCGCCAAACCGGTGATTGACGTGGCCGCGTTTTATCCCGACACGGCGATCAAGCTCGACGACGAGCCGCTGCGGTATCTGTGGGCGTCGGCCTTCCTGACCCGGGCAGAGGCCATGCGCTCGACGCTCGATTTCGATTACGTCAGCGAGCAGATGATCGGGGACGGCGCGCTGGAGCGGTACAAGGTCCTGCTGTTCCTCTGGGGACACGTGACCGAGAAGCCGGTGCTGGAGCGGATGGCGCGGTGGGTGGAGGCGGGCGGGACGGTCATTTATCCCGAGCGGCCGCGCGGGCTGCTGGAAACCGTCGAGGGCGATCTCTCGGTCTCGCGCCGCTGGCAGGCAGGCGCTACCGGCAAGGGCCGCGCCATTTTCTTTCGCGGCGATCCGGAGCCGGGCGAGCCATATGCCCGCTTCGTCCGCGACGAGCTGCGCAAGCTGGACCACCTGCGGCCCCAGATCCGCGGCGCGCTGCGGATGGAGAAGCCGCACTGGGTCTACTGGAGCGTGCTCGAAAACGGCGCGCTGGCGCTGCTGAATTTCGGCGACGACGAGGCGGTGGTGCGGCTCGACGGCGGCCGCACGGTGCGGCTGGAGCCGTACACGATTGCGCTTCAGTAGCGCGGAGCTTGCGGCTGGCTGCGAGGATCTGCGACACTCGGGTTTCATGCGGTATCGCTGGGCGCCGATGGTTCTCGTCTCGCTGGCAGGCGCCCGTGCGCAGGTCCCGCAGAATGAGAGCCTCCTCTATAGCGCGGAGTGGCGGCTCATTCGCGCCGGCAACGCCACGCTCACCTGGAGCCCCGCCGCCGGGACCGCCGGCTGGGAGACACGCCTCAAGCTGGAGTCGGTGGGGCTGGTCTCGATGCTCCACAAGGTCAACAACGAGTACACCTCGGCGCTGGACGAGAGCCTTTGCGCAGCCAGCTCGCTGCTGAAGACCAACGAGGGCCGCAAGCAGCGGGAAACGGCCGTGACGTTCAACCAGGAACAGAAGAAAGCCAGCTACCTGGAGCGCGACACGGTGAAGAACACCGTGGTGGACTCCCATGAGATCGACATTCCCGGCTGCGTGCACGACGTGATCGCGGCTCTCTACCGCTTGCGGACGATGAAGGTCGAGATGGGCGCGGCCGTTCAGATCCCGATCAGCGACGGCAAGAAGAGCGTTCAGGCGCGGGTCGAGGCGCAGGAGCGCGAGACGGTCAGGATCGGCGGCGTCACCTATCGGACCGTTCGCTACGAGGCCTTCCTGTTCAACAACGTGCTCTACCGGAGGCGGGGCCGGCTGTTTGTGTGGCTCAGCGACGACGAGCGGCGGCTGCCGGTGCAGCTCCGCGTCAGGCTTCCTTTCTACATCGGCACGGTCACCTTGCAGTTGAGCCCGGAGAAGAAGAAAACATGAGGTGGGCGCCTACCCTTTGCGCGGCGCTGGCGCTGAGTGGCGCGTCGTGGTCCCAGCAGGCGGGGCTGCTGAATAGCAAGGAGGTCCTGACGACGGCGGCGCGGGCGGTGGACCTGATGGAGTCCACCGCCGCGGCGGTGCCGGGGCTGGTCCGGGCGGCGGCGCCGGTCGAGGAGAACGCCCGCCAGGCGCTGGCGAACCTGCGCACCCTTTCGCCGCAGCACGGCGCGCTCACCTATACCTTGCTCACCAACCTGCGCGCCTACCTGTCGCTGGCCGACGCGCTCCCCAAGCCGCAGCCGTTTCCCGAGGAGGCACGCAAGCAGTTCGGCGAGCTGCGGGACCAGATCGACCGCCTCGAGGCCCACTTCCGCGCCCTGCTGGACCAGAAGGAAGTTGCGCTGCGGAATCCCGACCGCGACAACCTCCGCCGTTACGCCGAGGCGAACCAGAAGCTCCCGGCGCCGCAAGCCGGCCGTCCGCGCGTCGTCTTCCTGGGCGATTCCATCACCGACGGCTGGCGGCTCAACGAGTACTTCGCCGAGCGCGACTTCGTCAACCGCGGCATCGGCGGCCAGATCACCGGCGAGATGCTGGGGCGGATGAAAGCCGACGTCATCGACCTGAAGCCGGCGGCGGTGCTGGTGCTGGCCGGGACCAACGACATTGCGCGCGGCGTGCCCCCGCGCGCCATCCAGAACAACCTCACCATGATCGCCGACCTGGCGCAGGCCCACGGGATCAAGCCGCTGTTCGCCTCCGTGCTACCCGTCAGCGACTATCACCAGGACAAGAACCCGGCCTGGGAGCAGAGCAAGCGGCGGCCGCCGGAGACCATCCGGGCGCTCAACGCCTGGCTCCAGGGCTTCTGCCGCCAGCGGAATTACACCTACGTGGACTACTTTCCGGCCCTGGTGGACAAGGCGGGTTTTCTCCAGGCCGAGGCGGCCGACGACGGCCTGCATCCCAACGCAGCCGGCTACCGGCTGATGGCGCCGATCGCGCTGGCGGCCATCGAGCAGGCGCTGGGGCCGCCGCCGAAAGGCAAGGGACGGCGGTAGCACGGCGGACCGGGAGGCCCGCGCCACCGCCGGCTGCGTCAAAATAGAAGTATGCGACTTATGGCGGTGGCGCTAGTATGTCTGGCGCTGGCCGCGCAGACGCGGCTGACGGTCGAGCAACTGGTTTCCTTCGTCCGTTCCTCGGTGGAACTGAAACACCCCGACAACCAGGTGGCCGGCTACCTCCGCAAGGTTCAGCTCTCCGAGCGGCTCGATGACCGCACCATCGAGGACCTGGACCTGCTGGGGGCCGGCCCGAAAACGTTGGAGGCGCTGCGGGAGTTGGGCGAGGCCTCGAAGAACCTCCCGGAAGCGGCGAAGCCGGCGCCGAAGCCCGCGCCCGCCCCACTCCCGCCGCCGAGCGCCGCCGAGCAGCGCCAGATCATCGAGGAGGGGCGGAAGTACGCGTTGAACTACGTGCGCTCGCTGCCCGATTTCATCTGCACCCAGGTCACCCGGCGCTATGAAGACCCTACCGGTCTGGAATTCTGGGGTCAGCAGGACGTGATCACGGCGCGCCTGACCTACTTCGAACGCCGCGAAGACTACAAAGTCGTCCTGATCAACAACCGCCCGACCGATATCTCTTACGACGCGCTGGGCGGCGCCAGCTCAACGGGCGAATTCGGCAGCATGCTGAGAGAAGTCTTCGAGCCGGAGACTCAGGCCCGCTTCCGCTGGGAGCGCTGGGCGACGCTGCGCGGCCGCCGCGCCCACGTCTTTTCCTACCAGGTGGCCCAGCCGCAGTCGAAGTGGCGCATCAGCTACCAGAAGACGCTGGACATCATCCCCGCCTATCAGGGGCTGGTCTACGTGGACCGGGACTCGCGGGCGGTGGTGAGGCTCACGCTGGACGCGGTCGGCATCCCGCCGTCGTTCCCCATCCAGCAGGCCGGCACGGTGCTGGATTACGATTTCACCGAC
>JBBTDS010000498.1:0-6706 GCA_038060875.1 Acidobacteriota bacterium | reverse complement strand
CCGGCTCGGGGACGGCCGCGCGGGGGATCTCGACGTCGATGTTCTTGAGGTTGTGTTGGCGCGCCCCGTGTACGGTGATCCGGTCCAGCATGGCCGTCAGCGCTTGGGACCCAAGGCCTTCTCCTTAACCTGGGCGGCCTTTTGCCTGGCCCAATCGCGGGCGCGCCTGGCCCAGTCGAAGTGCTGGCTCAAGAGCACCAGGCCCAGGAAGACCAGCACAAAGCCGGGTCCCGGCACCCCCGGGAGCGAAAGGAGCAGCCCGACGAGGATTAAAAGGAATCCGGAGGCAATCCTGAAGATTCGGCGCACGGCTTGGATCACTCCCATTCTAGCACTGCCCCCGGCTCGCCCCCCCAGTGCGCTCCGGCCCCAATCCTAAGTACCATGACCGGTTTGCGGAGTACGGTATTGACTTAACCGCAGTCTCATCTTAGAGTTGAATAGAATCGTAGTCGTCAGAGCAGTCCTTTGGTCGAACAGCGCAGGACGAAGAGATTCGAGATCAAGTTGCCGCTGAAGGTGGTGCGGCATGGCCTGCGTCCGTTTTCCGGCGGCGGGGAAACCCGGAATCTCAGTTCGGGGGGCGTCCTGTTCGACGCCGACTCCAGGGTCGAGGCCGGGGAGCCGATCGAGTACGTGATCACGTTCCCGACGCTGCCTGAGAGCGAGAGCCTGGTGAGCCTGCATTGCCTGGGCAAGGTCCTGCGGGCGGCCCGGGAGGTCAAGAAGCCGGATCCGCAGCGCCCCTTCGCGGTCGCGGCCACCCTGGAGCGCTACGAGTTCAGGCGCCTCAAACCGTAGGGGACCCTCCCCCGCGCCCCTTTGCCTTCCCGGCCAACGCCTTGTAACCTAATGGTTTGCCGGTTCGCCACTTCGATGAGGCTGAGGTAGGCCTCATGAGATGCCGGCCTATGGAACGGCATGCAGGCTGACTTCGAGCTGGTCAGGCGCGCGCGCGAGGGTGACCACTCCGCCTTTACGCAGATCGTGCAGGTGTACAGGAAGCGGATCCTCGGCACCATCGCCAGGCTGATTGGGCGTCCCGAAGATGTGGAAGACGTCGGACAGGAGGTGTTCCTTCGGTTGTACTTCTCGCTGGACCAGCTTCGTACTCCCGAGGTCTTCGAGCCGTGGCTGTACCGGCTCACCGTCAACGCCGCTTACGATTACTTGCGGCGCCAGCGGCGGCGGGGGGAAGCGCGCATGGCCGATCTCAGCGAGCAGCAGGTCATGCTGGCTGACGCGGCCGCCGGAGGCCTGGCCGACCGGGAACAGCAGCGCCGGAAGGGGCTGCGCGAGGCGGTACAATCGTTGCTGGCCGCCGTTTCCGAGCAGGACCGGGCGCTCCTGATCCTGAAGGAGATCGAGGGGCTCTCGTTGAAAGAACTTGAAAAGATTTACCGGGTGAACGAGAATGCATTAAAAGTGAGACTGTTTCGCGCCCGGCAGAGAGTTTTGAAGGCTTTCGCGGCCACCGAAGCCAAGGCCGCGAAGACCGTGGGGGAATAGAGGGTCATATGTGGCTGAGAAATGCGGATCCGCCTGACGCCCCGGACGACGGGCGGCTGGCGCGGCTGTTCGCCGCCTACCGGGAAGCCTGTCCGGACCCGGAGCCGGACCCGAACTTCATGCCACGCCTGTGGCAGCGGATCGAGGCCCAGCAGTTCTTCGCTCGCGACCTGAAGCGGCTGGCCCAAGGCCTGGTCACCGCCGCCGTAGCCGTGTCGCTGCTGATGGGCGTCTTCCTCACCAGGGGCGAGACGCCGGTGTCTTTTTACACCGGCACGTACGTGGAAATCCTGGCCGCCAACCAGGCCGACGAGAATCACGCCGAGACCGGCTTCCTCCCGGTGGCCCAGGACAACCTCTGACCATGCCGCGTTCCAGGGTTTCACTGCTGGCTTACCTGCTGCTTGTGTTCCTCAGCGGCGTGGTGGTCGGCTTGGTCGGCCACCGGCTGTACACCGCCAGAGAGGTCCGCGCCACCAGGCGTCCGGCCAGCCCCGAGGAATACCGGCAGCGGTACATCGAGGACATGCGGACCCGGCTGAAGCTCACCGACGAACAGGTGCGGAAGGTAGACGCCATCCTGGACGAGACCCGCGACCGGTTTCGGGCGGAGTTCAAGACCATCCAGGACGACCAGCGGCAGAAGATCGACGCCGTACTCACTCCGGAGCAGAGCGCCGAATACGACAAGATGCAGAAGGAGCGCGAGGAGCGCCGCAAGCGCGGCCCGCGGCCTCACAAAGGCCGTTAAGCGGCCGGTCCCTGCATCTTCTGCCCCCGCGTCTTCTGGTACTTCTTCTCGAAGCGGTCGATGCGGCCGGCGGTATCCAGCAGCTTCTGCCGCCCGGTGAAAAAGGGGTGGCAGTGAGAGCAGATTTCCACCCGGATGTCGCCTTTGTGGGTCGAGCGCGTGCGGATCGTGTGCCCGCAGGCGCAAATCACGTTCACTTCGTTGTACGCGGGATGAATCCCAGCCTTCATGAAACCGGTCCTTTCCTGCCCGACTCTCACCGCCGGGTCCGCATCCCGTTGTAGGGGCGGGGCATGCCTCGCCCCCAAGCCGCGGGGCCGAACTCCCAGTGTAACAGGAAACCGCGCGGCGGCCGCGCGAGCCTCCCGGTCCCCAGCAGTTTCGGAAGTCTGGCGGGGCAGGGGGCGGCGGGCTCGGCGCTGAGGAATTCGAGAGGACCGCGTCGCCCGCGCCGCCGTTGAAGCCCTGATTCTCGATCTCCCAACGGCTCTTCCCGATTCGATAAAGGCCCAGGCTGTTGAGCTTGCGTTTGGGAAAGTTGGTCAGCCAGTCGGCCTCGAACACCTCTCCGTTCCGTTTGTGTTGCCGGTAGCGCAGCACACGGACCGTCTGCCATTGCAGGGTTTCCCAGGGATCGAAGTCGTCTGCGTCCCAGATCTCGACCCGATGCTCTCCGTCCAGCAAGACCTGATCGGGAGCTCGGCCGGCGAACCGCGCCAACCGCGCCCGCTGGCTCAAGGAGGGCGAGCTGAGCCTGGGCCAGCGCGCCGCCCGCGAGGTCTCGCGCCTGATCGAGCGCTACACTCCCCCGCGGCTGCCGGAGGAGACTAAGTCGGAACTGACCCGCCTGATGGAGGGCGAAGCCCGGCGTCACAGCATGGAGGCGCTGCCGCACCCGTAGGGGCCGGGCCTGCCCGGCCCCTACGGGTGCGTGCCTGGCAGGTGAGCGCCGCAAGCAAGGGTCGAAGGACGGGATCGGAAATCGCTCTCTGCCACTGAGCTTGACGCGCTACCTGCTCCGTCATGCCGACGGACTCCGTTCGCAGCCGTTCCTGGATCTGCGCCTTCATCTCGACACAATCGAACTCTTTGGACTTCTTCAAATCTCCACCACCTCCCGGGGTGAATGGATGCGGACCGGCTTCGGGAGCTGCGCGAGCACTTTGCGAACCGGCTCAAGGGCGAGAGCCAGTTCCCGGACCGTCACTTCCGCAATGATGAGGAGAAAACGGCCGGCAGCGACCTCTCGAAAGAAAGCAAAGCTCTCAGCTTGAAACTCCTTGTCAAAGCACCCGCCGTACACGGAAGTATCGGCGTACACCCGCAAACGCCTCATCGCTTCTATTCTAGACCTCTGCCGGCACCCGGATGCTCTTGGGGGGCCGGGCCTGCCCGGCCCCTACCGCCGCGTGCCTGGCAGGTGCTCCAGCGCCCAAACCTCCGCCCGGCCCGTGCCCGACTGGAAGGCGATCTTCCTGCCGTCCGGAGAGATGGCCGGCCGACTCAGCCCTTCCATCTGGAAGCCCACGGGCTGGGGCTCGCCGCCGTCCACCGAGATGCGCATCAGCTCGAACGTGAATTGCTTGCCGGCGAGCCGGACGAACAGGAGATGCCTTCCGTCGGCTTCCCACGCGATGCCCCCCCTCATGTTGCCGGCAACCCTAGACAATTCGCGCACCTGGCCCGTCTCCAGCGAGAGCAACGACAGCGCCAGCTTCCCCGGAGGCCTCGGCGCCAGAAACGCCATCTGCCGGCCGTCGGGCGACAGGGACACTTCCCTGAAATCACTGTCAGGCACCTCCCTCGATACCTCGGTCTCCTGACCGGTGGCGAGGTCCCGGCGAATCAACACGTTCTTCCTTCCGTAGTAAACCGATCCGCCGTCGGGGCTGACCCAGATTCGCCGAGCGGCGTCCGCGCGGAACAAGAGCTCCTCTTTGCCGGTCTCGAAATCCAGGCGGTAATAGCCCGTTGTGTCTCCCCGCGGCAGGATGCCGGACCGCCCGTCGGGGAACACGGCCACGGGGAAAACGGATGGCGCAAAGCGGCTGAGGCGAAACTCCCGCACACTGCCGTCCGCCGACCGGACCATTACCTGCGGCGCGAGAGAGGATCGGGGGGTCGAGTAGAAGACCAGGCGCCCGTCTCGTGTCCAGACAGGCGTCATGTTGCGCCCCACATTCTGCTCGGTCGCCTTCACCGGCGGCCCGGCCAGCTTGCCGGCCGCGGCGTCCCAGTCCGCGAGGTAAACGTCCTGCGTCCAAGTGTTCACCCCGTAGTAGAGCGCTCCGCTCCCGGTGGCGCCGAGCGGTGTCACCGCGCCGAGGTTGACCGCAAAAAGCTGCGGGCTGCCGGCCGGTTTGCCGTCGCGGACCGGCTGCAGCCATGTCGCCGGCACACCGCTGCGGTTGCTGGTGAACAGGAGGGCGGACCCGTCCGGTGTCCAGGCAAGCAGCCTGTCGTCGGCCGGGTGTTCGATGACCGGTCCTCCACGCGAGCCATCCAGCGCCTGAACGTGAATGTCAAAATGCCGCACCACTGGCGAGGAGTGAGCGTCGTAGGCGAGCCACTTGCCGTCGGGCGACACACGCACCGTGTCCATGTAGTCATCCGCAGTGATCAGGGTACGCGCGCTGCCATCCTTGACCGCGACCAGATCCAACAGCATCTTCTTGCCGACTTCACGGTAGGCGAGCACGTGCTGGTCATCCGGCGTCCACGCCAGCGCTCTCGTCCATTCCCGGTTGGCGAACAGCACCCGCGGCTCTCCGCCCTTGGCCGGGACCAGGTGCAGTTCATAGGTGTTGGGCTTGTGATACCAGCAGGCGTAGGCGACCATACTGCCGTCGTGGGACATCGAAGAGGTCTGCGCCCAGTCGAACGATTCCTTATCCGTCAGCCGCCGGCTCTCGCCGGCCGCCAGGTCGCGCAGGGCGACGTCGCCCGTGCTCCAGTCGGTGAAGCTGAGATACCGCCCGTCGCCCGAGATGCTCCCCTCCAGGTTCACGTCGGTCCCCTTCCACACCTCCCGGGTGCGGATGCCACCGCCGCCGGGCGCCTCGCCCAGCGCCGCCAGCCGCGCCCGCGCCTGCTTGACTACCTCGACCTGGTCGCTATACTGGCTCACCACCCGCTCTTAGGCCTTGCGGGCCTCGGCGTCGCCCAGTTTCTCGTAGCAAAGCCCCAGCCGGTACTGCGCCCTGGCGGCCAGCGGGCGGTTGCTCCCGTACTGCGCCAGCACCTTCTTGTAGGTGGCGATGGCCGCCTCCAGGTTCCCCTCGGCCTCCTCCTGATGGATGGCCGCGCCCAGCAGCGCCTCCGCCTTCGAGTCCTTCTGCGGCGCGGCCAGCAGCATGCCCGCCAGCGCCGCGCCCAGCATCCAGTGCGACTTTGTCATGATCTTCCCTCCTGACCCGAGCTTACGGCCCGCAGCCGACGCCCGAGTCAAGATGAGGTAAAGCCTTCGTCAAATGTCCAGCCGGTAGCCAATGCCGCGCACGGTGAGGATGTGCCGCGGCTTCTGGGGATCGGGTTCGAGCTTGCTTCGCAGGTTGTTCATGTGCGTGTAGACGACGCGGTCGGAGATGAACACGCCCTCGCCCCAGACCTCGCGGTTCAGCTCGTCGATGGTGACCACCTGCCCGGCGCGGTCGAGCAGCGTCTTGAGGATCTTGAGCTCCATCGCCGTCAGGTCGATCGGCTGGCCGCCTTTGGTGGCCTCGCAGCGGCCGAAGTCGATGCGAACGCCGCCGAACTCGCAGACGCTCGGCGCGGATGGCGTGCGCACCCCGGCCGCGCGCAGCTCGCGGCAGACGGCGAAGCCGTCCTTCTTCGGCAGCATCACGTCGAGCAGAATCAGGTCGAACCGCTCCTTGGCGCCCCGCTCGGAGGCCGCCGCGCCGTCGGTCACCACCTCGACTGAGTAGCCCTCCAGCTCGAGGTCATCGCGCACGCCGGCGGCGATGACCGGCTCGTCTTCCACCAGCAGGATTCTCGTCATGCGCTCTCCATCGTCTTCAGGCGGATCGTGAACGTGCTGCCCTCGCCGGGCCGGCTGGCGCATTCGATGCCGCCGCCGTGCGCCGCCACGATCTGCTTCACCAGGCTCAAGCCAAGCCCGACGCCCTTCACCTGCCGCGCCGTCTCTCCCCGCGCGCGGTAGAACTTGTCGAAGATGCGGCGCCGCTCCTCCTCCGGGATGCCGATGCCGCGGTCGCTCACGGCGATCTGAAGCTCGCGCCCTTCGGCCCGCGCCCGCAGCCCGACCTCGCGCGAGTCGGGCGAGTACTTCACCGCGTTATCCACCAGGTTGTGGATGGCGGTGGCGAGCGCTTCCCGGTCGCCCGAAACGCGCGGGAGCCGCTCGGGCACTTCGACTTCCAGCCGGTAGCACTACTGTGTTATAAACTGAACATTTTGTGGTAGAATTGTTTCGTGGGTACATCA
>JBBTDS010000497.1:2636-4089 GCA_038060875.1 Acidobacteriota bacterium | reverse complement strand
AACACCCTGGCGCAGTTGCCCGAGGTCAAGGTGATCTCCTGGACCTCGGTCCAGAGATTCAAGGCCAACCTCAAGGACCCACAAGCGGTTGGCCGCAAGCTGGCGGTCGAGGCCGTGGTGGTGGGCCGCGTCCTCCATCGGCAGGACCGTCTGCTGGTGAGCGCCGAACTGGTCAACGTCCGCGACCAGCGCCAGTTGTGGGGCGGCAGATATGATCGGCGCTTCGCCGACGTGATGGACATTGAAGCGGACCTGGCGCAGACCATCGGCGGCAGGCTTCGTCTGAAACTGTCCCGGGAACAGGCCAACCTGCTGGCCCGGCGCCGCGCGGACGATCCGGAGGCCTACCGGCTCTACCTGAAGGGCCGGCGGATCATGGTGGGCACGCGGCAGCAAATGGACCAGGCCCGCGAGCATTTCCAGCGGGCGATCGAGTTGCAGCCGGATTTCGCGCTGGCTTACGCCGCGCTCGCGGGAGCGTACGGGACTGAGGGCTTTTACGCGATGCGCGACCCGGCAGACGCCCGTGCGAAGGCAGCGTTCGCGCTCAAGCGGGCGCAGGAGATCGCCCCGAACCTGGCGGAGGTCCACAGCGTGGCGGCACTTAACAGGCTGATGGATTGGGACTGGGCGGGGGCGGAAAAGGAATCCCGGGAGGCCATAGAGATCAGTCCCGGAAATTCTGACGCCCATCGGCTGCGCTCCTACTACTTCCTCGCGCTGGGCCGGTTTGATGAGGCCGCCGCCGCGTGCCGCAAGGCGCAGGAGTTCGATCCGCTGTCCACCAGGGCCTACCACGATCGGGCGGTCGCTCTCCTGGGGAAACGGGATTACGACGGCGCCATCGCCGAATTCCGGCGGGCGCTCGATCTGAACCCGGACTGGACCTGGGGCTTCATCAAGATGGGCGTGGCGTATACCCACAAAGGGATGTACGCGGAGGCGCTGGCCGCGGCCACCGGCGCCGACGCGCGGTTCAAGGGGAGTTACACGCCGCTGGCGGCTTCCTGGCTGGGCTACGTCTACGCGGCTTCCGGCGACAAGAAGCGCGCCCGGGAGGCTATGGCCCGCTTGCAGGAATTCGCCAAGGCCCTGCCCGTGGACCCCATGTCGTTTGCCACCATTCACGCCGGCTGGGGCGACAAAGAACGGACGCTGGCGTTGCTGGAACAGACCATCGCGGAACACTGGCCTCAGGCGTTCTTCCTCAAGGCATGGCCGGGACTCTTTGCCGAATGGCTGGAGTCGGAACCCCGCTACCAGGCGCTTCTGAAGCGGATGGCGCTGCCGTGATCGGTCTCTACACCGAGCGGCCCTGCAAACCGAAATAGGCGGCCGCCGCCAGCAGGTGCCGGTCGTTGCTCCAGATCTCCGTGAAGCCTGCCTCCAGCGCGGAGACCAGATGCACCGCATCGGCCGCGCGCAGGTAGGCCGTCGAAGGAAGAGCGCTCAC
>JBBTDS010000497.1:0-2536 GCA_038060875.1 Acidobacteriota bacterium | reverse complement strand
GGCCCGCCGCCTTCCGCGCCAGTTTCCTGACCTCTTCCCCGCGGGCCTCGTTGAGATAGCACTTGGCGATGTAAGCCGTGTCGAAATAGAGCCTCACGAGCGGTCCTCTTCGAGGATTCGGCCGCTGTCCATCGCCCTGGGAAGCCTCTTCAGGGCGGCCTCGCGGTTGGGAAGCCGGCGCGTTGGAGGCGGACCCTGGAGCGGGCGCAACTCGGCCACGGGCGTGCCGGCCTTCTCGATCACAAACGTCTCACCGCCGGCGACCTTGCGCACGATGGCGCTGGTCTCTAAGTGCAGCTCACGGACTGTAGCCCGCTTCATGTGACACAGTGTGACACGCGGCCCGGCGGGCCGTCAAGCGGGCCCGGCTTAGCGCGGCTTCACACTTATCAAGTCCGTCCGCGTGCGCCCGCCTTCGGTGATGCGCGACAGCGCGTAAACCGTTCCGTCGCGGCCGACGGCGATCGAATTGACGTAGGTGGGCCGGTCGCCGTTTTCGAAGAAGATGGGCCCGTGGTCGGCGTACTTCGCCGTGGGGATGTGGTAAGTGACCAGGTGCAGGTTCTCACGGCCCTTCGCCTCGCCCATCGCGGTAGCTTTCTTGCCGGCGACTCGACGGCCCTCCTCATAGATGGGGCCGCCGGTGAGGTAGTGAATGGTGTGGCCGTCCGGGCCGAGGCCGAAGCCGAGATAGCCGTAGCTGAACTGGTCGAACATGCCGCTGCGCTGCGAAGGCGCCGACGTCAGCCGGGCGAGCACCTCGACGCGCGGTTGCCGCGGGTCGAAGCTGAACAGGTAGCCCGAGTTGCCGTGCACGCCGTAGATCCGCTGCGAGGGCGCGTACCAAAACGTCTGGCGCCAGTTATAGCCCATGTGTCCGGGTGACGTCGAATCGTACAGGCCGAAGTAGTCCTTCCGCAGGTCCTCACCCTCAACCACTTCGACGGAATCCTTCTCCAGCACGTAACGGAGGATGTTGCCGTCGCCGGTGGTGAAGTACACCGAGCCGTCCTCGGGATTCACCGTCAGCGAGCGGCAGAGCGTCCGGTAGTTCTCCCCCTTGCCGCTTTCGCCCTGCCGGGCGAAGGTGCCGAGGTTCTTCATCTCCTTCCCAGCCACGTCGAAGCGGAAAACTTGGCCCGTGGGCCAGGTGATGCCGTAGATCCGCAGGCGGCGGGTGTCCATCGTCATCGAGAGGACGCCCTCGCGGTGCGGCACGATGCCGAGATCCTCGAAGGACCGGGCCTTCAGGTCATAGGCGAGCAGGTGCCCTCCCTGGTACGCCTTGTAGCCCGCCGGCGGGACGCCCATCTTCTCCATGCCGTCGATGATGCTGTAGTAGCCGATGTGGGTGGCGAAGTAGAGCTTGCCGCCGGCTTCATGAAAGGCGACGTGGCTTTTCCCTTGCGGAACGGCCTTGAGGCCCTTCTCGCCGCAGGCCTCGGTCAGATCGCCAAGCATCTCGATGCGATCACCGGCCGGATCGTAGGAGAACATGCGCGCGGCGACGTCCACCGAATCGGTGCTGAGCACGTAGTAGATCTTGCCATCGCTCGCAGTGGAGATGCCGTTGTAGCTGTCGTGCGCCTGGGCAAAGCCGGAGTTGTGGACGCGGGCCAGCAAGCGGCCGGCCGCCGGCGGAGGTTGCTGTTGCAGTGGCACGCGCACCACAATAGTATCGTCCACCCGGGCGATCAGCGCGGAGAAGGAGTCCTTGCCGGCCTGGCGCAGCGGGAGCACCAGCGAGGTCAGCGGGGTGACGTCCACGCGCAGCCCGGCGTTGGGGTCTTGCGGCACGTCGAAGGCGACTCGCACGTCGGGCGCGTGGTCGCCGGTGAGATCGATCTCATCGGACACCCGCGGCGGCAGCGCGGAGACCGGCTGGAAGACGAGCTGCACGAACGGTTCCAGGCGCTGGAGCGGGGCGCGCGGCCAGACCGGGTGATGCACCGTCACACGGTAGGCGCCTCGTGTGATGACATGGGACGGCTTGCCGCCGACCCAGGCGGGATCCACCTCGACACCGGTGGCGGCCACGCCGCGCGTGAACAGCTCGATCAACAGGAAAGGAGTGAGCACGGCCGCCAGGATGGTCAGCCCGGCGGCCGTGTAACCGAGAACGGGGCGCAGCCGTTTCATGGCGTCCTCCTCATCCCAGGAACCCCAGCAGCTTCTCCAACGACCCGGCGATGATGCTGCCGCCGAACATGGTGGCGAAACCCCAGGCCGCGTAGAGGTACATCAAGCGCGCCCGCTCGGGCGCCGCGCCGGCCGCGGTGCCCTTGATGTGCCAGAAGGCGGCCTGCTTGTGGCAGGCGTCTACACAGGCCCCGCACCGCATGCAGGAGAGCAAGGTCTTGCCGGCGTCCACCGACGCCTTGTCCAGCGCCTGGATGGGACAGCTTCGCTGGCAGGAGACGCAGTCGGCGCACTTGCCGCGGTCGATGCGGATGTCGAAGATGTTGGTCTTGTTGAACAGCGACTGGAAGGCGCCGAACGGACAGAAGAAGGCGCACTGGGTGCGCTTCTTGGTGAG
>JBBTDS010000496.1:0-4251 GCA_038060875.1 Acidobacteriota bacterium | reverse complement strand
CCCGCCCTCGTGCCATAATCGGGTCGCGCCGAAAGCGCGTGCAACTGAAGAATGGTCATTGATTTACACGTAAATTACGAAGCAAACCCAATTCCGTGGCCGGACCTCGCTCAGCCCACGCCGCACTCCCGACTACCGGCGCTCCCGCGCTTCCGCTCCGCCGCGCCGGCAGGTCCGCGCCGCCCCTGTGTCACAATGGGTTCTGTGACCGGTCACGAAATACGCCAGAAGTTTCTCGATTTCTTCGCCGCCCGCGGCCACCGGGTGGTGCGCAGCTCGTCGCTGGTGCCGGCCAACGACCCCACGCTGCTGTTCACCAACGCCGGCATGAACCAATTCAAGGAGGTCTTCCTCGGGCTGGATCGGCGCGACTACGCGCGGGCGGCCTCGTCGCAGAAGTGCGTGCGGGCGGGCGGCAAGCACAATGATCTCGAAAACGTCGGCCACACCCGCCGCCACCACACCTTCTTCGAGATGCTGGGCAACTTCAGCTTCGGCGATTACTTCAAAGCCGAGGCGATCGACTTCGCCTGGGACCTGGTGACCAATCGCTACGGCCTGCCGAAGGACCGCCTGTACATCACCGTCTTCCGCGAGGACGACGAGGCGGCCGAGTTGTGGCAGAAGGTCGCCGGCGTGCCGCGCGAGCGCATCTTCCGCGGCGACGAGAAGGACAACTTCTGGCAGATGGGCGAGACCGGCCCCTGCGGTCCCTGCTCGGAGATCCACTACGACCTGGGGCCGGGGACCTCGGAGATCCACGGGGAGGATCCGCCGTTTCCGAGCGACTCGGGCCGCTACGTCGAGATCTGGAACCTGGTGTTCATGCAGTACGACCGCGCAACCGACGGGACGCTGACGCCGCTGCCGCGGCCTTCGATCGACACCGGCCTGGGGCTGGAGCGGCTCGCGGCGGTGATGCAGGGCAAGCTCTCCAACTACGACACGGACCTGATCCGGCCGTTGATCGACGGCGCGGCCGAGCGCTTCGGAGTGGCCTGTGGCGAGGACCCGCGGGTCGATACCGCGCTGCGGATCGTGGCCGACCACAGCCGGGCGGCCGCGTTTCTGATCCACGACGGAGTCGTGCCCGCCAACGACGGCCGCGGCTACGTGCTGCGCAAGATCATGCGGCGGGCGCTGCGCCATGCCCGCCTCATCGGCGTCCAGGAGCCGTTCCTCCACCAGCTCACCGGCCTGGTCGCCGAATTGATGCGGCCCGCTTATCCCGAGCTGATGGAGAGCGTCCAGCGCGTGGCGCGCATCGTCAAGGACGAGGAGCACCGCTACGCGACCAACTTCGCCGTCGCCGAAAAGGTCTTCCATGACGAGGTCAAGGCCGCCGACGGCATGGTGCTGCGCGACGCGGTCGCGTTCAAGCTCTACGACACCTACGGGCTGGCGCTGGACGAGCAGGAGGAGATGGCACGCGAGTACGGCCTCGCGATCGACCGCGAGGGCTACGAGCGCGAGATGGAGCGGCAGCGCGAGCGGGCGCGGGCAAGCTGGAAGTGGGCCGAGAAGGCGGCCATCGCGCCGGTGTACCAGGACCTGGCGGCGCGGGGCCGCACGGAGTTCCTCGGCTACAGCGCGCTGGAGGTGGCCGCGCGCGTGCTGGGCCTGGTGACGGAGCAGCAGGCGCGCGAGAGCCTGGGGCCGGGCGAGCGCGGCGAAGTGGTGCTCGACCGGACGCCGTTCTACGCCGAGGCCGGCGGCCAGGTGGGCGACCAGGGCGCGCTGTTCGATCCGGAAACCGGTGGGAAGCTGGCCGAAGTCGAGTACGCGTACACGCCCATTCCGGGGCTGACGGCGCACCGCATCGTGGCGCTGGCGCCGCTGCGCACGGGCGCAACCGTGCGCGCCGCGGTCGCGAGCGAAGCGCGGTGGGCCACCATGCGCAACCACACCGCCACCCACCTGCTGCACGCGGCGCTGCGCACGGTGCTCGGAACGCACGTCAAGCAGGCCGGCAGCGTGGTCGAGCCGGCGCGGCTGCGCTTCGACTTCACTCACTACGCGGCCATGGACGCGGCCGAGATCGAGGAGGTCGAGCGGCTGGCCAACGAGCGCATCCTGGCAAATACCGCGGTTCAGACCGACCTGATGGATCTCGACCAGGCGCTCACGACCGGGGCCATGGCGCTGTTCGGGGAGAAGTACGGCGAGAGCGTCCGGGTCGTCTCGGTGCCGGGCTTCAGCCGCGAGCTGTGCGGCGGCACGCACGTCACGCGCACCGGCGACATCGGCCTGGTGAAGATCATCTACGAGGGATCGATCTCGGCCGGCGTGCGGCGCATCGAGGCGCTGACGGGCGAAGGCGCGCTGCGGCGCTTCCGGGGGGCGGCCGACGCGCTGGGCCGGCTGGCCCGTACGGTGCGGGCGCCCGAGCCTGAGCTGGTCGAGCAGGTTGAGAAGATGGTCGAGCAGCGGCGCGCGCTGGAGAAGGAACTGGAGCAGCTCAAGGAAAAGCTGGCGCACTCACAGGTCGCCGGCCTGGAACAGCAGGCCCGCGCCATCAAGGGCCTCAAGGTGGTGGCCGCGCGCGTCGAGGGCGATCGCCAGCAGTTGCGCTCAATTGCGGACTCGCTCCGCAACAAGGGCGTGGATGTGGTGGTGCTCGGCGCCGCGAGCGGCGAGATCGTCTCAGCGGTGCGCAAAGAGCACACCGGCAAGGTGCACGCCGGCAAGCTGATCCAGGCGATCGGCGGCAGGGGAGGCGGCAGGCCCGACCTGGCCGAGGGCGGCGCCAAGGATGCCGCCGCGCTGGAGAAGGTCTGGGCCGCCGTCGAGGCGATGGCGTGAACTTCGACGCGGTGGTGGTCGGCGCCGGGCCGACGGGCCTGGCATGCGGCATCGAGCTCCAGCGGCGCAGCGTCAACACGCTGATCCTCGAAAAGGGCTGCCTGCTCAACTCGATCTACAACTACCCGACCCACATGACGTTCTTCACCACGCCGGAGCTGCTGGAGATCGGCGATCTGCCGATGACCTGCGCCGGCGAGAAGCCCACGCGAATTGAAGCGCTGAAATACTACCGCCGCGTGGCCGGGCACTACGCGCTCAACATCCACCAGTACGAGCGGGTCGAGCGGATCGGCGGCGGCGATGGCGATTTCCAGGTGCACACGCAGGACCGCCACGGCGGCGCGCACGTGTATGGCGCCCGCAAGGTGGTGCTGGCCACCGGCTACTATGACCGGCCCAACAGCCTGAACGTGCCCGGCGAGGACCTGGAGAAAGTCATCCACTATTACAGGGAGCCGCACCCGTACTTCGACATGGACGTGGCGGTCGTCGGCGGCAAGAACTCGGCGGCGATCGCGGCGCTCGAACTGCAGTGGACGGGGGCGCGGGTGACGCTGATTCACCGCGGCGAGCGCATGTCGGACCACGTGAAGTACTGGATCCGGCCGAACCTGGAGAACCGCATCAAGAGCGGGGAGATCAAGGCTTACTTCGGTTCGCAGGTGCTGGAGATCCGGCCTGAGTCGATCCTGGTGGCGACGCCTGAGGGCGAGCTGAAGTTGAAGAATGACTTCGTGTTCGCGATGACCGGCTATCATCCCGACGTGGATTTTCTGGCGGCGCACGGGATCCTGTTCGACCCCGAGACGCGGCGGCCGTGCACCAACTCCGCGACCCTGGAGAGCGACCGGCCGGGGATCTACCTGGCGGGGGTGATCGTGGCCGGCATGCACACCAACGAGATCTTCATCGAGAACGGCCGCTTCCACGGCCGCCAGATCGCGGAAGATATCGCGGCCAAGCTGGGCCCAGTGGGGCCGGCTTGAGCCGGCCGCGCCCGGCGCCGCCGGTGTGGGTGAGCAGGTGATGGACCGTCACCTTCGAGGCCACGTCCTTGTTGGGGCAATCGGTAAGGTGCTTGCCCAGCGGGTCGGAGAAGCTGAGCTTGCCGGCCTGGGCGAGTTGGGCGACGGCGACGCCGGTGAACATCTTGTTCATCGAGCCGATGCGGAAGCGGGTGTCGAGGCGGTTGGGGAGCTTCTTCTCGCGATCGGCGAGGCCGTGGGCGGCGGCGTAGAGGGTCGTGCCGCGTTTGGCGACCAGCACCGCCCCGGCGAAGCGGCCGGCAGCAGCCTGCTTCTCGACCTCGGCGCGCAGGGCCGCCAGCGCCTCCTTTTCGCTCAGCCGCGGCGGCCTGGGGAGGCCGGCGGGCGGTGGGACCAGCAGCAGGCCGAACTTCGCGATCCGGTGCGGCTCGGCGGCTTCCACCTCGACGGTGAAGCTAGC
>JBBTDS010000495.1:0-6683 GCA_038060875.1 Acidobacteriota bacterium | reverse complement strand
ACCGATGCCATCAACTACACTGACCACATTCGGGTGCTTAAGTGAACAGTGTTGGTTCTAGCCCGGATTCCTCACCATGATCATTCCACGCAGCCGCGAACGTGCAGCAAAACCGGGGACGGTTCCGTCTGTCCCCGGTTTTGGAGACAGAACCTCCGGCGGCGCCCGAGCCGGCGGCTCTGGAACGGCAGATGACCGGCTCGGACATGGTGGCGATCATGGCGTTTTCCAACCGGCTCCAGGTGCTCCAGGACTTCACCGACGACCGGGACCGGCTCGCCGAGGTCATTCGCGGCTTCCGTATCGGCGAGGGCAGCGAGCTGGCGGAGGAGGGCGTAGACACCGGCGCCGCGTTCACGGCCGACGAGACTGAGTTCAACATCTTCAACACCGATCGCAAGCTGGGCGCGCTGGAATCGGCCGCGAAGATGATGGCCACGCTGCCGGAGAAGAAGGCGCTGGTTTACTTTTCGAGCGGGGTGGGCAAGACCGGCGTCGAGAACCAGTCGCAGTTGCAGGCGACGGTCAATGCCGCCGTGCGGTCGAATGTTTCCTTCGAAGTGTACGACCCGGGCACGGACGCTTCCACCAAGGCTTCGAGTCGGAGACGCTGCGGGTCGCCCAACCCGTGCGGAGGGGCAACACGGTGGGCGCACGTTTCCGGATACCGCTGGCGGGCCTGGCCCCCGGCCGGTACGTGTGCCAGGTGAACGTGGTCGATGAACTGGGCAAGAAGTTCGCCTTCCGGCGCTCGCCGCTGGTGCTGCTGCCGTGAAAACCGGGGACGGTTCCGTCTGTCCCCGGTTTTAGATCACGTCGGCGAAGGTCTTCTTGAGCTTGTAGAAGAGGGCGTGGCCGGCGAGGAAGACGAGGGCGGAGAGCAGCCAGAGCTTCCAGGTGGCGTTGAAGGGCGGCGGGGCGGTTTCGAGGAAGATGGCGCGGTAGCCGCGGACCAGAACGTAGAGCGGGTTCTTGGAGAGCAGCGGCAGCGCCGCCTGCGGGAGGGACTCGACCGGGTAGCAGATCGGCGTGAGAAAGAACCACAGCGTGAGCAGGAAGCCGCTGACCTGGCCCAGGTCGCGCAGGTAAACCGACAGCGCGGCCAGCAACCAGCAGACGCCGGCGGTGAACAGCACCTGCGGGACCAGCAGCACCGGCAGCCACAGCACCGAGAGCGGCACGGCCCCGCGGGCGAGCAGCAGGCCGGCCGTGAAGATCGCCAGCGCGAACAGCTCGGTGACCAGGCCGGCCACCACCAGGTTCACCGGCAGCGTCTCCAGCGGGAAGACCAGCTTCTTGACGAAGTTCCGGTGCTCGAAGATGACGAAGGGCGCGCGGCCGGCAGCCTCGCTGAAGGCCAGCCACGGCAGCATGCCGGCCAGAAAGTAGAGCACGAAGCCGGCGCGGCTGGGATCGCCGCCGAACCGCGTCCGCAGCACGATGCCGAAGACGAAGAAGTAGGTGATCATCAGCAGCAGCGGGTTGAGCACCGTCCAGAACAGGCCGGCGAAGGAGCCGCGGTAGCGGCCGAGGATGTCGCGGCGCACCATGGAGCGGATGAGGCCGCGGTTGCGCCACATCGACGCCACCGGATACTTGAAGGCGCGGCCGAGAGCGCGGGACCACCGCTCCCAGGCCAGCAGGCGCGCGGTGAAGACGCGGGCGCGCAGGAGGCGGGCGCGCCCGCCGGCCACTTCGGCGTCGATGAGCAGGAACGGCCCGCCGCGCTGGTAATACCAGCAGACATCCTCTTGCAGCGGCGAGATGAAGATGCGGTAGCGGCCGGGCTCGGCCGGCAGCTCGATTTCGAGATCGAGGCCTTCGGCGTCGCCTGGGGCCAGATCGCGCGGCACCGGGCAGTGCGGCCCATCCGCGATCAACGTGTCGCTCTCGGGATCGAATACCTGGAAGCCGAAGGCGAAGCCCTCTTCGGCGCGCCAGGTCGCAGCGGTGAAGTTCCCGATAGAAACGCTCACCTGAATGGCGAGCCGCTCCGGGTCAGCCCGAACAGCGAGGTCGCGATACCAGTTGCTCATCGGCAATGCCTCAGTCTAGGTGGGGCGTTCACGGCGCGCGCGAAATTAGTGAAAGCGTAGCCTGTCACCGAATTTAGCCGCTATACAACCAGGAAGGATACCGCTCGCGGACGGGACCGGTCTTGCGGCCGACCGCGTAGAGGCCGTCGCCGCGCAGCTCCGCCGAGAGCCGGTAGCGTTCGAGGAGGTGGGGCACCCAGGCCAGCTCGGGATGGGGTTCCTCGCGAAAGGGGCCGGTCTCCAGGCGGGTGACGGTGAAACCGGCGTCCTCCAGGAGCTGCTGGATTTCGCGCGGGGCGTACTCGCGATTATGGCGCGCCTCCGAGGACCGCACGTAGTGCGAGAAGAAGCCCGGGTGATAGCCCTGCAAAACGGCCGAGAGGGCGCGCAGCGAGGCGACGTTGGGCGTGGTCAGCACCAGGTGGCCGCCCGGCCGCAGGATACGGTTGATCTCGGCCATCATGTGCATGGGGTCCTGCGAGAGGTGCTCGATCAGCTCGCAGCAGAGCACGGTGGCGAAATGCTCGTCCGGATAGGGAAAGCGGTCGCACTCGGCGTCGAACAGGTCCACGTCGCACTCGAACTGCTCGCCCTCGGCGGAGGTGACGCGGCGGTGATCGACCTGGCCGTCCGGCCCGTAATAGCAGCCGCGCACCTCGCCGTAGCCCAGGCGCGTTTTGAGCGCGGGAGTGATTTGCAGATAGGCGCCCATCTCCAGGGCGCGGTCGCCGGGCGCGCCCGGCGGGATGATCTCCAGCGTCTTCTCGAGACGCGAGCGGTGCGTTTCCGCGTAGAGCCGGGCCTGGGGTTCGGTGGACCAACCGAGGACGTAGTCGGGAGTGGGGGGTGGTGGGTGGGGAGTGGGTTGTGGGGAGTGGGGGGTGGTGGGCGGGGCGGCGTCGGCTTCGGCAAATTCGCGCCCCTCGGCCACGCACTGCAAGAACGAGGCGTAGCGGCGGGCGACGAGGTCCCAGTTGCACTCGCGCTCCACCCACTGGCGGGCGCGGCCGCCCAGCGCGCGGGCCACTTCGGGCCGCGAGACCAGCAGGTTCAGGTACTCGAAGATCTGGTCCTCCTCGGCGGCATCTACGCGCACCTTGAGGCATACGTCGTCGGGGAACTCGCCGAACGCGCCGACGTCGGAGACCAGCACGGCCTTGCCGAGACCGAGGGCGCGCAGCAGGCTGCCGGAACTCTCGCCGACGGTCGGGTAGCGAAGGTTCAAGACGATGTCGCAGGCGGCCAGGTAGCCGACGAAGTCCTCGATGGGCGTGAAGCCGAGCAGGCGGACGTTGGCGGAGAGGTCCAGCGAGCGCACCAGCGGGGGAATGGGGAACTCGGGATGGGGCTCGCCGGCCAGGACCATCTTGACGCCAGGCTCAAGGCGCAGCAGGCGGCGGAAGGCGCGCAGCGATTCGGCGATGCGCTTGTATGGCTTCAGGAAGCCGAAGACACCGATGAGGGGCGTGGACTCGTCGAGGCCGAGGCGGGTGCGGTAAGCCATGCGATCGGCCGCGGGGATCCAGGCGCCGTGCGGGATGCGAGCCAGCGGACCCGCGAAGCCGGCCTTGCGGATGGCATCGGCCATGAAGCGGCTGTGGACGATGACGGCGCGGCTGGCGTCGAGCAGGCGGCGGGTCATGGGGACGCCTTCGTAATCGGGGCCCACTTCGAGCGCGCGGACGCGGCGTCCGTAAGCCAGCGCTTCGGGCCCACTGTCGTATTCCAGCTCGCGCAGGTACCCGTCCCAGTCGCCGCGCCTGATGGTGATCTCGGCGAGCAGATGATGGAGGCTGGCCTCGTGCATCACCACCACGCCGGGATGCCGGAGGGCCATCTCGTAGACAAAGGCGTGATGAGGGTTGTTGCCCAGTTGGTAAAGGATGGCGTCGAACCGGGCCGGCTCGAAACGCGGCGACGGCTCGGGAAACAGCTCAAGCTCCGCCAGGTGCTTGAGGCGCTCGGCCAGGGCGGCGGAATAATCGGCGATGCCGCTTCTGGAGGGCGGCATGGGCGAGACGAAGGCGACGCGCATGGTCAGCGCACCAGCTCCATGGAGAAGGCGCCGAGCGGGAAGGGCACGCGGACCATCAGCGGAGTGCGCACCGGATCGCGGGCGAAGAAGAGCTCGGCGGTGTGCTCCGAGGCGGGGCCCTTGATCGCGAGGGTGAGGCGGTCGGCTTCCATGGGGACGTCGTTGACGCGCACGCGCGCGAAGCCGGCGTATTGCACGGCCACGCGATACTGGGCGCCTAAGAAGACGTTCTGCGGCGCGGGCAGGCGTCCCTGGGCCAGCTCGCGGCGAAGATGGTAGAGGAACGCCAGCGCGTCGCGGGCGCAGGAAGAGGCGGGGATCTCGGTCTTGCCGCCGCCGCCCAGGGTCTCGCGGGTGGCCAGGCCCTTCTGGGGATCGAAGGTGGTCCGCTCGTGGGCCTTGCGTTTGCCGTGCTGGAGCTGCTTCTCGAGTTCCAGCGAGCAGAAGTCGTCGCCGGTGATGGAGCGGAAGCGGTTGGTGATGCCCAGGCCGGGGATGGCGGCTTCGAGGGTAAACTCGAGCTCCCAGCGCTCGCCGGCGCGCGCGGCCCGCATGCGGCTCTCGCCGAGGCTGAGGCCGCTGGGCCAGTTGATGGTGTAAGCGAGCGTCTCGTCCTTGAACGGCGCGGGTTGGGGGGCGGCGGCCAGAAACAGCAGCAGCCAGATCATCGGCGTGGAGCCGGCGCCAGCCGGCCGGCCTTGTGGCCGGCGACCGCATGATAGATCTCCAGCGTCCGCTCAGCGGTCTTCTGCCAACTAAACTGAGCGGCGCGCTGGAGACCGAGCCGCTCCATGCGGCTTCTGAGTTCGGCATCGAGGATCAGATCGGCCATGGCCCGGCACATCTGGTCCGTAGCGTGGGGGTCGAAGAAAATGGCGGCGGCGTCGGCCACTTCCGGCAGGGCGGAAGTATTCGAGCAGGCCACCGCTTTTCCGCAAGCCATCGCTTCCACCAGCGGCAGCCCGAAACCCTCATAGAAGGAGGGAAAGACAAACAGCTCGCAGGCGTTGTAGAGATGCAGCAGCTCGTCGTCGGTGACGAAGCCGGTGAAGTGAATGCGGTGGCCGACGCCGGAGCGCTCGGCGGCACGGCGCACGCGGAGCGCGTGCCAGGTCTCCTGGCCCGCCAGCACCAGGTGGTGGCGCAGCCGCGGGTGGGCGCGGGCCAGCGCGGCGAAGGCGTCGATCAGGCCAACCTGGTTCTTCCGGGGCTGCAAGTCCCCAACCGTGAGGAGGAAGGGCTCGGCGAGGCCGAAGCGGGCGCGAACGGCAGCGGCGGCGGAGTCGCGGGCAATGGGACGAAAGATGCCGGAGGCCGCGTTGGGCACGACCACCACGTTATCCCCGTTCAACCCGTAGGCGCGGGCGATCGCCCGGGCCGAGAACTCGCTGCCGGTAAGGACGCGGGCGGCGCCCTCCACCGTGCGGCGCACCGTCCAACGCAGTTGCCTGGCCCGCCAAGGAGTGAAGTACTGCGGGTGCTCGAGGAAACTGACGTCATGCACACTCACGACCACCGGCACCGGGCAGCCGAGCGGGGCGGTGTACTGCACGTGGATGAGGTCGGGACGGTCGCGGCGGAGCTGGCGGGAGAGGTCGCCGCCCAGCCGCAGGAACGGGTTGCGCGCGACGCGCCGGCGGAGGAAGCGGCGCGGCACCCATTCCTCGGCGCCGTCCACCGCCAGGTAGGCGATGAACTCCGAGCTGTGGTCCACCGCGGCGAAGGCCCAAAGCAGATTGCGGACGTACACCTCGTTGCCGGTCAGCCGGCAGCCGATGGCGTGGGCGTCCACGGAAAACAGCATGAGTCCTTTCAGTATAAACCGGGACAGTCACCGGGCACGAGTAGAAGCGGGCCTGCCCAACCGGGGAAAGACGTTTTTGTCCCCGGTTTGGCGCGGCATTGACACGGCCGCACCGCCGGTATACTGGGCGGCGGCCAACTCGCCGTCGCTGGAGGCGATCACCGAGATATGTTCGGCGGCCCGTGGATTCTCATGAATCGCCTGGCGGAAATGGCGCTGGAGCAGCTCGCCTTCGCCGCTCCGGAGATCAAGATCTACAAGGCGATCACAGGCCGCATTGCGCGCGGCCGGGTCTACCGCCTCACTGGCCGCTCGATCCCTTCGAGTCGCGGATGAGCGGCACCGAGCTGGTGAACACGGGCGTCCGCATTCCGCTGCCTCACGCCCCCAGCGCCGAGATGGTTTTCGTGGGCCCGCTGTAGGGAAGGTGGCCGTACGACACAGTGAGGGGCCACCCCGCCGACGTACATGTGCTAACCTGTACGCGGTGCGAACCCGTGGTGTATCGCCCTTTCGTGCCCGGGCCGACCCGCTCCAAGTGGGGAGAACGCACAAAACGGTTTCACCGGAGGCGCTTGGGTGTACACTGGATCGCGGCCGGGGTCCCAGGATGTAAACCCTCGCCAAAGTCAATCTCTGGAGTCAGAAACAAATGAAGCCGGTCTATGGTTCGTCTGCGCTCTTCGCGCTTCTCCTGCCCCTCGTCCTCTCTTCATGCGGCGGAGCAGAGAGGACAGAGTCCGACCCTGTCGCCATAGCGCAGCATAGCCGCAACCAAACGATGAAGGCGTTCCCGCTATCGTAGGAT
>JBBTDS010000494.1:0-1029 GCA_038060875.1 Acidobacteriota bacterium | reverse complement strand
CGCATCATAAGTGACAATGATACCGGCTTTTTGATAGACTCGGCTCCCTTCAGGAGGATGTCCGTGAAGCTTGTATCCCTCGTGCTCATTGCCGGGCTGGGGCCGCTCGATGCCCAGTCCAACCTATCCGTTCTTCTGCCGGAGCGGACACGGCTGCTCGAAGACCAGCAGCTTGACCTGGTGATCGAAGCCCGCAACATGACCAACCTGAGCGGGCTTCGCGTGACCGCCAATGCGGTGGACATCACCGCGCGGTTCAAGGGACCGGCGCCGGCCGACCTGGATTGCGACGGCCGGCAGGACGCGGTCTATCGGGCCGATTTGTTCCGGTTCTCCGCCACCGGCAACGTGCGGCTCTCGGCCAGCGTCAGCTCCGCCGAGGGCTTGTTCAGCGACGTCAAGGACATCATCATCCAGCCTTTCTCGATGGCGAAACGGCCGCGCAACATCATCCTGATGATCGGCGACGCGATGGGCAACGCCTACCGCGACGCGGGCCGCATCATCGCCCGCAGCGTGGAGACCCTGCCCGGGCTCCCCGGTTTCCGCGAAGGCTTCTTCGACCGCCTGCTGGAGATGGACCAGATGCCGGTCAGCGGCATGGTGATGGGCTACGGCAAGGACCGGGTGATCGCCGACTCCTCGGCCGCGGCCACCAACTGGGCGACCGGCAACAAGACGATCAACCGGGCCCTGAGCGCCTGGGGCGACGGGAACGACTGCTTGTGGGGAAGCAGCCCGACGGCCGCGAACCTCTGGGCCGCCAACGACAACCCGCGGGTGGAGACGCTGTGGGAGTACATGAAGCGCAAGTACAACTACCGCACCGCCGTGGTGGCCACCTCCAACGTCACCGACGCCACTCCAGCCGCCCACGGCTCGCACAACGGCTCGCGCGACCCCAGCTTCGAGCTCAGCCGCCAGTTCCTGGAGAACCCGTTCCTCAACGGCCAGCCGGTCTTCGACGTGATCCTGGGCGGCGGCAAGGAGGATTTCGACCCCGACATCCGCCGCGACGGCCGCGACATG
>JBBTDS010000493.1:0-2353 GCA_038060875.1 Acidobacteriota bacterium | reverse complement strand
CTGTACAGGGCGGTGATGTCGGATGTCCACAAGGCGCCGGAGGCGCCGCGGTACGAACCTCCTCCAGCGCCTGCTCCCGCGCCTGTTGCCGCACCGCGGGTGGAGTCCCAGCGGCCCGTGGAGCCGGTCCGCGTGCAGCCGCCGCCCGAGCCCCCGCGGCCGATGCCGCCGTCAGTCGAGCCGCCACCGGCGGCCCCACCCCCGGGAGAATTCACTAAGATGTTCCGGTCCCCTCTGGGCGGCGCGCCACCGCCGCCTCCCTCGGTGTCATCCCCTGGGGATCCCGGCGAATTCACCAAGATGTTTCAATCCCCGCTGGGGGGCAGTCCCCCGGCCGGCGCGCCCGCGCCGCCCTCAAGCCTCCAGCCGGAACAGCCCGGGGAATTCACGCGCATGTTCCAGTCGCCCGTTGCCCCGGGTCCACCGCGGTCGGAAAGCCCGGTCGCCGGACCGCCGCCGGGCCCGCCCCCGCCCGAGTTCCCGCCCGCCGGGTTCGGAGTTCCACCGCCAGCGCCGCTGGGACCGCCGCCCGCGCGCGGCGGGGAGTTCACTCGCCTGTTCGGGCCGGGCGCCGGTGCGCCGGAACCCGCCGCCCCGCCGGCTTTCAGCGGCTCGCCACGCGGCGGAGCTACCGAGCTGTTCACCACGCCGACCGTTCCTCCGCCCGCGCCCATGCCTCCCGTGGCCGGCGCAGGACCGGGCGAGTTCACCCGCATCGTCGGCGTCAGCCCGCCGCCGGTGGAGGCCGTGCCGGCGCAGTCACCGGCGCCCGGCCTGGCGGCGCCAAAGCCAACAGGGCCGCCGGGCGCCCGATCTAATCTGCCGCTGTTCCTGATTGCCGGCTTCGCTCTGCTGGTCACGATCGCGCTGATAGTGTACTTCCTCGTGCTGCGCTGAAGGATCAGGCCGCCTGCGGCAGCAGGATGATGAGCTCCAGTTGCGGGTTGGGGAAGTCTCCCGGCACGTAAGCGGCCAGGTTCCGGGCGCGGGTGATGGCTTCCCACGCTCCACCGGACTGGTTCACGCTGAAGTACTGGTAGTTCAGCTTGATGGGGATTGCGCTGGGCGGGCTGGGCACGTGGATCAGGCGCAAGCCGGGCAGGGCCTGGCGCACCAGGTGCTCGATGTGGGTGGCCGAGCACACCTTGATCAGCAGCGGCGTCTTGGAAATCAGGTCGGCTTCGTTCATCTCGGCCTGGATGGCCAGGTACATCCGCGTGTCGGTAAGGTACTTGTCCTCCGCCAGCGCGGTGGCGTAGATCGACGGCTGCACCAGCTTCAGCGGCAGCGAGACGAAGTTGGCCGGCACCACCGTCTCCAGCAGGAAGCGCAGCTTCTCGTCCAGCTCGGTAAACGAGCGGCCCAACTCATCGTGGTCGTAGACCGGCAGGTCGCGGGGCTGGATCTTCAGCGAAAAGGTAGTCAGCGCGCCGGCCAGCGAGCTCATGATGTTGAACAGGCCCTCGGGATGGCCCTTGCGGGTCTCGAACAGGTGGCGCAGCATCGGGAAGTACGAGTTGACGGTGTAGAGCAACCAGAAATTGGCGATGTCGCCGGAAGTGAATTCGGCCAGCGTCTGGTTCTTCTGGCGGCGCGTGCCGGCCAGCATACTGCTGCGGGCGGAGAGGATCTCCACCAGTCGCCGCAGAATGGCCACCAGGTAGTCGCTGGCCGCCAGGTCCAGCAGCGGGGGCACGAAGCGGGAATCGAGTTGGAACCCGGTGGCGGCGGTGCGTTGCACGCGGGCCGCGCGCAGCGTGGTCGCGCCCTGGCGCGCCTCGGCTTCGGCCAGCAAGCGGAAATTCTTGCGGGCGACCTGGATCGGCCGCTCGGTGCGGTCCCGGTTCTCGTCGCGCACCAGCGCGACTTCGGCCAGGAAGCGGGTGTCGGCCCCCTGCCGGTCCACCGAGACGTTCAACCCGCGTTCCCGGTAGTGGGGAATCGCCAGGTAGACGTCCAGCGACTCCTGGTCCGCCTCGAAGAACTGCGCCAGCGGTTTGGGCGGGGGCCCCGGGTCGGAGTTCGGGATATCGAAAGCCAGTCCGTCGGGGAAAATGCCCTCGGCCGCGGCCAGCGCGAACTGTCCGGCAGCGAGCGCCTCCTGGTTCACCTCTAACCGCGTGAATCCCCAGGGGCGGAAATTGAGCGACTCCAGGTGGAACTGAAGCGCGCTCTCGATGAACAGCTCCTGGGATTGCAGATGCTGCGGCGTCAGGAAGGTGCCCTTGGACCAGATCACCGGCTGCAACCGCTTCATTGCTTTCTTAAACTAGCAGGAACGGCGGGGGAACGCAAAAGTCGCAGCAGTCTCGGAACCCCCAGCAGCCGCAACTGACCTAAGTCTCTGAATGAC
>JBBTDS010000492.1:0-27391 GCA_038060875.1 Acidobacteriota bacterium | reverse complement strand
ATGCGGATTGCGGAACCCAAGGCTACCTGATAGGCTGGAACCCCGTACTCTCAAGATTAGTACAGAGCCTATTTTCTATACTGACACCCGAGGGGAGGATTACCGATGAAAGCATGTATGATCCGCCTGGTCATCGTGGCAGGCGCGTCCGTTTTCGGCGCGTCGATGCTTTCGATGCACGCCCAGGCGCCAGCTAAACCGGCCGCAAAGCGAGTTGTCCTGCGAGCGGCCTCGGAGCTTAAGTGGGTGGATGCCCCGGACGCAACGGGTGTTCAGCAGGCAGTGGCCTGGGGGAATCCCCAAAAGGGGCCCCACGGCTCATTTGCCAAATTTGCCGGTGGGACAGAGGTTCCCCTGCACACGCACACAGCCGGCGGGAGAAGCGTGGTGATTTCGGGGACGATCGTCGAAGGACTCGAAGGGCAGAAGCCAAAAGAACTCGGACCCGGCTCTTACTTTTCCATGCCCGGCGATGTGAAACACACCACCGCCTGCAAGGCTGGGGCGGAGTGCAGCATCTATAGCGAGTGGTCTGGCGCCTTCGAGCTGAAACCCGCAACACCCTGAAGCGCAGGGGACCAGGCGGCGCCAAACGGTACGGACACATCAAGAATGTCACACACCTGACGGGGACTTCCGCGCAAACCGAAACCCCTGGTAGGCGAGGTATCCCATCAAGACAACGGCGATCCCGCTTGCCCACATCGGTACTGGAATGTCTTGAACGACGAACGACACACCGAAGGCGATACGGAGTATGTGGCCGAGGGCAATCAGGAGGAAAATTATCCCGGCAATCAGCGAAAATGCTTTCTGGCTCATAGCGGCCTCCGATAGCGTAGTGTACACCTGGGTGACGATCTTCGCCTGAAACCGGAACGACGCCGGCAGCCCGCCCCTTTTCGATGACCCCGCGGGGCGGCCTTTGAGCCGGCTCCGGCCCTCCCAGTCCTGGTCGCATAGTGGGCCGGGCCCGAGCGGCGGGAAGCAGCGCATGACCGCGCGGCGGCCGGTGCGATGAAGGCAGGGAACCGCTAATCATGTCGGCCGAGGGTTTGTACTCCCTGGCGCTGCGGGACTTCGGCCAGTGGCTGCGGCTGAAGGCGCGGCTGACCGGGAACCAGCCCTCGGTCAAGGTGCTGATTTACCTTGCGCTCAAGGAGTAGAGCAGAGGCCGCCGCCCCCTGGGCGCCCTGACATTGTGATATGAGGGGACGCAAGGGGGATAGAAACATGCCAAAGGGAACGCAGTTCCTGTCGTGGGTGGGAGCAGTCCTGTTTCTGGGCGGCCCGGGCTTGTTCGCCCAAGCAACTCTGTCCACGGTTCGCGGAACGGTGACCGACCGGTCAGGAGGGATTCTACCGGGTTCGGAGGTGACGCTGGTTGACAAGGCCACTAACGTCGTGGCTCGAACCCTTCTGTCGGCCGAGGACGGGAGCTTCGAGATTCCTGACGTGAAATCGGGGACCTACCGGTTGACGGTGACCCGCGCAGCCTTCAAGACCTTCGTCGCCGACGACATTCGGCTGGATGCCGGTCAGATTCGCCGCATTGAGGTGAGGCTCGATATCGGCGAAGTCACGGAGCAGGTCACGGTGACGGCCGGGGCCGCCGTGATCACCACCGACACTGCCACCCTGGCCGACGCCATCGCCGACGTCAGGATCAAGGACAGCCCGCTCAACAACTCCTACCCCAAACCCTGGACCTTCATGATTCTGCTGCCGGGGGTTCAGGCGCAGGGAGGAAACGCGCAGGTTGCAGGCCAGCCGAACACCCAGGTGTCCCATGGCTTTGACGGCGTGGAGAACGACCGACAGGGCAACCAGATGAATAATGTCTACTTCTTTGAAGAGCTGACGGTGGGGTCGGTCAACGCCAAGGCGGATCAGTCGCGGGTGGCCAACTACCAGCTCACCTCCAAGCGAGGCGGCGACCAGTTCCGCGGATCGATTCTTTATCGCCACTTCAGTTCCGGCCTGGAGGCTCGCATGTTCTTCGATCCCCGGAGGACCCCGTTCCTACAGCATGAGTGGCAGGTGGAAGCTGCTGGCCCCATCCTCAGAACAAAGACCTTCTTCTATGCCTCCTGGTTTGCCCAGAGGTTCCCCCTCGGATCGTTCCGAATCGCTAACGTGCCCAGCGTGCCAATGAGGCAAGGCGACTTCTCTCAGATCACCGCGGCCATCCGAGATCCCCTCACCGGGCAGCCGTTCCCGGACAAGAGGATCCCGGCCCAAAGGATCAACCCGGTCTCTCAGAAAGCTCAGGACCGTTATATTCCGGCGCCGAATCTGGGGGCGCCCGGCGCCTTGACCAACAATTTCGGCTTCGCCCACGATTACCCGGACGATCTCTACAGGGGAGACTGGCCGTTCGTCCGGATCGACCACAACCTGTCGGCCAAGAACATGCTCTACGGCCGGTTCACGCAGAGAAGGACCCCCTATGTGCTGAGCGGCGGGCTGCCGGGTTTTGAATGGACCCGGACGCGCGACCACTGGCAGACTGTCATCTCCGACACCCACATGTTTTCCCCCTCACTGGTAAACACGTTCCGTTTCGGGTGGGCTCACGACAAGATCGTCGATGGGGAGCAGGTGGACGGACGCACCCCCCCGAAGGCGGACGAAGTGGTCCGGGCGATCGGTCTCCAGGGAGTCAATCGGCAGAAGCTGAGCACCATGGGTTTTCCGACCATGAGCATCACCGGATTCACCACGCTGGACGTCACCAGTGGAGGCGTTGGCGCTGACGATAACACCTTCACCTTTGACGAAAGTCTGACGTGGGTGAAGGACCGGCACGTCTGGAAGTTCGGCGGCGTGCTAAGAAGGTTCAGCACGTTCAGCTCGAAGATCTCCAACAGCAACTACGGCAACTTCACCTTCAACGGCGTCATGACGGGTCATGCCTATGCCGATTTCCTCCTGGGCCTCCCGCGTAGCAGCGTTCGCCTCGATCCTTTCCCGGGTCGCACGCAGAAGGCCTATGAACTGGGACTTTTCCTGATGGACACGTTCAAGGTCACGCGCCGGCTGAGCCTGGACTACGGGCTGCGCTGGGAATACTTCGGCTCTCCCACCTATGAGGACGGGCTCCAGTTCAACTGGGATCGCTCGACCGGGAACGTCGTCGTAGCGCCCGGGACGCTCCGTGCCGTCAGCCCCCTCTATCCTCAGACCATCACGGTTGTCGAGGGCAAAGTGGTGCCCACACCCGACCGGAGGCACTTCCATCCCCGGCTGGGCCTCGCCTACCGGATGTGGGAGAATTTCGTAATCCGCGGGGGGTATGGTGTTTTCACGTACCGCACCGACTACTTCGACCGAGCGTCGGGCGGTGGTCCTTTTCAGATCGCCGAGACCTACTTCAACGCGATCACCGGCGGACAGCCCATGTTCGCCTTTCCCAATGCCTTCCCGACCGACCTGGCCACCGCCTCCATACCTTCCCAGAGCGTCAGGGGTTATCCCTTGCAGACCCGCGACGGATCGATTCACCAGTTCAACATCAGCCTGGAAAGGCAGATCGGCGATATCGGCGTCCGGCTCTCGTACGTCGGCTCTCGCAGCCGGAGCTTGAACTACGATCTGGGCGCCAACAAACCGAGGCCCAGCCTGATTCCTTTCACCGCCGCGCGCCGTCCCTATCCTCAGTTTGTGGGCACCACCGAAGTTCGTGAGGACGGACAGTCGAAGTACGAGTCGCTCCAGTTTCAGGTGCAGCGCAAGGTCGGAGCCATCACCTTCAACGGCCACTGGACCTGGGCCGCCAACATGCACAACTGGCTGAACACCGAGAATCCCTATGATGTGACGAGGCACTGGTCACGGGACAGCCTGACCCGGCGCCACCGGGCGGTCATCGATGCCATGATCGATCTGCCCTGGGGCCGAGGCCGTCGCTATCTCTCCGGTGCGCACCCGGCGGTGGATGCGATCATCGGCGGATGGAATCTTCAGACCATCAGCATCTTTTCGACCGCCCTCTACTTCAGTCCCTCCTTTTCGGGGTCCGATCCTTCCAATACCAACACCGTAGGAGGCCTTCCCGACCGGATTGCCGACGGCAATGTCCCGGCGGGACAGAGATCGGTGGATCGCTCGTTTGACGCCTCGGCCTTCCGGGTTCCGGAGCCGGGCCGGTTTGGAAACTCCGGAGTGAACGTCATCGAGGGGCAGGGCGTGAACCTTCATCACCTGACGCTGAGCAAGCGATTCCAGATCACCGAGAGGTTCCGGCTGGTTTACACCGGCGCCATATCCAATCTCTTCAACACCCCTCACTTCCTCGGCATGAGAACCAACATTTCGGTGGCGGGAACCGGGCAGCTCACCTCTCTTGGGGGCCGACTGGCTCCGGAGCGGTCTTCTCACCGCCATGCCAACGTGCAACTGAGACTCGAGTTTTAGTAGGGGGACAGCCTGCGTGTTTCCCCGTTTTTTTAGGCAGGCTTAACAATCCCCCGGAAGGAAACGGGGAAACACGCAGGCTGTCCCCGCAACCCATCATGATATCCTGGAGGCAACTGAAGGGGCACATGAATGCGCCGCCGGGTTCAGTTGTTGGCTGTCTTGCTGGGCATCGCGCTCTGCGGGGCGTTGCTCGCCTTCCAGGGCCGTTTCCGCGGCTTCCGCGGCGAGGTGGATAACGACGACGCGCCGCTGCCCCCGGACTGGAACGAGAAGACCGAGTACACCTTCGCGCGCCTCCGATATCCTTCCGTCCGCTTCTCCTATCGGTTTCGCGGCAACTGGGCCACCGACTATTACAAGGCCGACCGCCAGTTCGTCCAGGGCGTGCGGCGGCTGACGCGCATCCACACCCGCTCGATCGAGCAGGTGGTGGACCTGGACTCCGACGAGATCTACAAATGGCCGTGGATCTACGCGGTCGAAGTGGGCCACTGGGACCTCAGCGAGGCCCAGTGCCGCAAGCTGCGCGACTACCTGCTGCGAGGCGGCTTTTTGATGGTGGACGATTTCCACGGCACCTGGGAATGGGACGTCTTCATGAACAGCATGCAGCGCGTCTTACCCGACCGTCCGGTTGTGGATTTGGAAAACAAGGACGCCCTCTTCCACGTGCTCTACGACCTGGAGGAGCGCTTCCAGGTGCCCGGCATCCAGTACTGGTATAGCGGGCGCAATTACGAGCAGGACGGCATCGAGCCACGCTGGCGGGCCATTTACGACGATAAGGGGCGGATCATGGTGGCCATCTGCCACAACATGGACCTGGGCGACGCCTGGGAATGGGCCGATCACCCGAGCTACCCGGAGCCTTACGCCTCGCTCGCCTACCGCATCGGCATCAACTACATCATCTACGCGATGACGCACTGAGGATCCGCCGGCATGTTCGAATTCCTCTTCAAATATCCGGCGGCCGCGTTCGCGAAAGGCGAGCTGGTGTTGCTGGGCCGCTGGCCGCTGTGGCTGCTGGCGGCGGGAGTGCTGCTGGCGGCGGGCGCGCTGGCCTGGCAGATCCGCCGGCGCCCCGCGACTCGGGCGGGCGCGGCGCTGGCCGGCCTGCGCCCGGCGGCGGTCTGGCTTCTCCAGACCTGCCTGGTCGCGCTCGTGCTGCTGCTGGTCTGGCATCCCGCCTTGAGCATCGCTACGCTGAAGCCGGAGCAGAACATCGTCGCCGTGCTGATCGACGACTCGCGCAGCATGGCCCTGAGCGAGGAAGGCGGGACGCGGCTGGAGCAGGCGAAGCGCACGCTCGCCAGCGGCCTGCTGGCGGACCTCGGGCGGAGGTTCCAGGTGCGGCTGTACCGCTTCGGGACGAGCCCGGCGCGGATCGAGAAGCTCGAGCAGGCCACTGCCGGCGCGGGCGCGAGTCACATCGGGGAATCGCTTAAGGAGATCGCCGCCGAGGCCACCAGCCTGCCCATCGGCGCGGTGGTGCTGCTGAGCGACGGCGCCGACACGCGGGGCGGCATCGACCTGGAAACGATCGGCGCCATCCGCCGGCACCGCATCCCGGTTCACACCATCGGCTTTGGCCGCGAGAAGTTTGCGCGCGACATCGAGCTGGCCGGCGTGGAGACGCCCGCCCGCGCCCTGCCGGATTCGCGGCTGGCCGCGCAGGTGAGGATCAGGCAACAGGGTTACGCGCGGGCCAAGGCGCGCCTGGCGGTGCGCGAGAGCGGAAAGCTCGTTGCCTCGCGCGAAGTGGTTCTCGCCAACGGCGAGCAGACCGAAGCGGTGATGTTCCAGGCCGGCCCGGCCGGCGCCCGCAACCTCGAGTTCACGATCGAGCCGCTGGCGGGCGAGGAGAACCTCAGGAACAACGCCGTGGCGCAACTGGTGAACGTCGAGGCGCTCAAGCCGCGTGTCCTCTACCTGGAGGGCGAGCCGCGCTGGGAGTTCAAGTTCATCCGCCGGGCGATTGAGGAGGACACCGGCCTACAGCTCGTCTCCATGCTGCGCACGACGGAGAACAAGGTCTATCGCCAGGGCATCGGCGATCCCAAGGAGCTGGAGCAGGGCTTCCCGGCGCGGGCCGAAGAGTTGTTCGGGTTTCAGGGCCTGATCATCGGCAGCGTCGAGAGCGGATACTTCACGCCGGCCCAGCAGGAGCTGATCCGCGAGTTCGCCGACCGGCGCGGCGGCGGCGTCCTGTTCCTGGGCGGGCGCGCCGCGCTGGCGGAAGGCGGATACGCGCGAGCGCCGTTCGCCGAGTTGCTGCCGGTGACGCTGCCAGAGCGTAAAGGGACGTTCCTGCGCGAGGAGACCGGCGTCGCGCTGGCCGTGGCGGGCCGCGACCACGTTGTCTGCCGCCTGGAAGAGCGGCCCGAGAAGAACGACGAGCGCTGGCGGAAGCTTCCGCCGCTGGCGGATCACCAGCAAGCGGGCGAGCCCAAGCCCGGCGCGCTCGTGCTGGCCGAGATGAAGACCCCAGGCGGGCGCGCGCTGCCGCTGCTGGTCACCCAGAATTACGGCCACGGGCGCACGGCCGTCTTCGCCACCGGCGGAAGCTGGCGCTGGCAGATGTTGCAGGAGCTGTCGGACCAGAGCCATGAGTTGTTCTGGCGGCAGATGCTGCGCTGGCTGGTGACCGGCGCGCCGGGGACGGTGGCCGCCTCCACGCCCAGGCCGGTCGTCTCGGACGAAAGCCGTGTCCCGCTGCGGGTCGCGGTGCGCGACAAGGCCTTCCGGCCGGTCGCGGATGCCCGCGTCCAGGCCCGCATGATGGGGCCGGAGGGCGCGGCTGAAACGATCGAGCTGGAGCCGCGGGCGCAGGAACCGGGTGTCTACGAGACTCAGTGGACGGCCGAGAAAGCGGGCTCCTACGTCGCCGAGATCGAGGCGCGCCGGGGCGAGGAACAGCTCGGGCGCGATGTGCTGATGGTCCGCCGCGAGGACGGCGTGGCCGAGAACTTCCGCACCGGACAAAACCGGGAATTGCTCGAGAGGCTCTCGGCGCAGACGGGCGGGCGATACTACCGCCCGGCCGAGGCGGCCAGGCTGGCGAAGGAGATCTCCTATTCGGAGGCCGGCATCACCGTGCGCGAGCTCCGCGACCTATGGGACATGCCGTTTGTGTTCCTGCTGGCGCTGGCGCTGCGTTCCACCGAGTGGCTGCTGCGGCGGAAGTGGGGGGTTGTGTGAGACTACTGCCCGTCCTGTTGCTGGCCGCGTGGTCGCTGCGCGCAACCACCTTCTACGTGACGGTGGCCGGCCTGGGCGGCGAGCCGGACTACGAGCAGCGCTTCTCCTCCTGGGCGCAGGAGATGGAGAAGATCCTCAAGGCCAGCGGCGGCGATTCCCGGGTGGAAACGCTCCACGGAGCGGCGGCCACACGGGCGCGGGTGCGCCAGGTGCTGGAGGGCCTGGCCCGTGAGGTCCGTGCGGAAGACGCGCTGGTGCTCGTGTTGATCGGTCACGGCGCCTTCGACGGGTTCGAGTACAAGTTCAACCTGCCGGGTCCGGACCTCTCGGACAGCGAGCTGGCAAGCCTGCTGGAGAAGATCCGCGCCCAGCGCCAGCTCGTGGTGATCACCACCAGCGCCAGCGGGGCGGCCATCGAGCTGCTGCGCAAGGAGAACCGCGTCGTAATCACGGCCACCAAGAGCGGGACGGAGAAGAACGCCACCGTCTTCGCCCGCTACTGGGTGGAGGGGTTGCGCGATCCGTCCGCCGATACGGACAAGAATGAAGCGATCTCGGCGCTGGAGGCCTTCCGCTACGCCGCCGAGAAGACGGCGAAGTTTTACGAAGGACAGAAGCGGCTGGCGACCGAACACCCGCTGCTCGAGGACACGGGCAAAGGGGCGGGCACACGATCGCCTTCGCTGGCGAGCGGCGAAGGCCGCCTGGCGGCCGCGTTCACCGTGGCGCGCTTCGGCCGCGCCCAGGCGGCCGCCGCCGACCCCGCCCGGCGCGCGCTGCTGGCCCGCAAAGAAGAGCTGGAACAGCAGATCGATCGCCTCAAGTACCAGAAGGCGGCCATGGACGCGCAGGAGTACCGCAAGCAGCTTACGGCGCTGCTGCTGGAGCTGGCCAAGACACAGGAGGAGATGGACAAGTGAGGCTCCTCCTGCTCGTGTGGTGCGCTCTCCCTCTCGCTGCCCAGACGCTGCCCGACTGCCTGGACCTGCGCCACCATGGCAAGAAGGGCGAAGCCCGGCGGTGCTTCACCGGCCTGCTCCGCAGCCCCGATCCCTACACCCGCGCGGAGGCGTACTGGGGCCTGGCCGAGTACCGCGCGGCCCGCGACCAGTTCCGGCTGGCGGTCGAGCGCAACCCCAAGAACCCCGACTACAAGGTGCGCTGGGGGCGGCTGCTGCTGGAGCGGTTCAACCCGACCGAAGCGGCGGCGCTGTTCGAGGAAGCGCTCGCGCTGAGGAAGGAGCATCCCGGCGCTCTGGTGGGCCTGGCGCTGATCGCGGCCGAGACTTTCGAGCGGCGGGCGGTGGAGCTGGCCCGAAAGGCCGTCGAAACCGCGCCCGAGCTGGCGGAGGCGCGCGAGCTGCTGGCGCGCCTGGCTCTGGAAGAGAACGACCCGGCCCGGGCGATCGAGGAGACTGATAAGGCGCTGGCCGTTTCGCCCGAGGCGCTGGACGCGATGGCCATTCGCGCCGCCATCGACTGGCTCGACGACCGGCCCGATACGCCGTGGATCGGGCGCATCCTGAAGGTGAATCCGGCGTACGGAAAAGCGTACGCGACCGGGGCGCGCTTCCTGGTCCTCAACCGGCGCTACGAGGAGGGGATCAGCTTCTACCGCAAGGCGATCGAGATCGATCCCGAGTTGTGGGAGGCGCGCTCGGAGCTGGGCATCAACCTGATGCGGCTCGGGCGGGACGCCGAAGCCCGCAAGCAGCTCGAACTCTGTTACGAGAACGGGTACCAGAACGACCCCACGGTGAATGCGCTGCGGCTGCTGGACAGCTACAAAAACTTCGTCTTCCATAAGAGCGGCGCGGGCGTGCTGAAGCTTCACCAAAAGGAGGCCGAGGCGCTGCGGCCCTATTTCGAGGCCGAGCTGGCGCGCGCGCTGGGCACTTACGAGCGCAAGTACCGGTTCCGCCTCACTGAGCCGGTGCGGATCGAGGTCTATCCCGATCACGAGGACTTCGCGGTGCGCACGCGCGGCATGCCGGGGCTCGGCGCGCTGGGCGTCAGCTTCGGCCCGGTGGTCGCGATGGACAGCCCGTCGTCCCGGAGGAAGGGCGCGTTCCACTGGGCCAGCACGCTGTGGCACGAGCTGAGCCACGTCTACGTATTGACGGCCACCAACCACCGCGTGCCCCGCTGGTTCAGCGAGGGCATGGCCGTTCACGAGGAGACGGCCGCATCGCTTGAGTGGGGCGACCGGCTGGATCCCGAGGCCATCCGCGCCATCCGCGAGAAGAAACTGCTGCCGGTGACGCAGCTCGACCGCGGTTTCGTGCGGCCCAGCTACCCCGCCCAAGTGCCCGTCTCCTATTTCCAGGCGGGCCGTATCTGCGACTACGTCGCCGGCAGCTTCGGATTCGACAAGCTGCTGGCGATGATGCACGGCTTCGCCGCGCGCAAGACGACGGCGCAGGTAATCCAGGAGGTGCTGGGGATCTCGCCGGAAGAACTCGACCGCCGGTTTCTGGCGTGGCTGGAGGGCGAGACTCGAACCCCCGTGCAGGGTTTTGAAGAGTGGCGGAAGCGGCTCGAGAGCCTGGCCGAACTTGCCCACGGCGGCAAGCACGAGGAAGTGATCCGCCAGGGACCCGCAGTGCGCGACATTTACACCGATTTCGTCGAGGCCGGCAGCGCCTACGAGCTGATCGCGGCGGCGCACCTGGCGCTGAACGACAAGGCGGCGGCCGCGGCGGAGCTCGAACGGTATGCACGGGCGGGCGGGCGCAGTCCGGCGCTGCTCAAGAAGCTGGCCGCGCTGGAAGAGGAAGCGGGTCGAAAGAAAGAAGCCTCGGCGGCGCTGGCGCGTCTCATATATATAGATCCGCTGGATGAGGAGACGCACCGGAAGTTGGGCGATCTGTGGCTGGAGCAGGGGAACGCCGAGGGTGCGGTCCGCGAGTACCGGGCGGTCGTGGCGCTGAACCCGCTGGACCAGGCGGCCGCGCACTTCAATCTGGCCAGAGCCTGGCGGGCCGCCAGTAACCTGGAGCAGGCTAAGGAACACCTACTATTAGCGCTGGAGGCCGCGCCGGGTTACCGGCCGGCGCAGAAGATGTTGCTGGAGCTCGTTACCGAGCCGCGACCGTAAGGGAGCGGTAGACGAAGGGAAGACGATGGCCACTGCCATACAGATCGACGCCGGCGAATTGAAGACGAGGATCGAGCGGTTCCAGGAGGTCCACCGCGAGATTGTCCGGCAGGTGCGCCGGGTCATTGTCGGCCAGGAGGAGGTGCTGGAACAGGTGCTGATCGCGCTGTTTGTCGGCGGCCACTGCCTGATCACCGGCCTGCCCGGCACCGCCAAGACGCTGCTGGTCCGCACCATCGCCCAGACGCTGGGACTGGCCTTCAAGCGCATCCAGTTCACCCCGGACCTGATGCCGGCCGACATCACCGGCACCGACATCATCGAAGAAGATCCGGTCACCGGCCATCGCACCTGGACGTTCGTTCCCGGCCCGATCTTCGCCAACATCCTGCTGGCCGACGAGATCAACCGCACGCCGCCGAAGACGCAATCGGCGCTGCTGGAGGCGATGCAGGAGGTCGCCTGCACCGTGCGCGGCAACCACTACAAGCTGCCGGCGCCGTTCTTCGTGCTGGCCACCCAGAACCCGATCGAGCTGGAGGGCACCTATCCGCTGCCCGAGGCGCAGCTCGACCGCTTCCTGTTCAACACCGTGCTCGGCTACCTCACCGGCGACGAGGAGATGCAGGTCATCGACCTGACCACCACCACCCACGTGCCCCAGGCCGACGAGGTCACCAACGCCGAGGAGATCCTCGATTTCCAGCAGCTCGTGCGCATGGTGCCGATCGCCGATTCGGTGGCGCGCTACGCGGTCGATCTGGTGCGGGCCACCCGCAACATCGAGCCGAACGCCCACGACTTCATCCGCAAGTACGTCAACTACGGGGCCAGCGTGCGCGGCGCCCAGTTCCTGGTGCTGGCCGGCAAGGCGCGGGCGCTGATCCGCCGGCGCTACCACGTGACCTACGAAGACATTCGCGCGCTGGCCGTGCCGGCGCTGCGCCACCGCATGCTGCTGAACTTCCACGCCGAGTCGGACCGGCTGAAGGCCGACGACATCCTGCGCCGGCTGCTCGAGGCGGAGCCGCCGCCGGCGGCTTGAGGGGGACGATGCTCCAGCGGTATCTCGATCCGGCGGTTCTGGCGGGCATCTCCGGCCTGGACCTGGTGGCCAAGACGGTGGTGGAGGGCTTCGTCGCCGGCCTGCACCGTTCGCCGGATTTCGGCTTCAGCCAGGAGTTCGCGGAGTACCGCGCCTACACGCCGGGCGACGACCTGCGCTACGTCGATTGGAACGTCTTCGCCCGCACCGAGCGCTGCTACCTGAAGCGCTACCGCGGCGAGACCAACACCGGGCTGACCGTGCTGCTGGACGCCAGCGCGTCGATGAGCTTCGGCTCCCACCGCGTGAACAAGCTCGACTACGCGCGCTACCTGGCCGCCTCGCTGTTCTACCTGGCCGGCCACCAGCGCGACGCGGCCGGGCTGATCGTCTTCGACGACGCGGTCCGCAACGTGGTCGCGCCTTCCTCGCGCCACGGCCAGCTCTCGCGGCTCCTGCACGCGCTGGAGCGGGCCGAGCCGGGCGCGCGCACCGACTTCGCCAAGCCCTTCCTCCACTTCCTCGACCACATGCGGAAGCGTGGCATAGTGGCGGTGGTTTCCGATTTCTACGAGACGCCGGAGACGGTCGTCCAGACGATGGCGCCGATCCGGTTCCGCGGCAGCGAGCTGATCCTGTTCCACGTGCTCGACCCGCAAGAGATCTCGCCCGGCTTTCGCCAGCCGGTGCTGCTGGTGGACCTGGAGACGCGCGACAGCCTCGAGGTCTCACCCGAATACGCGCGCACCGACTACCGCGGCCGGATCGACGCGCACATCGAGGCGTTGCGCACCGCGGCCAAGCGCGCCGGCATGGACTATTGCCTGCTCGACACCAGCCGGCCCCTGGACGAGGCGCTGCGCGAGTACCTCACCGTGCGCCAGGGGAGGATGTAGTGGGCTTTCTCTCCCCATGGTTTCTGGCGGCGCTGGCGGCGGTGGGGCTGCCGGTGTGGCTGCACCTGCTGCGAAGGCACCGCAGCACGCCGCTGCCGTTCAGCTCGCTCATGTTCTTCGAGCGCCGTATCCAGAGCTCGGTGAAGCACCGGCGGCTGCGCTACCTGCTGCTGTTCGCGCTGCGGACGGCGCTGGTGGCGCTGCTCGCGCTGGCCTTCGCGCGCCCGTTTCGCGAGACCGCGAGCGCCGGCGCGGGCGGCGCGAAGCTCGTCCTGCTTGCGCTCGACGAATCCTTCAGCATGCGCCAGGGAGACCGGATGGCGCGCGCGCGCGGCGCGGCGCTCGACACGCTCTCCCGGCTCGGCGCGGGCGATCGCGTTCAGGTCGTCGCCTTCGCGAGCGGAGTGCGGATGCTGACCCAGCCCACCCAGGACCGCGCGGAGCCGCGCGCCGCCATCCAGTCCATCGAGCCGACCGACTCGCGCAGCTCCTATGGCGAGCTGGTGCGGGCCGCGCGGGCGGTGGCGGAGTCCTCGCGGCTGCCGGTCGAGATCCACTTGTTCAGCGACCTGCAAAAGTCGTCGCTGCCGCCGGCCTTCGCCGACCTGCGGCTGCCGGACGGTGCGCGTCTGATGCCGCACTCCGTAGCCGCATCGGCGCCGGCGAACTGGGCGGTGGAGAACGCACAGGCGCCCGGCCGCCTTTACGATCCGAAGAAAGCGCGAGTCCAGGCGACCGTCGCAAGCTTCGGTGCTGCGCTTACGCACAAGCGCGTGTCGCTGGTGTTGAACGGACGACTGGCGGAGAGCAAGGAGATCGAGGTCCCGGCCGGCGGCCGGGCATCGGTGGAATTCGCGGGATTCGAGACGCGGCACGGCCCGAATCGGGGTGAGGTGCGTATCGAACCCGCCGATGCGTTTCCCGAGGACGACCGCCGGTTCGTGGCCATGGACCGCGACGACCCGCGCCCGGTGCTGTTCGTGCACGAGGCCCGCGAGCGCCGCGCGCTGCTGTATTTCCGCACCGCGCTCGAAGCCTCGGCTAACGGCTTCCGGTTGGCGAGTGCGACCGTGGAGCAGGCGACCGGCATGGCCCCGTCTTCTTACGCCTTTGTGGTGCTCTCCGATGTGGGCTCGCTCGCGGGGAACTTCGCCGCCGCCTTACACAAGTACGCGGAAGAGGGCGGCGCGGTCTGGATCGCGCTCGGACCGGCGACGGCGGCGCGCCAGAGAGTACCGCTGCTGGGCGCCTCGATCCAGCAAGAACGGGCCAACGGTTTCCAGACGGTCTCCCACGTGGATGTCGGGCATCCCTCGCTTCGCGGGGCGGGCCAGTGGGAGGCGGTGAAGTTCTATCAGACGCTGCGGGTGGATCCGAGCGACGCCCGCGTGGTGGCGCGCCTCGCCGATCAGACGCCGCTGTTGATGGAGAAGCAGCTCGGGCGGGGCCGCGTTCTGCTGTTCGCCTCCACTTTCGACAACATCTCGAACGACCTCCCGCTGCGGGCCGCCTTCGTGCCCTTCATCGAGCAGACCGCCGCATACTTGGCCGGGCAGGCGCAGAGCTTCCAGAGTCTGGCGGTGGATTCGCACTTGCCGCTGCGCGCGGCGGGCGAGCGAGGCACGGCCGTCGAGGTGATCGATCCGCGGGGCCGGCGCGCGCTCTCGCTGGATCAGGCGGCCACCGCGGAAACGGTCGCCGTCACCCAGGCGGGCTTCTACGAGCTGCGGCGGGGCAGCGGGCGGCACGAGACCGTCGCCGTCAATGCCGACCCGCGCGAATCCGACCTGGAGCTGATCCCGGGCGAAACGCTCGCGCTATGGCAGAAGACGGGACAGGGCGGCGGCGGGACCTCGGGAGCCGCCGGCAGTGAGCGGCGACGCCAGGATCTCGGGTGGTATGCTCTGCTGGTAGTGCTGGCGTTAGTGGTCGCCGAATCATGGATCGGCAACAGGCACCTGGACGTTGAGAGGGAGGCGGGATGAACTCACTGGCGAGGCTGAACTCCTACCTGGCGCGCGTGGAGCGGATGCTGCGCCTGGCGATGCTCTCGCGCGGGGCGGCGCTGGTGGCCGGCTGCGCGCTGGCGGCAACGTTGCTGCTGGTCTGGTTCGCCAACCGGTTCGCCTTTTCGGCGCCCAGCGTGACCGCCGCGCGCTGGCTGCTGTTCTTTGCGCTGGCCTTCGCCGGGTGCTTTGGCCTGGTTCTGCCGCTGTTGCGGGTGAACCGCGCCCGGGCGGCCCGCCGCGCCGAACGGCGGAACCCGGAGCTTGAGCAAAGATTGGTGACGCTCGCCGAGGCTTCGTCGCAGGGAGCGGATGCGTTCCTCGAGCTGCTGGCCGGCGACACGATTGAGGTGATGGAACGCAACGGTGGGGACCGCTTCTCCACCGGCCGCTGGATGGCCGGCTTCGGTTCGGCGGCCGCGGCCGCGGTAGCGGTGCTCGTCTGGCTGATCCTGGCCGGTCCAGGCTACCTGGGCTACGGCGCCGGGCTGCTGTGGGCGGGGCCGGCCGTGGCCGGCAGCCAGCCTTACTACGACATCGTCGTTGCCCCCGGGAACGCGACCGTCCGCCGCAAGATGGACCAGTTGATCACGGCGCGGCTGGTGGGGTTCGAGACCCAGGCGGTGCGCCTGGCGGCCCGCTATCACAACGCTTCGAAATGGGAAGAGGTGGCGATGCGGTCCCAGCCTGGCGGCCCGGGTTACGAGCTGCTGCTGGCGGGTATTCCGGAAAACGTGGATTACTGCGTGGCCGCGGGCGCGGTGCGCTCGCGCGTGTACACCATCCGCGTGGTCGATCTGCCGGGCATCAAGCGGATCCGCGTGACCTACCGCTATCCGCAGTGGACCGCGCTTCCGGCCGCCGTCGAGGAGCCGGGCGGCGATCTGCGCGCAGTGCAAGGCACCGAGGCGGAGATCGCCGTCGAGACCGACCGGCCGCTCAGCCGTGGGCTGCTGGTGCTCGATGACGGAAGCAGGCTGCCGCTGGAAGCGGGCGCGGGCAACTGGCGCAGTGCCCGCCTCACGGTTGTGAAAGACGGCTCGTATCACATCGCGGCGCTGGAGAAGATCCCCGGCCGCCCGGAGGAGGAGCTCGTCCGCCTCAGCGAGGATTACTTCATCGAGGCGCGGAAGGACGCCGCGCCGGAGGTGCGGATCGCGCGGCCGGGCCGCGACGCCAAGGTCAGCCCGATCGAGGAGGTTACCGTGGCCGTCGAGGCGGCGGACGAGTTCGGCCTCGACGACCTCGCGCTTCACTACCGGGTGAACGGCGGCGCCGAGCAGACGGTCCCGCTGCTGGAGCGCAAGGGGCTGAAGCAGGCCGGCGGCGCGACCACGCTCTACCTGGAGGATTTCAAGCTCGCGCCGGGCGACGTGGTGAGCCTGTACGCGGCCGCCCGCGATGCGCGCAATTCCTCCAATACCGACATCTACTTCGTCGAAGCGCAGCCGTTCGAGCGCGAGTACTCGCAATCGCAGCAGATGGCCGGCGCCGGCGGCGAGGGCGGCGGCGAACAGGACGAAAACCGCATCTCGGAGCGGCAGAAGGAAATCATCGCCGCCACCTGGAACCAGCTCCGCGAGAAGAGCGCCGACGCCGGGACGGCGAAGTTCCTGGCCGGGGTGCAATCGAAGCTGCGCGACCAGGCGCGCTCGCTCGCCAACCGCATGCGCAGCCGCGAGCTCTCGCGCGCCAACCAGGAATTCCAGACGTTTTCGCAGGAGATGGAGAAGGCGGCCGAGGCGATGACGGCCGCGGCCGGCAAGCTCGGTGGGGTGAAGTGGCAGGAGGCGCTTGTGCCCGAGCAGTCGGCGCTCCAGCACCTGCTGCGCGCCGAGGCCACTTTCCGCCAGATCCAGGTGGCCTTCGGCAACCGCGGCGGCCGTGGCGGGCGCGGGGGGCGCGGCGGCGCCGGGCGCGACCTCGAAAACCTCTTCGACCTCGAGCTCGATACCGAGAAGAACCAGTACGAGACCGGCCAGCGGGCGGCCGCGGCGGCCCCGCAGCAGCGCGAGATCGATGAGATGCTCCGCAAGCTCGAAGAGCTGGCGCGCCGTCAGCAGGAGCTGGCCCGGCGGCAAGCGTCGCGGCAGAACTTCGAGCAGCGTTGGCAGCAGGAGATCCTCCGCCGCGAGGCCGAGCAGCTTCAGCGCCGGATGGAGCAGTTGACGCGCGGCAGCCCGGGCCAGGCGGGCGGGGAAGGGTCGAGCGAGGGCGCCTCGGCCGCGTCGCGGGCTGAGGGCGAGCGGCTCCGCTCGATGGGACGCGCGGGCGTCGATCCGCGCGTGCGCCAGGCGCTGGACAGGCTGGCCGAGGCCACGCGCGACATGAACCGTCCCGGCAGCCAGCAGAACGCCGCCGAGCGGCTGCGCCAGGCGCGCGATTTACTGAGCGGCCTTCGCCGCGAGGAAGCGGGCGGGCAGCTCGACGACATGGTTCGCCGCGGAGAGAACCTGGCGGCCGGGCAGCAGCAATTCGCCAACCGCCTGCGCCAGCTTTACGGCGATCCTGCGATGAGCCGCACGCGGCAGGAGGCCGAGCAGCTCGCCGGCGAGAAACAGCGGATGGTGGACGAGATCGCGCAACTGGAGCGCCGCATGCAGGAGGGCGCGCGCGACCTGGCCTCCGGGCAGCGGGCGGCGGCTTCGAAGCTGCGCGAGGCCCTCGGCGATCTCCAGCGCCAGGAGATCGGCACGCGGATGAAGTACAACGCCGAGATGATCCGCCGCGGCTATGGCGCTTACGTGATCATGCGGGAGGCTCAGGTGACCGCCGGTCTGCAGAACCTGCGGGACCAGCTCCGCGAGGCGCAGGGCGCGCTGGGCCGGGGCCAGGGTGAGCAGCAAGCTGACCTGGAGCGGGCGCTGGCGCGGCTCGGGCGCGCTCGCGAGCAACTGGACCGGATGGCGCAGGGGGGCCAGGCCGGTGGCGCGCGCGAGGGCGGCTCAACGGGCGGCCCCGGCGGCGCCCGCCGCCAGCAGGGCGGCGACCGTGGCCCCGGAAGCTGGGCGGCCACCAACTTCGGCGAGTGGCAGCCCACCGATCCCCGCCACGCGCTCCCGGCCGGCGGCGATCCCGCGGCCGCGGCCCGCGCTTACCAGGACGCGCTACGCGATCTCTCCCAGCTTCGCCAGGCGCTCGGCGACGAGCCCGAGATCGCCGGCGAGTTGGAGGAACTGCTGCGCGAGATGCAGCGCGTCGATCCGAGGCGCACGCCGGGCAATCCGGCGCTACTGGAGCGCATGCGGGCGCAATTTTTGCCCGGGCTGGACCGCATCGAGCTTCAGCTCCGGCGGCGGCTCGGCGAGCCGGAGTCCCGCCAGGCCGGCGCCGCCGCCGCCGAACGCATCCCGCCCGGCTACGCCGACGCGGTGGCCGACTACTTCCGCCGCCTGAGCAAGGGGCGCTGAGACGCGGGCAAAATCTGGTAGCATCCACTCATGGCCAGATACACGCGCCGGGATTGCGTCCGCGGGACGCTGGGAGCATTGGCGGGGGCGGGCGTCGCGGCCGGCGCCCAGCCGCGGGGGCCGCTGCGCAAAGCGCCGCCGGGCCGGGCCGGCATCAAGCTGGCGCTGGCGGTGGGCCTGAACCTGCCGCAGCGACTGAAGCTGGCCAAGCAGCTCGGCGTCAATCACGTGATCGCCGGCGTGCTGCCCGCGTTGGCCAAGGCCAGCCGGGACCGCTACGTCGAAACGCTGGAGAAGATCAAGGCCGACTACAAGGTCTTCGGGCTGACCATCGCCGGCGTCGAAAGCCACCCCGTCCCCGCCGAGAAGATCAAGCTCGGCGCGCCCGGCCGCGACGAGGAGATCGAGAACTACCGCGCCGCCATCGAGGCGCTGGGCAAGGCGGGTATTCCGCTGCTCTGTTACAACTTCATGGCCGGCCTGGGCTGGTACCGCACCAACGTCAACGTCCCCGAGCGCGGTGGGGCGCTCACGAGCGAGTTCGACAACCGCGTGGCCAAACAGCAGGGGCTGACCCAGTGGGGCGAGATCGGCGAAGAGAAGGTCTGGCAGAACATCGAGTACTTCCTGAAGGCGGTTATCCCGGTGGCCGAGAAGGCGGGGGTGAAGATGGCGCTGCACCCGGACGATCCGCCGCTCTCGCCGCTGCGCGGCATCGGCCGCATCGCCATCAGCGCGAAGAACTACCGCCGCATCCTCAACCTCGTGCCGAGCCCGGTGAACGGCATCACCTTCTGCCAGGCCAACTTCAAGGCCATGGGCGAGGACATCGAAGCGCTGGCCCGCGAGTGGTGCGGCCAGAAGAAGATCTTCTTCGTGCACTTCCGCGACATCGAAGGGCAGGCGGAACACTTCCGCGAGACCTTCCACGACAACGGCCCCACCGACATGGCGCGGATGCTTCAGGTCTACCACCAGGCCGGCTTCAACGGCCCGATGCGCCCCGACCATGCGCCGACGCTCGAGGGCGAATCGAACGAGACCCCCGGCTACGCGATCCTCGGCCGGCTGTTCGCCATCGCTTACATGAAGGGGATCATGGACGGGCTGCGGATCCCGTTCGAGTAGGGGGGATCAGATCAGGTCCCAGGGCTTGCGCGCCGGGCGGGCGAGCAGGCGCGCGGCGTCCGCGTCGCCGGGGAATGTCTCGGCGGCCGTATCCCAGCGCAGCCTGCGGCCGCTCTTGAAGGCGATGTTGCCCAGGTGGGCGATGATGGTGGCGCGGTGGCCGTCTTCGACATCGGCGGGCGGCTTCTTCCGGCTGCGCACGCATTCAACGAATGCCTTGGCGTGGAGCGGTGTGGGCTCGGCGCCGTTGGTGAACTTGCGCTCGATGCGGTATTCCGACGACGCGCCCGGCTTGCGCTCGGGGTAAATCTCGAAGCCGATGCGGTCGGCGAACAGCGCGCCGTTGGTGCCGTAGAAGGCCATGCCGTGCGGGCGGTCCTCGGCGCCGCGCGCGTTGTAGTACTTCATTCCCGGCGTGCGCCCGCCCAGGCCGTGGGCATTCAGGTTCGACGCTTCGTAGCTGAGGATGAAGCCGGGGAACTCGTAAGTGACCTGGAGGATGTCGGGCACCTCGCCGGCGTCCTTCAGCGTGAAGCGGCCGCCGGCGGCGGCCACCGCGCGCGGGGCATCGGCGCCCATGATCTGGAGCACGGTGTCGAAGCGGTGCGTGCCGAAGTCGGTGATGTAGCCGCCGGAGTAGTCCCAGAACCAGCGATAGGTGCCGAGGAAGCGCTTGCGGTTGAACGGCGCCAGCGGCGCCGGGCCGCAGTACATGTCCCAGTTGAGGCCCTCGGGCGGAGCGGAATCGGGCTCGCGCCCGATGCCGTTCGGATGCATGTTGGTGTAGTTCCAGACGCGGACGAAGCGGACCTCGCCGAGCTCGCCGCTCTGGACGATGCGGGCCGCCTCGGCCAGGTGCGGCGCCGAGCGGTGCTGGGTGCCGGCCTGCACGATGCGGCCCGAGCGGCGGGCCGCCTCCACCATGGCGCGCCCTTCCTTGATGTTGTGCGCCAGCGGCTTCTCCACGTAGACGTCCTTGCCGGCCTGGCAGGCGAGCACGGTGGGGATGGCGTGCCAGTGATCGGGCGTGGCCACCAGCACGGCGTCGACGTCTTTCTGCTCGAGCAGTTTCCGGAAGTCACTGTAGGCTCGGGCGCCGGGGCCGGCCCACTCGCGGGCGCGGGCGGCGTTAGCCTCATAGACGTCGCAGACGGCGGCGAATTCCACGCCGCCGGCCTCCTGCATCAGCCGCGCGACGTAGCGGCCGCGGCCGCCGCAGCCGATCAGGCCCAGCCTTACCCGCTCATTGGCGCCGGCGACCCGCTGGGCCGCGGCGGCTGTCAGTGCCGTCCCCTGGAAAAACTCGCGTCGATGCATTTCCGGCCTCCGTGAGTGTCCCAGGTTCTCACGCTAGGGGTGGGGCGGGCAAGGGACCCGCCGGCGCCACCAGCGCTTTGGCCACCAGGTTCACCAGCAGCCTGACTTCCATGCCCAGCTTGTAGTGGCGTATCAGGTCGAACAGGCCGTCCACGCAGTTGTGGCAGGAGGTGACCACGATCTTCGCCCCGGTTGCCTGGAGCTGCTCGGCCTTGATCTTAGCCGACTTGAGCCGGCGCTGGGAGTACTCGGACATCGACATCGCGCCGCCGCCGCCGGTGCAGCAGTAATTCTCGGCGCGGTTGGGATACATCTCGCGGAAGTCGGTGACGACGTAACTCAGCAGCTCCCGCGGCTCCTCAAAGAAGCCGCAGCTCCGGGCGTTGTTGCAGGAGTCGTGGTAAGTGACCGGCTCGGTGTTCTTCGTCTTGTCCACCTGGATGCGGCCTTCCTTGATGTACCGCAGCATGGTGACGACCGAGCTCTCCATGGGGAAGGGAGTGGTGCGGCGGCCCCAGTTGGGCCCTTCGCAGCGGGTGGAGCGATAGCCGTGGCCGCACTCCGACAGCACCAGCTTCTTGCCGCCGAGCCGCTCCACTTCGTCGTAGACGCGGCCGGCGATCGCCGCCCCCAGCTCGTCGTCGCCGTTGAACAGACCGAAATTGGTCATGTCCCAGCCCACCCGGGTCATGGTCCAATTCTCGCCGGCGAAATGGAAGATGGCGGCCGCCTCGGCGACGGTGCGCGGGTCGTACTTGATCTCGCGCGGGTTGATGGCGTAAACGACGTCGCAATCGGGCTTATCCAGCGGGATACTGATGGTGGGATCGCCGTACTCGGACTGGAGTTCCTCCTCCATCCACTGGAGGGTCTCCAGGTAGTCCTCGGGCAACACGCCCATCTGGTTGCCGATTTCCCACTGGTCCTTGGCCGCCACGGCCACGCCTTCGGGCATGACGCCGACGTAAGTGAGCAGGCCGCGGGCCATGCGGTTGAAAGTGGCCTGGTCCACGCCCATCGGGCAGTTCAGCGCACAGCGCCGGCAGTTGGTGCACTTGCCGAAGACGGTGTCCTTGAGGTCCTCCAGTTCCGCGTCGGTGTAGAGGCCGCGGGCGCCGACCCACCAGGGGAACAGGCGGCCGGTCCAGTCGATGTGGGCCTTGAAGAACTTGCGGATACTGCCGGCCTTGTAAGCCGGGGCGTAGGTCACGTCGCCCGGATTGGCCAGCACGTAGTGGCACTGGTCGGTGCACAGGCCGCAGTGAACGCAGGCCTCCAGCGAGAGCACCATCTGGCGGGTCACCTTCTCATGCAGCCGCTCGATGACTCGCTCGGCCTTCCAGCATCGGGTCGCTTGCATGGTGGTCCTCTGCGTCATGCCGGTGTCTCGCCTCCCCGCTTGACGGGATAAACGCCGCGGTAGCCAAGCGTTTTGCCCAGGTACCAGCGGGCGAACGGGTAGTAGAGGTAGTGGGAGATCTTGCTGAACGGCACGTACACCAGGAAGAAGGCGGTGAGCACGAAGTAGACCATCAGCGGCCATTCGCCCTCTTGCGGCTGGTTGGGCGCGGCCAGAATGCTGAAGCCGAACCAGACGATCAGCAGCGACAGCGAGAAGTAGTCGTCCGGCGTGCTGATGGCTCTGATGTAAGGGTCCCGGACGCGGCGGATCAGCCGCCACAGGCCGACGAGGACGGCGGCGGCGAACAGCGCCTGCAAGAGCCTGACCGCCGCCGAGCTCGCGATCGTTTCCGGCGCGTACGGAATCAGGAAAGACATGGTGATCGAAGCCGCGACCGCCAGGTGGAATATGACGAACTGCGTGTAGAACAAGAGGTGCTGGCGCGTGCTCGGCATCGCCCAGGGCATGGCGACATTAACGAGCGAGTAGGCCGCGCCTTTACGCGCACTGGTTGCGGGATCGCCGGTGCGTTCCTGGCGGTCGCGCGCGGCCGGGAAGCGGAAGATCCAGCGGATCTTGAGCGCGTACACGACCGCCATGAACAGCAGCGCGGCAATCTGGAGCTGGTCTTGAACGAACGCGAGCAGCGGGCTCAACTCGTGCATCGGGCCTCCTCAAAGAGCTGCCATCTTGTCCTGAAAAGCGAGGAACTCGCGGCGGTCCATCACGCAGATGGTGATTTCCTCCAGCGAGGTTGCGGCCGTCACATGGCACTTGATGACCTCCAGCATCACCCTCGCGCAGAGATCCAGAGGAACGCCGTAGAAGCCCGCTCCCATCGGAGGAAAGGCAACGGTCTTCAGCCCCTTCTCATCGGCCAGCTTCAGCGCCGCGCGCATGGCGGCGCGAAGCTTCCTCTCGGTGTCAGGCTCCTGGAACTTGGGGCCGCAGGCGTGAATGATGTGCGAGGCGTTCATCGCCGCGGCGGTGGTAATGACCGCCTCGCCCATCCCGATTCGGCCGATCTTCTCCAGCTCCTTCTTGACGACGTCGCCGCCGCGGACCTGGATGGCGGTGCCGAAGCCGGCGCCCGGCGCCAGGTCTTCCCGGGCGTAGTAGACGAAGGCATCGACCGGCAGGGCCGTCAGGTCGCCCTGCTGCAACTTAACGACCGTCTGGTTGACTTTGCGTTCGATCCGCTCCATGTGCGCCGGCAGAGTCTACTTCTTGTCCGCCGCCCCGGTGGCAAAGCCGTGCAGCTTGACTTCGACTTTCTCCTCTAGGCTGTCGTAGTACTCTTTCAGCACCGCGATCACCTCGGGCTTGGAGAACTCCGAGGGGACCGGCTTGCCCTCGCTCATCAGCTTGCGCAGCATGGTGCCCGACAGCAGCAGCCGTGCGCCACCCTTGTAGACGCCGTTCTCGTCGATGACCGCCTTGCTCTCGTGCGGGCAGGTCTTCATCGAGGCCATCGAGCCGCACTCGTAGCAGTAGAAGGTCCAGTCCATGCACAGCGGCCGCAGCCCCAGCGCGTCGGGCGGGATCTCGTTGAAGATCGTCTGGGCGTCGAATGGTCCGTAGTAGTCGCCCACGCCGGCGTGGTCGCGGCCGACGATCAGGTGCGAGCAGCCATAGTTCTGGCGGAAGACGGCATGCAGCAGCGCCTCGCGCGGGCCGGCGTAGCGCATCTCCATCGGGTAGCCGCCCTGCACCACCCGGTCCTTGCGGAAGTACTTGTTCACCAGCGCCTCGATCGCCTTCACCCGCACCTCGGCCGGGATGTCGCCCGGCTTGAGTTTGCCGACGAGCTGGTGGATGTAGACGCCGTCGCAGACCTCGATGGCCACCCAGGCCAGGTAGGCGTGGGAGCCGTGCATCGGGTTGCGGAGCTGAAGGGCGGCCACCGTGCTCCAGCCGCGCTCCTCAAACACCTTCCGGGCTTCGGCCGGGCGCTGGTAGATGGCGAACATCTCCGGGTAGTAGGATTCCGACAGCGCCTTGACCGTGCCGGCCAGGTTCACCGGACCCTGCTCCATCACCTTCTGGACGCCGGGGTGAGCGGGGTCGTTGGTGCGGAAGACCTCCTTGCACTCGTACAGCTTGTCGATCCCGTACTTCTCGGTCACCTTCATGGTGCCCATGATCGCTTCGGTCTCGAGGTCCCAGAGCGCCACCTCCTCGCCGATGGCGAGCGAGCCCGCCAGCTCCTCGGACGCCGACAGCGTGATCGGGATCGGCCAGAACAGGCCCTTCTTACTGGGCATGCTGTAGCTCTCGCAGCAGCCTTTCCAGTCGTTGCGGCCCATGAAGCCGTCCAGCGGCGTGAAGGCGCCGATGCCCATCATGATCAGGTCGCTGGTTTCGCGGCTGGTCATCGGGACTTTCTTCAGGCCTGCCGCGCGTTTGAGTTCCTCCTGCCTGACCTCGCCTTGGAGAAGGAGAGGCTTGAGTTGCGCGCTGCCGTGCGGGGGTAGAAGTTTGCTCATGAGATCGTCTCCTGTCGGATAATGAGTCGGGCCGCCTTCAGCAGTCCGGCCGCCCACTCTGGCGTCGCCAGCGCGTGCAGGTGGGTGTAGCCGGCCCAGACGTTGCCCTGGATCACGCCGTCGCGCCCCTTCCAGCATCCGGCGCCCCGGAGCACGGCGCCGGCGCAGGCGGGCGCGGCGCCGTCGGCCACGATCCTGGAGTAGTGGAACTCGTGGCCCTTTAGCGTCACCCCAACGGGGAAGAAGGGGTTCGGCCGATCAACCGCGAGCACCGTGTAGCCGTGGCCCTGCGGGCTCGCACAGACCTCCACCTCGAAGGGCAGTACGCCGGCCATGGGATACGTGCGGCCCTGCCAGCGGATGGCGCGGGCCAGCAGCATCAGCCCGCCGCACTCGGCGTAGACCGGCAGGCCCGCCTCCGCGTTGCGCCGCAGCGACGTCAGCAACGCGGTGTTGGCCGCCAGCGCGGCCGCGTGCGTCTCCGGGAACCCGCCGCCGATGTACAGTGCGTCGAGGTCTTCCGGCAGGGCTTGGGAAAAGAGCGCGGAAACCGGGACCAGCGACGCCCCGGCCGCCTCAAGCGCCTCCAGGTTTTCCGGGTAGTAAAAAGTGAAAGCCGAATCTCTCAGGTAGCCAACTTTCAGGCCGCTGCCGTCCGCGCTGGCGGGACGAGGCTCCAAGGGCGCGGGCAACGGCGGCGCGGACGCGGCCAGCGCCAGCAGCTTATCGAGATCGAGCCCGTCCGCCAACTCGCGCAGATGACACGCCATCTGATACATGAAGGGGTGCTCTTCCGGCGGCACCAGCCCGAGGTGGCGCCCGGGCAGCAGCGCGCCGGCGGGCGCGCGGGGGATCACTCCCACCACCGGCAGCCCGCACTCGGATTCCACCGCCTCGCGCATCAATTTCTCGTGCCGGGGCCGGGCGACCTGGTTGAGGATCACCCCGGCGATGGGCACGCCGGCGTCCAGTTTCTGGCAGCCCAGCACGCAGGCGGCGGCGGTGCGAGTCACCTTGGTGGCGTTGAGCACCAGGATCACCGGGGCCGCCAGCGCCTTGGCCAGCTCGGCCGTGCTGTCGGCGCCGCGGACGTCAGCGCCGTCATACAGGCCGCGATTGCCTTCGATCACGCTGAGCCCGGCCGGCGCGGCGTGGCGGGCAAACGAAGCCACGGCGCGCTCGAAGCCCATGAGAAAGGTGTCGAGGTTGCGGGCCGGGCGGTCCGAGGCCCAGGCGAGCCAGGCCGCGTCGATGTAGTCGGGCCCCTTCTTGAAGGCGGCCACCGGCAGGCCCCGTCTGCGGGCCGCCAGCACCAGCGCCAGCGACACCACCGTCTTGCCCGCTTCGCCGGAGAGACCGGCGACGACGAGACGCGGCAATGGTCGAAGTTGGCTCACGTTCCGGGAGATTCCTCTTTGGGCGGGAGCTGGATGTAAGAGCCGCCCAGATAGCTGTATATGCACCGGCCGGAGTCGATCAGCAGCCGGATCGCCTGCTTGCAGGTTTCCTTGGTGCAACCTTCGCCATGCCTGGCGATCATCTCTTTGGTGATATCGCCCGGCTTGAGATTCCTCTTGCCGGCATATTGGGCCACCATCTGGTACATCTCTTCGGCGAGCGCCTCGACGGGAATGTCAGCCATAAAGGTACCTCCGCACACAAAGGGTGATGTCGCCCCACATTCTACTTCCACTACCAGAGTGGCATGGTTCCGGTGGCAACGTAACATCGGCGAGAGCGAGCCGCTACTTCCCCGCTTTGCCGATCTCCGTCCTGGTGACGTTCATCAGCCGCAGCGCCTGACCGGGATCCTTGTAGTAGTAGCGGATCTCGTCGCCCTCCCGCCAGCTATCCTCCGGCAACGCGAGGAATTCATCCGGCACAGTGAAGGTCACGAGCGCCTGTTCCCGCCGCGCGTACACGGTGACGGTCTTCCGCTGCCGGTCCACCACCGGGAACGCCACACCTCTCAGGCGACCGTCATCGCCGGCCACCTTGAGGTGCTGCTCGACCGGGCTGTAACCGATCGTCTTGAGATCCTGGGCGGCGGAATCAAAAACCACCGCCTGACAGTTACGGGTGTCCAGCCGCATCAACCGGCCCCCCGCGGGCGCCGGTCCCATCTCGCTGGCCTTTTCCGGTACTCGAATGGTGATCGGCGGCAGCACGTCGAACTTCGGCCCGCCGGGCTCGCGGTAGTTGGAGTCGCTGATCAGCGTGACCAGACCCTTCTCCCGGTCGTAGGCGATCACCTGTCCCTCGTTCACCCGCCCGAAGCCTCCGCAACCGGGCAGGAGCGCAAAGACCAGGACAGCCGCGCAAAACCGGGGACAGACGAATCTGTCCACAACTCCGCCGGTTGGACAGGATGTTGATTGTCGCGTCGGGGGACAGATCCGTCTGTCCCCGGTTTTGCTCATACCAGCTTCTCCTCTCTGTCCGGGCTCTGGTGCAGGCGGTTCCGCTTCAGGGCCAGTTCCTCCCGCACGCCGCGGACAAACTTGATGAGGATGTACAAGGCCAGCGCCGCCACCAGGCCGAGGATCAGGATCGTGGCCGCGAGGTCGAACGCGGCGCGGAAGCCGGTGCTGGCGGCGGCAATCAGCTTGAAGATGATCGAGACGGCGCAGCCGACCACCGCGAACCCGAAGAACATACGGATGCCGTAGCCCTTGACGTACTTGGTGGCCACCGAGCCGATCTGGGCGCCGACGGCGGCGCCCACCAGCATGATCAACGCCGCCAGCAATTCGGTTCGCCCCTTGTAGGTGTAGGACGCGGTGCCGTACAGACCGGAGATGGCCACTTCGAACAAGTCAGTGCCGACAGCCACGTGGGTGGGGCAACCTACCACGTAGATGAGGGCGGGCATGCGAATCAACCCGCCACCGATGCCCAGTACGCCGGCCAGCCAGCCGGTCATGAAGCCGACCGCGATCGGCAGCCAGGCCGAGCAGCGAATGCCGGCCCTCTTGAAGTGAATG
>JBBTDS010000491.1:0-1306 GCA_038060875.1 Acidobacteriota bacterium | reverse complement strand
GGCAGAGCGAGATGGCGCGCCACCAGGTCGCGCCCCTCGGGCTTCACTTCGGCAGCGGTGTATCTGGAGGGCAGCTCGCGCACCCAGAACTCGAACAGCGCCGCGGCGGGGGAATCCTTCGAGAGCACGAAGTTCCAGGATTTGAGCAGGCGCACCGCCGCGCTGTCGCCGGCGAGCATCTTCACCAAGGCCCGGGCGGGCAGGGAAGTCTCGTCGTGCTGGAGGCGCTGGAAGTCCTCGCTAGTGAACTTCTTTCCGGCGCGCAGGACCTCGTCGATGCGGAGGAACCGAAACGGTAACGAGAACTCAAAGCTCACCCGGTGGGGATAGCCAGGGGGGAGGATGTTGTGGTTCGCGGTGGCCACGTATCCGCGGGCCGGGTTGTACACCTGCGGCAGGTCGCGCACCGGCACGAAACCGTCCCATTCGTAGGCGCCGGTGTGGCCCGGCAGCGGCAGCAGGCCGCTCCAGTTCTTGCGGACCGGCGCCAGCCCGGCGGCCACCCAGCCGATGTTGCCGTCCACGTCGCCGTAAACGTAGTTCAGCGCGGGCACCTTCGCGCGAGCAAGGGCGGCGATGAACTCCCGCCAGTCGCGGGCGCGGGCGAGCGACAGGCTGCCGAGGTAGCCGGCGGTGCCGGGCTCGCTTACGACCGAGCGCAGAGCGATGGCGCGGTTGCGGGGGCGGTCCTCCCAAATGACCGGCCCGTGCCGGGTAAACTTCAACTCCACCTCAACCGGGGCCGCCCGTCCCTTGACCGCGATCTTCTCGCGCTCGATGCGCATCTCGTGCCACTGGCCGTTGTGAAGGTAACGGTTCGGGTTTTGCGGGTCGGTTTTCTCGACGTAGAGGTCGGTCTGGTCGAAGCAGTCGATGGTGATGCCGAAGGCGATGCGCTCGTTGTGGCCGGTGGCGACCCCTGGCAGCGCCGGCTCGCCGGCGCCGATGACGTTCCAGCCCGGCGCAACCAGGTGCGCCACGTAGCGCAGCGAGGGCAGCAGCAGCGGCCGGTGCGGATCGTTGGCCAGCAGCGGCTTTCCCGTCGCGCTCAGGGCGCCGCTGACTACCCAGTTGTTGCTGCCCTCCTCACGGTGGAGAGAGGGAACGGAGGTCGCTGCCCGATATCCGGCGAGCACGCGCGGCCCCAGTCCCGCCAGCGAGAGTTCCTTGTCGAGCAGGATTTCCGTGGGCGGGTCGGGCGGCAGGTATTTCATCGCCGCCGCGAGGCCCAGCTTGTCCACCATCTCCGCGCGCGTCATTTCCTGGGTGGCGTTGCGCGTCATCAGCAGGCCGGCGATGCGCAGCA
>JBBTDS010000490.1:0-11290 GCA_038060875.1 Acidobacteriota bacterium | reverse complement strand
TGGAACTGCTGGAGGGCCAAACGCTCAAAGAGCGGCTTGCCGGCGGGGCGCTGCCTGAAGCGGAACTGCTGAACGTCGCCTTGCAGGTCGCCGGCGCACTGGCCGCCGCGCACGCCAAGGGCATCGTCCATCGGGACATCAAGCCGGCCAACATCTTTCTCGGGCCCGCAAGCGGGCACCCCGGCCTGACGAAGATCCTCGATTTCGGTCTGGCCAAGCTCTTATCGGAGCCTCGGCAGACTGCGGAGGCAACCGCAGAGCCGGCCGCGGAGCGGCCAGCGGAGCTGACGGTAACCCAGCCCGGAACCTGCCTCGGCACCGCGCCTTACATGTCGCCGGAGCAGATCCGGGGCGAGGCGATCGATGCGCGCAGCGACTTGTTCTCCCTCGGCGCTACGCTGTACCAGGCCGCCACCGGGGCGCGTCCCTTCCAGGGAGGCACAAGGGCCGAGACCGCCAACGCCATCCTGAAGGAAGTTCCCGTCGCGCCCCGCCAGCTCAACGCCGGGCTTTCCCGTGAACTGGAGCGCATCCTGCTGAAGGCGCTCGAAAAGGAGCCCGCTCGCCGGTATCAAAGCGCACTGGATCTACAGGCCGATCTGGCGCGATGCCAGCGCGCCAGGGAGGCATCCGGAAGGCAGCGCTGGATATGGCGGATCGCCGCTTCGGCCTTAGTGGCATTGGGGGCGATTCTCTGGGCCACCTGGCCTTGGGGCGCCGCTCCCGAGCCCGTAATACGGCGCCTGGCGGTGCTGCCGCTGCACAACCTCACGGACAATGCCGATCAGGACCACCTGGCTGATGGAATCAGCGACACCATCGCGGGAGACCTGGCGAAACTGCCTGGGCTGCGGGTGATATCGCGCGCTTCGGCCTCACAGTACAAGGGGACCAGGAAAAAAGCCTCCGAGGTCGGCCGTGAACTGAAGGTGGACGCCGTCATCGAAGGTTCGATCGCCGGCGCCGGACAGCGCCTACAGGTCCGGGTGCAACTGACCCGCACCGGCACCGACGAACCGGTCTGGGCCGAGAGTTTCGACCTGGACCTGCGCGCCATCGAAAAGGTGCAGAGGGAGGTGGAGCGGACAGTGGCCCGAGAGCTCCGGCTGCGGCTGTCGCCCTCCGAGGAGGCGCGCCTGGCGAAAGTCGGCACGAACAGTCGGGAAGCGTTCGAAGCCTACCTGCGCGGGCGGCACTACTGGGCCAAGAGAACCGAAGAGGACATCCAGCGCGCGGTGACCTGCTTCCGGGCAGCCATCGACGCCGATCCGGCCTATGCCGCCGCTTACGCCGCGCTGGCCGACTGCTACAACCAGCTCGCCACCGTGTTGGTCGGTCAGTCGCCGGCCCACTATCGCGCGCTGGCGATCGCTTCGGCCAAGAAGGCCATTGAGATCGACGATCAGCTCGCCGAAGGGCACGCCGCCCTCGGCTTTGCCAAGCTGTACGACTGGGACTGGGCCGGCGCCGAGCTCGAACTCCGCCGCGCGCTGGAGCTGAATCCGAGTTATGCCTCGGCTCGTGTCTGGCACGCCTCGTCCCTGATTATCCGGCAGCGCTTCGACGAGGGCATCGCGGAGGTCGAGCGCGCGCGCGAGCTCGATCCCCTGTCCCTCATCACGCAAACGCAGGTTGGCTGGATGTACAAGTTGGCCGGGCGCGATGAGGAAGCCATCGCCCAATACCTGAAAGTCCTGGCGGTGGACCCAAACTATCCGTGGGCGCTTTACCAGTTGGGAGGGAGCTACATCAACACGGGCCGGCTCAAAGAAGCGGTGGACGTCCTGGAGAAGGCCGTCGTAGCGTCCAAGGACAACCCCGCGATGATCGGCTCGCTAGGAGAGGCCTATGCGCTGGCCGGGCGGCGGGTTGAAGCCAAGCGGCTGCTGGCCCGGCTCGAGCGTATGTCCACCGAGAGGTACGTGACACCCGCCGCAATCGCCTACGTCTGCCTGGGGCTCCGCGACACAGACTGCTACTTCCGTTACCTGGACAAGGCTTTCGAGGAGCGCTCGAACTACGTTGCCTACCTCAGCGTGACGCCGTCGGCGAAGCTCTACGCGGCCGTGCGCAGCGATCCGAGATTTCAGGAAATGCTTCGGCGGCTGGGTTACGAACGATAGAGGAACGCGGGAACGCGGGCAACGCGGGACAGCCTGCGTGTTTCCCCCGTTCTATAAACGGGAAACACGCAGGCTGTCCCCTTGCCAGGTATACCGCATTGACGCGCGGCCCGCGCGGGGCGCACAATCAAGGCCATGAAATGGTACGTCCTCTTTTTGCTCCCGTTCCTGGCCCTCGGCCAGGACCCGCGCGGCGGCATCGTCGGCCAGGTCACTGACAGCACCGGCGGGGTGGTTCCCGGCGTCACCGTGCGGCTGACCCATCAGCAGACCAACGTCGCCACCACGGTGCGCACCAACAACCAGGGCAACTACGAAGCGCTCTACCTTCTCACCGGCGCGTACGCTCTCAGCGCCGAGATGCGCGGCTTCCGCGCCTGGACGCAACCCGGCATCGAGCTGCGGATCGGCGACCGGCTGCGGATCGACATCCAGTTGCAGGTCGGCGAGGTGACCGAGACGATCGAGGTCACCGCCCAGGCGCCGGTGCTGGAGAGCACCACCGGCTCGATCGGCTAGGTGATCGACAGCCGGCAGTTCGCCAGCATGCCCATGCGCAGCGGCAGCATCGCCTGGCTGTATTCGATGGCCCCGGCCACCGTGTGGACCAGCCGCCCGTACGACGGGCCCTGGAACATCGACCAGTCCTCCGACCTCAGCGTGGCCGGCGCCCGCCGCGGCGGGATTGATTTCAACGTGGATGGGGTCAGCAACAACTCCTACAACGGCGCGACCGCCTACGTGCCGCCGCCGGACATGGTGGCGGAGGTGCGCATCGACATCGCCAGCTACGACGCGGCCGTCGGCCACACCAGCGGCGCCTCGATCAACGTCAGCCTGAAGTCCGGCGGCAACGCGTTTCACGGCACGCTGGGAGCGGCCGTCGCCAGCGGGCCGATGCTGACGCGGAACTTCTTCACCAACCGCTTCATCTTCGACCCAACCACCGGCCCGATCACGCCGGAGAAGATCAAGGCCAACACGCCCTCGCTGCGATGGCTGCGTTACAGCGCGGCGGTGGGCGGGCCGGTCTACGTGCCCAAGCTCTACGACGGGCGCAACAAGACCTTCTGGATGTTCGGCTACCAGAGCCACAACCGCCGCCGGCCGAACGCCACCCAGCACTCGGTGCCGACGTTAGAAGGTGTTGAAAGTGACGAAATCTGATGAACGGCGGCGGATATGGAAGTTCGGCCCTCCCAGTCTCAGGGTAGACCGGGCTGTCAAGGACTTGCGCCTGGGGCACAGAGCTGGAGCGAGTGTTCTCAAAAGGTTAGCCGGAGTGAGGGCGTTGTGACTGGAGAGGGAACGTGGTTCATAGCGTGGCGGGCCGTCACGGAATCCGGTTCGCCGGCAAAGCCGCGTCAGCCGGCACCGATCCGGCATTGCTAATGTGCGAGGCGATATCTCGCCAACACCCAAGGAACCGAAACAGCCCGGCGGGCCGGCGTGCTATTGACTTGGACGTTGAGCGGGGGGATGATAAACAGTGTCCGTGCGGCACGCGCGAGGAATTGTGTGAGGCCAGGAGTGATGAACAACTCCACCGCATGTCGTCGGTCTTCGCTGGGGCTGTTCCCTGGCCAGCCGGCACCGAGGCCGCGGCAACTGGCCGAAGGCGAGCAAGCTTTGGTGGGGTTGCTGTGCGTTTACGATCATGTTCTGGAACGAGCGGTAGACCGCATGGGAGGAGTCGTGCGGGCCCGCAAGCCGAAGCGGCTGCCGGCCGTGCTGCACCAGCCGCTCCAGGACCACCTGTGGCACGTAGGCGAGCAGCACCAAGCTGATTTGAAACGGGGGTTGTGCCGGCCGCAGACGGCCGGCTGAATGGGCGGCGGCTGCGCCGAGCTGGTTGCGGCCGCCTGCGGCGGCCGAACCAGCGGCTGGAACCGATGGCCCTGCGGGCCACGGCTCAGCCGCCGCCCGTTAGGCCGCAGTTACGTGATGCTGCAATACTTCGGGCAGAGTGAGGGCCGATGCTGCTGAGCCTCGACGCAATGCACGAGCGACACCGTGCGCTCACGGAGTCGATCGCCGGTAGTTATCAGGAGGCGGCAGCCGTGTGTCTGAGCCGCCACCATTTACCACCGCTGCCCATTATGCTCTCCGACAACCGCAGCGAATCGTCCGGCGAAATCATTTGGACAGCCCCGGATGGTCGTACTTTGGCGGCGTGGGCTAACAGCACAGACACTACCGAGGCGGGGGCATGCGCCTGTGTACTCGCGGCCGTCGAAAAGCTCCGTGGGCTGGTTGCAGTTCGGCGCGCCGAGACTGGCACGGGTGCCGATTACTACGTCGGGTTGCCTGGGGCGGGCGATGACGACCTTGAGGAATGTCTCCGGCTTGAGATATCGGGTGTTGATTCCGGCGGTCACCGCGAGGTCACAAAGCGACTGCTGGAGAAGACTCGACAGGCGAGGGCAGGTAACAGCAACCTGCCGGCCGTTGCTGGCGTGATCGGCTTTTCGGCAAGGTTGCTGATGCTACGGGACGTTGAGGATGCCGCGTGAGCTGGAATGAACGCCACTCAGGGAGCGAGAAGCTGGCGGCCGACGCCGAAATTGCCAGCCGCGCCGGTGATGCCAGCCGAGCGGAGGAGTTGTATCGACAGGCGGCGGTGGCTGAGGCCGAGGCCTTCGATGACCTGGCAGCCGACAAGCGGAGAACTCGCGGAATAACAGCTGTGAGCGCCGTCGCCCTCTGGTACAAAGGACGCGACTACGTTGCAGCCGAACGCTTGGCACACCATTACTTGGCCAACTCCGAGATCCCACCCTTCGCGCAGGCGCAGCTTCGAGAATTGCTGCATGTCATTTGGACCGCCCATGCCGCCGAACAGTCCGGTGTGAGGTTTGTTCGCGGAGACGTACTTGTCTCCGTCAAGGGCGGTGAAGTCATCCACGGCGGCGCACCTCTTGACCTCATCATCAGAAAGGTGGAGGGCATTCAGGCCGTTCTCTTCCGAACGGTCGAGATGTTGCTTGAGCGCCCGTTTCGGAGGCGCGGGGCGCCCGCACTGGACATCCAGTCTTTGTTTAGGCCTTGGCTCTTTCAGGCACCCGCTGGAAGCTATCAGTTTGCCGTCCGAGTCCAGGAGCCGAAGCAGAGGGACCTGTGGGAGGCCGACCGACCGAAAGTGGAGCGTGTCACAGCCACGTTCTTCGACGTCCTTCGGGCTAGCGCAAGCGATCCAGTGGGCGAACTCGCGGCAGTTGTCCAAGATACTCAGTACCGCGAAGCATTCCTCAGCCTGTCGCGCAACTTGGCGCCTACCGGAAAGACCTTTGACCTTCTTGAAGTACGGGACGCCAGCGCGCCCGCCGCGCCGGTTGCCTCCTTCGCTGTAGACACGAGGCAACAGATTAACGCCGCGCTCCGGAAGGCCAAGCCCCCGCGCCCACTAGTGGGCACCGATGAACCAGTCACGTTGCAGGGTATTTTGCGCGGGCTTCATCTCGACGAAGATTGGCTCGAACTCGCGACGACAGAAACCCCACCCGCTCACATCCGGGTCGAAGAGGCCGGTGACGCCCTCGATGATGTGGTCGGTCCGATGGTGAATCGCCGGGTCGTTGTTACCGCAGTCCGTCGTGGGCCCAAGCATCTATACCGGGACATCGAACTTGACGAGTGATCTCTCGATCGAGCAGAGTAAAGTTGAGCGGCGGCCTAACGAGCGCTTCCACCCGGCCGCTGAAAAGCGCGGCGGGTGAAGCGCTCGCCGTTATGCGCTCAAGAAACGAAACCATCGCTTGACAGGAATGTGATGACGGATCTGGATCGACAAGTCCTCGAAGCGATCAAGGCGAAGCCTGGGCAGAAAGCCAAGGACATCGCTACACAGCTCGGCGTTGATCGGAACCTCGTCAACTCGGCGCTCTACGGCAGACTGAAAGGCAAGGTTCAGCAGGACAAGAGCTACCGGTGGTATCCGAGGGATGCAACCGGTATCCCAGCGCAAGGAGATCAGGAACAGAGGCAACTCAACACCCCACTGGCCCGGCTCTGTCGCTACTACCTCGACTGCCTAAGCCACGATGACTTGGGCGGCGTGAGCGAGTTCGCGACGTCCAATTACGGCGACCTGAACTACATTGAGCTTGAGACCCTCCCTATGTTCGACGAGGACGGGGACGATCCGTTCGATTCGGAGGCTGGCCGTCGCCTGCTGGGACGGATTCGTCGAGATCGGAATCGGCAGACGGTGTTCCTTGGGTATCCCGTGCGACTGAACTTGATTCGCTCCCGCAAGGGCTGGGAAGGCTTCATGGTCGAACCGCTGCTGCTGTTCCCGTTCCAGGAAGCGAACACCCAGTACGGCAACCCAACTCTGACGGACGACTTGCCGCAGATCAACTTTCGGGCGCTGCGAGCGCTGTCCAACGCCGGTGACACCAGCCTAATGGAAGAAGCAATCCAGTTGGCGGAGGAACTCGGGCTGGGCAATCCCGCTGGCGAGCAGCCAGACATTGACGAATTGCTCGCCAGGCTGCGTGAGATTCGGTCTGACTGGGACTGGCAACAAGAGATCAACCCGTATGCATTGAGCAGCGGGACACCCCTGTCTGGACTCAACCAGCAGGGCATCTTCAACCGGGGCATTCTCATTGCTGCCGAACGGTCACCCTACACGAAGGGGCTTGAATCCGAGCTCGGGTTGTTGCAGTCTGTCGAGGAGGGCAAGTATCACGCCACTGCTCTCGGGGCCTGGCTCAACAGGCAAACCATCGACTCGCCGCCGGCGGACCAGCAGCCGTTGCTAGAAGTTCTTCCTCTGAACAGTGAGCAGCGCCAGGCGGTGCGGCAGGCGCTCTCGAACCCGCTCACCGTCATCACCGGACCGCCGGGCACGGGCAAGTCGCAGGTGGTGACCTCGATCCTGGTGAACGCGGCGCGTCAAGGCAAGACGGTGCTGTTCGCCAGCAAGAACAACAAGGCAGTGGACGTCGTCGAGACTCGGGTGAATGCGCTCGGCCCCCGACCCGTGCTGCTGCGCCTCGGGGCGAATCAGTACCAGAGCCGCCTTGCCGAATACCTCGTCTCCCTGCTGGCCGCGACGGCAACGGCGAATGACCACGAACGGTATCGCGAGTATGAGGCTATCCACGGGCAACTCCAACGGCGCTCAGATGCCCTCGACGCTGAACTCCAGGTGCTAGTCGACCTCCGCAACGAAGTCGACCGTGTGGAGCAGCAGGTGGAGCAGATCCGTCAGGAGATCGGCGAAAAGGTCTTTCGTCGTCTGCGAGCCATAGATCGTCAGAAGCTGACGCGGGCGGCTGAGCTTTTTCAGGCTGCCGTCGATCAGGCAAACAAGGCCAAACAGCCGTTCATGACGCGGGTTGTTTGGCCGTTCGTCTGCAAGGCTCGCTTCGGACGATTGGCGGAAGCGGGAAGGTCCTTCCAGCAGATCTCCCAGTACATTGGATTGTCGATCCCAGAGGTGCGGCCTGATTCATCACTCACGGTCGGCGAGTGGATTCAGTACGGCACCCGGCTGGGGGACCGCGTTTCACAGGTCACGGCCGTTCTGGAGTACTTCGGAAGGTTGGCCGCGCTCACCGGGGCACGATCTCTCGAGGAACTTAGCAGACAGTGGAAGAAGCTGACCGAAGATCTGGCCGAGAACTCGGAGTTGCTGTGGCAGGCATGGTTGCGACTCCAGCCTTCACGCATGGGTCCGGAGCAACGGAAGCTTTTAGGTGACTACAGCGCTCTGCTGCAGATGATCGTCTCTGCCAATGATCAGAACCGCCAGCTCGGTCGCGACGTATTCCGGCGGTATTACCAGCTTTTTCCGCAGATCACGTCGATTCTTTCCTGCTGGGCTGTGACCTCACTGTCAGCCCGGGGGCGTGTGCCGTTCGCCCCGAACTTCTTCGACGTGCTCGTGATCGACGAGGCAAGCCAGTGCGACATTGCGTCCGCCTTGCCGCTGTTGTATCGGGCCCGCCGAGTCGTGGTGATCGGCGACCCGATGCAACTACGCCACATCAGCACGCTATCAAAGCAGCAGGATCAGCAGCTGCTGAGCAAGCACGGCTTGGTGGATGACTATCCAGGGTGGGCGTATTCGGCCAGATCACTCTTCGATCTTGCGAGCAGCTTGTGCCGCAGCGAGGACATCGTGGCGCTGCGTGATCACCACCGCTCACACGCGGACATCATCGAGTTCTCGAACAAGGCGTTTTACGAAGGCCGCCTCAGGGTCGCAACAAGCTACGACCGCTTGCGTCCCCCGCGTCACGACGAACCCGCCGTTCGCTGGGTGGACGTCCAGGGCAAGACGGTTCGTCCAGGCAGCGGCGGCGCGATGAATGAAGCGGAAGCTCTAGCAGTCGTCAAGGAGATCGAGCGACTCATCAGCGAGGGGTATCGCGGCAGCATCGGTGTGGTCAGTCCGTTTCGAGCACAAGCGAATCGAATACGGGATTTGGTCCATGGCCATGACAGTCTAGCCGCACGCATCGCGGACGTCGACTTCCTCGCGGACACGGTCCACAAATTCCAAGGGGACGAACGGGACGTGATGATCTTCTCTCCGGTCGTGTCGTCGGGCGTCAGCGATGGAGCCCTTGGCTTCCTCCGCAGCAATCCGAACCTCTTCAACGTTGCGATCACACGTGCCCGAGCAACACTGATCGTGGTCGGCAACAAGGAAGCTGCGCTCAAGTGCAACGTGGACTACCTCGCGCGCTTCGCGGCCTATGCCGGGCAAGTTGGGAAGCGTGACGAGCCGGTTGCCACCGCGACGGCCACCGACCTGGGTTCGAAATACCCGGCCGTTTCCAATCCAGAGCGCGTATCCGAATGGGAGCGGCTGTTCTACGGAGTACTCTATAGGACCGGCATCCGGCCGGTGCCGCAGTATCCCGTTGAGAAGTACGTGCTCGACTTCGCGGTGCTCGACGGAGAACGGCGGCTCAATATCGAGATCGACGGGGAGCGCTACCACCGGAATTGGGATGGAGAACTGTGCCGCCGGGATCAGATCAGAAACCAGCGGCTGATGGAACTGGGGTGGGACATTCTCAGGTTCTGGGTCTACCAGATTCGGGACGATGTTGCCCACTGCGTGGCTCGCGTACAGGAGTGGACCGAACGACAGGAGACAAGAGCTCAAGCCGAGTCGGGCGCATAACGAAGCGTTGCAGCGGACGGCGCAAAAGGTGCACCGCCCGTTAGGCCGCTCAGCATTGGAGGAAACATGAGGATACCCTTCACCCTGCTGATAATCGCCGCAGGCGGGATAGCACTATTGGGTCAGACCGCGCAGGGACCACCCACCGCGGTGTCCGTACGCAAGGTGATGACAGAGGCCGAGTTCCGAGGGGCCGGTTTGACGAAGCTGACTGATGCGGAACTGAAAGCCTTGGACGCTTGGCTCACAGCCTTTGCCCTGAAACTGCTGAACTTCTCGAGGTCAGCTACAGAGACCTCCGCAGAGCCATCATCGAGCGCGCGGGCCACGTGGTGGAGGCAGCAGTCAACGACGAAACGTTCATAATCAATCGTCAGGTCTTCAAAGCCAAGACGTACTGTTTCGGAATAGAAAAGGGTGACCGTGTGATCTTTACGGAAGGGAGCGCACTCGGCGCGTGTGTTTCTGCCGAATTCGTGGTCCTTCGGTCGGGCAAGAAATGTAGGTGCTGGTGCGAGTAGCGAGGAGCCGTGGGTATGCTTGATAAGATATCGCTGGCTACGTCCCGCGTGGCAGAGCATTACTTCAGATTGCCAGTTGCCGGACTTCAGAGACCACTCTGGCGCGAACGTGTGTACTGTTACGAGCTGTACCACCAACTGCGTTGCATCTTGCCGGGCGAGCCCGGACTTGTCCTAACCGGCGAACCGGACAAGCGGAGTAATCCGACTTTTACGAGAAATCATCCGATCCCTGACTTCATCTTTCACGTGCCTGGCTCTCACCAGCAGAATAGGGCCGTAATGGAGGTGGAATGCCGTGTGGATCGCCGTCACCTTCGAAAAGACTTGCGCACGTTCAGGTGTCTCCGAGAGAAGGGCTACCAACAGTTCATTCTCTTGCTGTTCGGCGTCCAGGCGGTGCCGTGGCGCCTCCTGTCGGAGGTTGCTGAGGAGTTTGGCATGAGGCTTAGCCAGGTTTCGGTTCTCGTTCACGCTGATGTTGGCTCCATGGCATCGCTTCAAGTGATGCCTGCAGGTGCACGGCCTAACAAGGCGTTGCAACCGACGGCGCACAAACCGCGCCGCGCCTGAGCGCCCGCGCCGTAATGCTCCCGGCGCCGGCCAGGGCGCGGATCCAGCGGGCCGGCCTCTCTGCGGGAGAAGGACGGATCACCACGGCAACCGGCTCGCCGAAACGCGTCACCCGAACCGTTTTGCGTGTCTTGGGAACCCGCTCCAGGACAGCGAGGCAGGTGGCTTTGAACTTCGAGGCAGCGACCTGCCTACCGCTTATGCCGTATTGACGCGCGGCCCGCGCGCGGCGCACAATCAAGGCCATGAAATGGTACGTCCTCTTTTTGCTCCCGTTCCTGGCCCTCGGCCAGGACCCGCGCGGCGGCATCGTCGGCCAGGTCACTGACAGCACCGGCGGGGTGGTTCCCGGCGTCACCGTGCGGCTGACCCATCAGCAGACCAACGTCGCCACCACGGTGCGCACCAACAACCAGGGCAACTACGAAGCGCTCTACCTTCTCACCGGCGCGTACGCTCTCAGCGCCGAGATGCGCGGCTTCCGCGCCTGGACGCAACCCGGCATCGAGCTGCGGATCGGCGACCGGCTGCGGATCGACATCCAGTTGCAGGTCGGCGAGGTGACCGAGACGATCGAGGTCACCACCCAGGCGCCGGTGCTGGAGAGCACCACCGGCTCGATCGGCCAGGTGATCGACAGCCGGCAGTTCGCCAGCATGCCGATGCGCAGCGGCAGCATCGCCTGGCTCTACTCGATGGCCCCGGCCACGGTCTGGACGGACCGCCCGTACGACGGGCCGTGGAACATCGACCAGTCCTCCAACCTCAGCGTGGCCGGCGCCCGCCGCGGCGGGATTGATTTCAACGTGGACGGGGTGAGCAACAACTCCTACGACGGCGCGACCGCCTACGTCCCGCCACCGGACATGGTCCAGGAGGTGCGCATCGACATCGCCAGCTACGACGCGGCCGTCGGCCACACCAGCGGC